>NZ_JBHFNU010000055.1:0-76092 GCF_041929145.1 Aerosakkonema sp. BLCC-F183 | reverse complement strand
TTGGGTGTAAAATGAAGGTATTAAATTCATTTTTTTCATTAGTTAGGTCTACTTGAGAATAGCAGACCTATTTTTTTTTGACAACAATCGGTCAACCCCGCACGCAGTAAGGGGTTGACCGATTGTTGTCTCCCCCCCAGTTGCCGTCAAGTTCTCTGGTTCTCAATATAACGCCTCACTGTTTCATTGCTAACGTGAAGAGCCGTAGAAACAAAGTACGAATGTGTCCACAAGCTAGGTAATTTTAACAGTTGTGGAAACTCTTGTCTTAACAATCTTGAACTTCTAGCCTTGATAGCCTTAACTACTTGATGTGGTGCTATATTAGGCGGGACATTAACAAATAAATGAATATGGTCAGGCATTATTTCCAAAGCTATAATTACCCACTTCTTTTCTTGGCACACTCCCCAGATGATTTCTCTTGGCCGATTTTCAATATCTCCTGTCAACACTTTTTGCGTCGTTTTGCTGTCCAGACTAAATGGTAATTAACCATTGACACCGAATGATTAGATTTCCTATATTGTTGCATTTTATTTGATCGTAGTGCTAAGATTGTCTTGTTGATAGCTTAACACTAACGACCAAGATGATCCTAAGCTATGTCTACAAATTACGTCCTTCTGGCAGTCAATCTGCCAAGATGGAGTTGTGGCTAGATATGTTGCGTAGTCATTACAATTGGTGTTTAGCTGACCGGATTGAAACCTATCAACAGCAGTTTGTTCAAGGTGCTTACTGCAATCTGAAAACCAGAGCAGAAGCAACTCCCTTAACTTGCTGCATAGTCAAGAATGGAGCAACGGGAAATCCTTGGCAGGATAGTGGTAAAAAGCGCAACGCTGTCACCATTCAAGATGCTGCATTGGTTGAACTTAAAGCATCTCGTCCTTGGTACAAATCCATAGACTCGGATGTTTTACAACGCAATATTGCAAGGCTTAACACCGCTTATCAAAACTTCTTTGACGGAAGAGGATTCCCTGTATTCAAAAACCGTAGTAATTTTCGTTCCTTTGAATACAAACCAGGTCGAGTTAAATTTCAAGGGAACAAGGTTTACCTGCCCAAGATTGGCTTGATGCGATTCTTGAACTCTCGACCAATACCGGATAGTTTTACGGTTAAAAGTGTAACTATTCGCTGCAAGACAGATGGTTGGTTTATGAGTGTCCGTATTGAGGATAAATCTGTACCAGAACTGCCAAAGAGAGATATTTCTAGTATCAAAACAGCAGTGGGGTTAGACATGGGGCTAACCAAACTAGCTTATTGTTCAGATGGTAGTGATATACAAAACCCAAGGTTTGCTACCAACAAGAAAACCAAGCGGATCCTTAAGATTCGTCAACGCCGTCTTAGTCGTACAAAAAAAGGTAGTCAAAATCGGAAGAAACGGCTTAGTCAAGTTGCATCGCTTCATAACAAAATCGCTAATCATAGAAATGCTTATCAATGGCAGATAGCCAATAAGATAGTCAAGAAAGCAGATGCTGTTATAGTAGAAGACCTCAATATTAAAGGCATGGTTAAACGATGCAAACCTAAACGATGTGAGAAAACAGGAAGATTTTTATCTAATGGTCAATCTGCTAAAAGAGGATTAAATCGCGCTATTTTAGATGCTGCTTGGGGAGAGTTTATTTCTAAGATTGAGTACGTGGCTGCAAAGTCAGGAAAAATCTTACTTAAAATTAACCCTAAACATACAAGTCAAACTTGTAGTGTCTGCGGTCATGTCGATAAATTCAGTAGGGACAGAGAGAAGTTTATCTGTACTGAATGTGGTCATTTTGATCATGCAGATAGGCAGGCTGCAAGAAACATCAAGCAAAAAGCCGTCCAAGAATATGGATTGAATTTAATTAAGGTACTTCGGGACTCGAAGGAACCCAAACAGCTATCGCTGTTTGAAACGCCCAGCACTGAATCAACAGTGCCTAAACGGAGAAAACAGACCGCTCTTAAGAGCAAACGGTCTGTGCCTGGGAATCTGGCAGTACAATTGGATTTGTTCTCCCAGAATATATGGAATGTGAGTTCTATAGAATCACCCTTTTTCTAAAAGGGTGAGTGTCAAAGCCAAAAGCATACCAATATTCAGGTTTTGCACCGGAATCTAAACTCCAATACTAACAACGGGTAAAGTAAACCAAAAGGTTGCACCAGCACCCGGACTGCTAATCACACCAATTTCGCCGCCGTGGGCGGTGATGATTTGCCGACAGAGATACAAACCCAATCCGATACCGGTTAAGCGCCGGACGTGGGAACCGCGCACGTATAGTTCAAATAAATGCTCGCAAGTTTCTCGATCCATTCCGACACCGTTATCTTCAAGAGTGAAACGAAGAAATTGGGCTTTTAACAACACGGAATAATCATCACCTAAATGCTTCGTTCCTAGAGATAGATCGCTTGTATTGTCATGCTTGCACTCTGGCGTTTTCCCGTTTTCAACAGTAGCTTTAAGTGTCAAATTAAGTCCGGGCGGGTTATGATTTAAGGCATTGGTTACTAGGTTTTCAAAAACGCGCCATAGTTGTTCTCGGTCTGCATTTATCATTGGCATATCGGAGCTAATTAAGTTGTGAAATTTTGCTTTATTCTTATCCAATAGGGGCTCTAAATCTGCAATAATTGCTTGCACTATTTCGTTTAGTTGTAGTGGCTTGGGGTAGAGAGCTAAACCGCGTACTTCAGTAGAATGGACTTCCAAAAGCGAGTTAATCAGGTGGAGTTGCCGATCGCTACTTTCGATCATGCGTTCTAAAGTCGATCGCGGTACGGGAATTTCGGATTTGGGATTGTTGATAAATGCTGATTTATGAGTATTGAGCAAATTTTTCAAAACGAGCAACCAACCCATAACGGGTGTCCGCAAATCATGGGTGACAGCGTGTAGGAAGATATCTTTAAGTTGGTTGATTTCTTGCAATTCTCTATTTCTTTGTTGCAATTGAGATGTGCGCTCCTCTACTTGTCGTTCTAAATTAGCATTGAGAGCGTATACTTGTTGATAGAGTTCGGCTTGCTGAATCGCGATCGCTACTTGTGTTGCTAACTGTTCTAGCAGACCGATTTCAAATTCCTGCCAGTGACGGGGTGCGGAACATTGATGAACGACTAAGGCACCAAATAGCTGATCGCCTAACAGAATCGGTACACCTAAACCCGCTCTAATTTTATATTGAGAATAGTACTTAGCACAAGGTTGTTGTGTGGCTTTGGCGGTGTCTTCCACAACTCGGACGCGGTGATTTTCAAATAGCGATCGCAATTCTTGCAGGTAGCTTTTATCGTTTACTAGAAAGCCTAAAACAGACGGGTACTTGGAATCGACTGATTCAGCAACAATTTGCCCTTGACTGTTTAGTTGTTGGTAGCCGATGAAAACGCGATCGGCTTGCAGAAATTGTCTTACTTCCGCAACTGTGGTGTTAAGAATTTCGTCGAGATTGAGCGAGCGGCGAATGCGTAAAGCAATTTGAGCTAAGAGGCGATCGCGTTGAACTGCTGCAAGTAATTGCTCCTCTGCTTTTTGGTGTTCGTAAGCTTCGATCGCCAAAGAAACTAAATCCGCTATAGAGCCTGCAAAATTTTCTTCTTCTAATGCCCAATGACGACAAGTTTCTACCTGTTCTTGACAGACAATTCCCACCATTTGCCCGCCTAACCAAATGGGTGAATCTAACATAGATTTGACACCAATTGGTGTCAAATAGCGCTCGGAAAAGTCTCTAGTTCTGGGGTCGCTATAGGCATCAGCGGCGGCGATTGTCCGCTCGGTTTCCAATGCCTTAAAATAAGCTGGATAGTTAACTGCTGCCAGTTCCAAACCTTGAGAATGACGATTGAGGCTGCGTTCGTAAAGGTCGATACACGTAATGCGAGAGCGATCGCTATTATACAACCAAACGCTAGCCCGCTCAATTTCTAAAGTCTTGGCAGCAGCTTCGGTAATTTTTTGAATCGCCGTTTTTAAATTGCCGCTATTGATTGTTTTGTCCTTGGCTAATTCCATCAGGACTCGGTTTTGCTGACGCAAGCGCCTTTCGCTTTCCCGCAAAGCTATTTCGACTCGCTTGCGCTCAGTAATATCCAGGGACATCAACATTCCGGCAAATATTTCCCCACGCTCATTTTTAACAGGCAGTGTATGTAAAAGATATACCGATTCGCCATATTGCAATTCAAAAATATTTGTATTTCCGGCTAGCGCTGCCCGATAATACGGCTCTATAATTTTACAGGTTTCGGGAGACCATACCTCCCAAATTGTCTGGCCTTCTAATAATTCTTTGGAAACACCGATTGCGGCTAATCCCGTACCTTCTGCAATGGAGTAACGCAAGTTGCGATCGAACAAGAAAACTCCACCGTTGGGAAAGTTCCTCGCCAGCGTGCGATATAATTCTTCTCCTTTCCGCAGTTCTTCTTGTGCCAAGTAGCGCTCGGTGATATCGATACCAGTACCGATGATGTACTTGACATTGCGATTGGCATCGAAGATGGCTGTACTTGACCAAGCAATTCGCCGCCGTATGCCGTTTTTTGTCAGCCAATAGTTTTCATAATTTATTGGGAAATGACCTGCTTTTAGCTTAGAAAATATAACTTTTACTGCCTCTTTTTCTTCTCTAATTAAGAATAAATCCCAGAAATGTTTGCCTTTTACTTCATCAAATGAGTAGTCAGTTGTTTGTTCGCAAGCTCTGTTAAAGCGGATAATTTGCCCTTGGCGATCGAGTACCACCACCAGCGCACCAGCAGTATCGAGAATAGCAGCAATAAAATCGCGTTCTTGGCGCAATTCTTCTTGGGTTTGCCTTTGAGCGATGACGCCGCCCAGCGTTGCCGCCATCGTCATTAATACCGCTTCTTCGTCTCTCGACCAACGACGATCGCAATGGCAATCATCAAAACCAATTACACCCCAAAGTTGACCGTTAATCGGAATGGGAACAACTAATATCGATAAAGCTCCTTGCGGTTCTATTAATTGTCTTTGGATAGACGGTAATTCTTTAATTAAAGCGCTGACAGAATTCCCAGCTTTTAGCGTTTCGTACCACTGCGTCATCTCGTAAGCGGCGAAATCTAGGTTCTGCAAAATTGGGTTGTTCAGTTCGGCAGTAACGCTAGTATGAGCCCATTCAAAGCGCTGACTGGTCACAGGTTCGCCTGTTTCTGGGTGAGGATGAATTTCAAAAATATAGACTCGATCGACTCCCGTTACTCGCCCCAAAGTTGCTAAAGCTTCATTAATAGCTGTAGCATAGTCTTCGGCGGTCAGCAGTTGACGAGTAGCTTCTGCAACTCCTTGCAAGAGATTCGGCCAAGAAGGCATGGTTTTGGCGATTGATTCGGGAAAAGTTGGTTTGGCAAGTTGTTTGATAGTTTCCTTCATTTTTTACCTGCGCGATCTTTTATGTTTTAATTTTTAATGTTTCACCCGATTGGGTTATCCGATGGTATGAGGGAAATCTCCTCCAGAGGTAATTAAACTGGCTTTTGCATAACTATAAAGGAAAAATTATCAAAATTATGCCTCTATTTACAAAAATCTGCTTGTCTCAACAGAACCAATTTCGCATCCTCTTAGTATTATCTGCATTTTGATTGAGTCGATCGATTTCGACTGTAGCTCAGCAAGTACCGCCCAGTCTGACACAGGGGTCAAGCGAGTTCGCCTCAGCTGCGATCGTACACCTTCCGCTTCCGCAACGGTAAAGTCTATTTTCGCCTCAATGTCGGCTGGGACACTGGTTTTACAGAAATTACCTCTAAAAGCCTCGCTACAGGTCGTCCCTACGTGCGCTGGCGTGCGGAAGAATAAAGGAAGGCTCTCGCCTACTTGTGGAGATCGTCGAAACTTATCTAATCGTAGGGTGGCTTAGGCACGGGCGATTGTTTCAGCACTTTCGATCGATAATTTAGTTAACTGCTTTTCGCCTGAATGAAGATGGTTATTGTGGGTTAATATGATTTCGGGTCGGTTTGAGGAACGGAGAAAGCTATTGGTACAAGTGCCGATTTAGGGCGATCGCTCCTGGTAATTCTACAAAACAAAGATAAAATTATACATTAACATTTCATACCTTGGGGAAGTTTTAGCGATCGTACTTTCAATACATCACAGTTCTTTACAGGAGATTTGACACGACAGTTAGAAAACTTGATTGGGTCGTGACCAATTCTCGAACATCCTATCTACAAGATCTAACTGTGAGTTACTATGGAATCATGCCCAGGTAAAAGTAGATAGATTACCAACAACTTGAAAAATTATGGATAACAACAATAAACAAATTTACAATTATACAGTTCTTCTGGAAAAAGAATCAGATGGAGGCGATCGCGCTTTTTGTCCTATCCTCAAAGGTTGTCATTCTCAAGGAGATTCTTTTGAAGAAGCGATCGCTAATATTACAGAAGCTATAGAATTATATATTGAAAGTTTAAAGGCTGATAATCAGCCTATTCATACAGAAGATTTAATTGTTAAGCCTTTAAGGATATTGGCATGAGTAATTTTCCCAGCGTCAATAGTACAAGTGCCGATTTAGGAAAGTCGGTTAAAACCGACTTTCGCTATGAGAAGAGTAATTTATTCTCCGTCGGACTTTGATTCAACGCGACACCCGCCAAACTTTGATTATTTCGTCACCACCACTAACCAAAGTCTGTCCATCTGAACTGATAACGACAGAACTAACCCAGTAGGAATGACCGGGCAAAGTGCGAATCAAATCGCCTGTTTTTAAATTCCAAATTTTGATAGTTTCGTCAGCACTCCCGCTAACCAAAGTCTGCCCATCTGGACTGATGGCGACAGACCAAACAGCTAGAGAATGACCCGACAAAGTGCGAATTAAATCGCCTGTTTTTAAATCCCAAATTTTGATGGTTTTATCCCTACTACTACTAGCTAAAGTCTGCCCATCTCGACTGATGGCCACACAATTAACATAGTCGGAATGACCCGACAAAGTGCGGATTAAATCACCTGTTGCTAAATCCCAAATTTTGATCGTTTTGTCCCTACTAGCACTAACTAAATTCTGCCCATCTGGACTGATGGCGACAGAACGAACATAGTCGGAATGACCGGACAAAGTGCGAATTAAATCACCTGTTGCCAAATTCCAAATTTTGATCGTATTGTCAAAACTACCGCTAACTAAAGTTTGTCCATCTGGACTGATGGCGACAGACCAAACATCGCTGGAATGACCCGATAAAGTACGGATTAAATTGCCTGTTACTGAATGCCAAATTTTGATAGTATTGTCATAACTACCGCTAACTATAGTCTGCCCATCTGGACTGATGGTGATAGCAGAAACCGAGTCAGAATGACCGGATAAAGTGCGGATTAAATCGCCTGTTGTTAAATTCCAAATTTTGATCGTACCGTCAAAACTACCGCTAACCAAAATCTGCCCATCTCGACTGATGGCTAGAGAAATAACTCCTTTGGAATGACCTGTAAGAGTTTTATCTAAAGAAACATTTTCTAAAGAACTTCCACTCGCATTAGAACTCATCACAACTGGATTAGGGGAACTAACATTTCTCTGGCCAATAGGAGGATGACCTAATGTAGATATGGAATACGCCAACTCTCCTCCTAAAAGTAACAAGACAGTCGCCGCTACTCTTAAAGGTAATTTAATTTCCCATTTGCCGATTTTTTTCACGATTTCCTCTATTTGCTGTTAAAATAACTGCTTATTCATGTTTTTAGCTGGTATTAAGGGTTTATCCTGATTCATCGCACTTTTAACTGCCCTCATTTTATAGGATACATTGGTTTTGTATTCAAAGCCCAAACCACCGAATGATGTGTAGGGGTGCCGCTACGCGAACGCCCCTACAGTGTTATATTAAAAACCGGGTTTCTCAAACCAAAATCTAGGTTCAAGGTAGAAACTATTGCCAAAAACAAAGGTGGTGAACTTCAACGCGACACCCGCCAAATTTCGATCTTGTTGTGCTTGAAAATTAAGGAATACCACATTTGGCAAGTTTTGGTGCTAGCACAGATAATTTGTTACTAGGTAACTTGTTGTTATTAAACATTTGGGGCAAGTGTCCTATTGGTGAATTCATAGTAAAATTGTACTCATCATATTTTAGCCAATGCTTATTGACGCGCCATCCGACACGATCTCCAAAACGGTTATAAATTTCAGGAGTTGCTTGTGAACTCCCGCCAACAGCCTCCCAAATAGATTTTTGAACGCTAAAACCAAACTTTCCTTTGCTATATTTCACCCATAGTTTATTGATATGGGCAAGGTCTTTACAAGGAAAACTATCTATAGATTTTATATCAAGCCAACCCTCTTCTCGACCAGAAGCCTTAAGCATGATATTACGAGTTTCTACATCAGCTTCTTTCCATATTTCTAATTTCAGTAAATTTTCGAGTTGAGTATAGTCTAGGCTTGTTGTAATAGAAATAGAACGCGGCGAACTAATAGGCGCAACACTTCTCACCACACTCGCACTAGAACTTGGCGAACTCGTCACCAGCGGACTAGGCAGACTAACAGAACTCCCACCTAATTTAGAAACCCAAAACCCAATTCCACCACCGAAAACCAATAACACTCCCGCCGCCATCCCCAGAGGAAAATTGGTTTTCCGCTTTGCCAACTTTTGCGCCAGTTCGTCTATCCTCTGCAAAAGCACCTGAGTATTGTGCGGTCTATCCCCTGGCTTTCGCGCCATCAAATTATCGATAAAGTTAGCCAAAATGGGTGAAATATTCGCAGCCTGTCGCCAGCGAAACACATCATTATGGGGATCGTAAAAATTGAAAACATTCTGTCCCGTCAGCAAATACACAAACGTCCGTCCCAATGCAAAAAAATCTGATTGCGGTACAGCTTGGCAATTCTGTTGTTCCGGTGGCGTATACCCAACAGAAACTATCGCCGTAATTTGGTATCCCGCACCCAGTCTGGCAAGATAAGTATAGGTAGCTTCCCTCGCCGTGCCAAAATCAATCAACACCAACTGCCCATCCCGTCTTAGCATGATATTGGGCGGCTTAATATCCCGATGGAAATACTGCTTTCCATGCACTATCTGCAATATTTCTGCCAGTTGCTTTAACCAGGCTATTGCTTGCTGTTCGGAAATGGGATGATTTCCCTGCTGTTTTAGCCACTCTTCTAAGTTTGGCCCCTCGATTTTTTCCATCACAATGCAGTGCAATATCAACCCGTTTCTGGTTTGATACTCGAAATAACCATCGACTTTGGGAATACCGGGATGCTGGAACTGCGCTAATACGTTTGCTTCTTGTTGAAATAGTTCGACTGCTTTCGGTTCCTTGTTGAGATGTTCTTTGAGGACTTTCAGTATTTTGGCAGTTCCCCGTTGTTCTGCGGTGTAAATTTTGCCAAAACCGCTGTTATCGCTGAGGAGTCGCATCACCCGATAGCGTCCTTGCAGAAGTAAGTCGGAACCGCAACTTTGACATTGGCGGTTGTTGCTGTTCTGCGGGTTGTCTGGTTTTGGGCAATGTGGGTTGATGCACAGACTCATAGCTGGCTGTGGTTGGGTGTGATTTTAGTATAAGGGGGATTTGAGATCTTCTGTCTGAGGATAGGTTTACATTTTTTACCGCAGATGTAAGCGGATGAACGCGGATAAACGCAGATGTAGAGGTGGATGTCTGTTGATTGCATGGCTGGTTGATTCTTTTACCGCAGATGTAAGCAGATGAACGCGGATAAACGCAGATGTGGAGATGGATGTATGTTTGCGGGATGAGTGGTTGATTTTTTTACCGCAGATGTAAGGGAATGAACGCGGATGAACGCAGATGTAGAGATGGATGTATCCTTATTATATGTGCGATCGCTCTTTGGGTCTGTTGTTGCGTTTGGGCGCTAAAGCGCAACCACATACCGAATTAGCGCCCAGTCCCCAGTCCCGACGCCCTCGCCTCTCTTATGTTAAGTCTCTCACAAGCGATCGCTCTTGCTTACCAGTCTCTCCAAATCGGTCAAGTTTCTCAAGCACAGTCGATTTGTCAGCAAATTTTACAGCAACAACCTGATTGTGCAGAAGCGCTATATTTGCTGGGTGCGATCGCTCATCAATCTGGTAAGCTGGATGATGCAATTCTCTATTATCTCCAAACTATTGCTTTTTCTCCTGGCTATGCTGAAGCTTACTATAGTTTGGCTGCTGTTTTGCACCAGCAGGGTCAGTTGTTAGAAGCAATCTCGTATTACCACCAAGCGATCGCTCTCAAGCCAGGTTATACTGACGCTTATTATAATTTAGCTAATGCTTTTCAACAAGTAGGCGATTTCTCTGCTGCTATTCTCCACTATCAGCAAGTTCTGTCTTTCTATCCCCAGGATGCGGAAGCTCATGCTAATTTGGCAAATATCTATTTGGAACAAGGTTTTATTGATGCTGCTATTCCACATTACCAGCAAGCGATCGCTCTCCGTCCCGATGTTCCCGGAATTTATTACAATCTCGGTAAAGCGCTTCTAATTTTGCACAAGTATGCAGAGGCGATTGTACCATATCAACAGGCTTTAAGTCTTGCGCCACAATATCTAGATCCTTACCTTGGTTTGGGTACTGCTTTCACTTATCTGTTTCGCTATGAGGAAGCGATCGCTTGTTTTCAACAGGCTCTCGCGATCGATCCCAATAGTCCGGAAGCTTACCTCAATTGGGGAATAGCTTTAGCTTATCAGAATCAAGTTGAAAAAGCAATAGACTGTTTCCAAAAAGCGTTGCAACTTAAACCAAATTCTGCGCCAGCTTATTGGGAAAACGCTTTCATTTTGCCGATTATCTACGATACCTTTGAGCAGATTGCTTTCTGGCGTCAGCGCTTCTGTCGGGAAGTTAATCAATTAATTCGACAAACTTGGTTAAATTCGTCCCTGCGTCAGTCTGCCTTAACAATTTTAAACCAGAAAGCTATCAACTTCTACCCTGCCTATCAAGGTTATAACGAGCGCGGTATACAACGCAAGTTAGGCAAATTTTTACATCAATTGATGGCGGAAGAATATCCGCAATGGTCTATAGATTTACCCATGCCACGTCTGCGTAAAAATGATAAAATTCGCCTCGGCTACATTTCCACACACTTGCGAAATCATAGCGTCGCTAAGTTAATTTTTGGCTGGCTGAAAAACTGCGATCGCCAACAGTTTGAAATTTACATCTATCAAGTTGCTCCCGAAGTAGATGCCGTTACAGAAAAAATCCGAGATTGCAGCGATAAATTTTATCATATTTATGGTAATATAGAGATAATTTGCCAACAGGTGATGGATGACAAGCTGCATATTCTGATGTTTGCAGATATTGGCATGAGTCCGCTGACGTATCAAATCGCCGCATTACGTTTAGCGCCTGTGCAATGTGTAACTTGGGGACATCCAGTAACGACAGGTTTGCCAACAATTGATTACTTTTTATCTGGCGATTTAATGGAACCGGAAAATGCGCGATCGCACTATTCCGAAAAGTTATTTTGTTTGCCGAATATCGGAATGTGCTATCAAAAGCCAGAAATTCCCGAACTTAGCAAAACTCGTGCCGATTTTCAGCTTCGCAAAGATGCGATCGTTTATCTTTGCTGTCAATCTTTATTCAAATACCTACCTCAATACGATCGCATCTTTGCGGAAATAGCGCAGCGGGTTCCCCAAGCGCAGTTTACCTTCATTTCTCACGATGCGGCTACTGTTAATGCTCAATTTCAAGAACGTTTAAAACGAGCTTTTGCTAAATTTGATTTGCACAGCGAAGATTACTGCATCTTGCAACCGAGAATGTCGCAAATTGAGTACTTCAATCTCAATTTACTTGCGGATATCTTTCTAGATACTTTCAGTTGGTCGGGCGGTAATACAACCTTGGAAGCGATCGCTTGCGGTTTACCGGTGGTGACTTGTCCGGGAAAATTTATGCGCGGTCGTCACTCCTATGGTATATTAAAAATGATGGGTATGACAGAGACGATCGCCCAAAATGAAGCCGAGTATATCGATATTGCTGTCAAGTTGGGTTTAGACTTAGATTGGCGACAAGAAATCGTGCGAAAAACTTACGAAAGTCATAGTTTAGTTTACGAGGATAAAACCTGCATTACCGCCTTGGAATCATTCTACAAAACAGTTGTTTTAGAAAGGCAGAAGAGCGGAGGGTTACATCATTCAAACTAAGATTAGGTACGTAGTTGGGCTTTAGCCCCCAGATTCGTGGGAGAAGAGGGCTAAAGCCCAACTACATACTCAGGAGAAGAGGGCTAAAGCCCAACTACATACTCAGGAGAAGAGGGCTAAAGCCCAACTACATACTCAGGAGAAGAGGGCTAAAGCCCAACTACATACTTGGGAGAAGAGGGCTAAAGCCCAACTACATACTCAGGAGAAGAGGGCTAAAGCCCAACTACATACTTGGGAGAAGAGGGCTAAAGCCCAACTACATACTCACGAGAAGAGGCGTCAAGCCCAACTACATACTTACGACCGGATATGATATCAATTATCCCGCAAACGCCACATTTTAATGCTGCTATCATCGTCATCGCTCAGTGTTTGCTCGCCGGGATTTGTAGTCACAGACCAAAACCAATTAGAATCACCGGTGAGAGTGCGAAGTAATTTCCCGCTATTCATCTCCCACATCTTAATAGTATTATCATTACTACCGCTAACGAGAGTTTTGCGATCGCTGCCAATCGCCACAGACAAAACACCACCCGAATGACCGGTGAGAGTGCGAAGCAACTTGCCATTGCTGACTTGCCAGATTTTGATCGTATTATCCGAGCTGCCGCTGACAGCGGTTTCGCCATCGGGACACAGAGCGATCGAATCAACCCAGCAAGAATGACCATTGAGCTTGCGAAGCATCTTGCCGTTGCTCAACTGCCATATTCTCACAGTGCAATCCGAACTGCCACTAATGATAAACTTTCCATCCGGACTAATCGCAACACTCGCCACCCAATTAGAATGACCCTTGAGAGTGCGAAGCATTTTGCCCGTGGAAAGTTGCCAAACTTTAATAGTATTGTCAAAACTGCCGCTGACGATATGCGTACCATCCGGACTGATGGCAAGAGACAGAACTGAGCCACAATGACAAGTAAGCGTGCGAAGCAATTTGCCATCTGCAACGTTCCAAACCTTAATGCTATTATCATTGCTACCGCTCACCACAGTCTGTCCGTCAGAACTAAAGGCAAGACAAAGAACGGAACCGCGATGATCGCTCAGAGTGCGAAGTAATTGGGCGTCCTCTAAATTCCAAATCTTGATAGTATTGTCATTACCCGCGCTGACGAGAGTTTTCCCATCCGGGCTAATAGCGAGAGCTCGCACGCAGTCTGAATGACCGGTTAAGCTGCCAAGCAATTGACCGTTGTCGAGATCCCAAATCTTGATTTCTTCCGAGTTGGCGCTGACCAGCAGAGGCAAGCGGGGGCTGATAGCGACAGCGCGGACGTAGTTGGAATTACCGATCGAGCTATTAACCAGGGGCGGACGGGCGTTGGTGGTGAACATGACTGAGGTGATTCTCCTTCTGTTGGCGTTGCAAAATCAGCTGGGTATTGGCAGAGTGCGATGCGGGTGAACCCGCTTTTACTATAAGCCAGAAAATCTGCTAGCAGTGGCTGAATCTAGGGAGCATTGTGGCAAAATTCGATACCAAGAGTGTGGGAATTTTATCAGAACTTAAAGAAAAAAGTGCAGATGCTACCTGGGGCTGGGATTTTGCCAAAAGTCATGGCACGAACTGCCAGCGGCTGGCTTCAGCCCTCCCATCTAGAATGCCCAAGATTGTCCCCAAACTCTCTAAATATGTTTGTTTTATTTGATTTTGTTTTGTAGCATAGGTTCTTTTCGATGCACCCGAAGCAAGCTTGTCGCTCACTTCTTGAGTTTCTTATAAGCTGCACCTGCACTATAAGCCAAACCAGATAGTTTGGCAAACTGCTTCTGCTTTGCAATGATTTTCTAACTAGCGCCTTTCTCGGTGTATTTTCCGGGGCAAGTTACCCCAAGACACCCCAGAACTACAAAAGCTCAGTAAAATCCTGCGGTAACGATCGTAACATTTTTATTGCCGATCGTTACCGGTGTGGGATGGAAAAAATTTTAAATCGCAAATTGGAAAATGCTTGAATTGCCCAATCTAAAATCTCAAATCCAAAATCTCAAATCGATTTAGGTACCAGAACAGCGATCGAACCACTCCTGGTAAACTTGCTGATGTTGCGAATCCGACAGCAAAATTTCTATTCGCACGCTCTTACACCCGTTATCTAGCTGTCTGGCAATGGCATCTAACAGCAGGCTGGCAGTTTTAGGAGAACTAAATTCGCCGCTGACAGCTAACTGACTGTTTTGATTGGCAGTTGCGATCGCTTCGGGAGCGGGAATTTCTCCTTGTCCTAAATCTATTTCTGCCAGTACTTTTGGTGACGGACTGACTTGTTCGACAATTAATTTCTCGTACTGGACTGGCACCTCTACCATCCGAGTTTCGATTTCTTTACGAACAATTACTTCACCTACTTTACGTT
This sequence comes from Aerosakkonema sp. BLCC-F183, assembly GCF_041929145.1. NCBI lineage: Bacteria > Bacillati > Cyanobacteriota > Cyanophyceae > Aerosakkonematales > Aerosakkonemataceae > Aerosakkonema > Aerosakkonema sp. BLCC-F183. The sequence continues at coordinate 61,499 of NZ_JBHFNU010000055.1, read as the reverse complement.
TGTTGAGGTTAACAACCAATCGTTCTTCCAGTAACCGAATAACTTCTTCTTCTACCACATCCGACATCTCGGAATCAGCGGGAGAGATATCCTCATTTTCAGATGATTCCAGGTTATCCTCGAAGTCATTTGGTGCTGACATATGCTCTGCATAAGAGCTAGCGTAATGACTTGGTGTTGGATTGACTTCAGGCGTTTGGGAAGGGGGAGAATTGCTTGACCGAACTGCTTCGCTCTGCCTTTCTGACATCTGCCTTGCCAGAGTCTGCGATCGTCTATATTCTGGCAGCTCCTGTATTTCGTTTTTTGTAATATCTAATGAAAGGGATTTACTGGGATAATCAACTTGATGAATGTGATTGCTTCTTAATAAAAAAACGTGCGAACCGGACGCGGCATCCGCCTGAGCTATAACTAAGTTTAGCTGCCGCGATTTATCAAGATGCACATCCTTTACTTGCCCGACCAAGATGGCGCTACTGTCCACAACAGAAAAGTTTCTTAGTTTATTCTTCAACTTCTCTAGCAAGACTTTAATGCGAAGATTATGTTTGTCCGATTCTAGCTTTTTTGTAGATGTTTGCTTCTCCATTTTACTCACCTTTTGTGAATTGTACTGATGTTACGGATGAATATTTAAGCTTGTAAAGCACAGGCAGAGCTTTGATGTCGCCCCGCCTGCACTATTTTTAAAACTGAGGTTATGCAAAAACCTATGTACGATCGCCTCTATCCACAACCGGATTACCTTCGGTATGAATATCTATCTCTTCGCGACGAACAGTGTCTTCCGTTTCCACCGTATCGCGATCGATTTCTTTGCGAAGGCTGACTTCTGACCGCACAAACGCTTGCTTTTGAATGTTAGCTGTTTCTTGGTACACTTCCATACGTGCTACTTCTCCCGACTGGAAATCAGCATCGCTAGGATTAACAGGTGTCGCATCTGTGGGGTTGTTTCGCTCGATGACAATTCTTTCTTTTTCGATCGGTACGGAAACTCTTGCGGTTTCTGTTTCAATACGCTTACCAACTGCAACTTCTCCTACTTTGTGGCGCTCTTTACTGCCAATTAGCCGTTCTTCATACAACCGAAATGTTTGACCTTCACCCTCGTTAATGTTGTACAGGTAAGGTTCTCGGTCGTAATTGTAAGTATCGCGGTTATAAGTTTCCGATGCTAGAGTAGATTCTGCCGCCTCACTAGCCAGCGGACGATAAACTCCTCTCAACCGCTCTTCGTAATCGTAATCAACCGTGAGGCTTTTTTTATACTCCGGTAAATTTTGGACTTGCTCTTTACTCAAACCATCGACAAAGACGCGATGCAAGTTATAATCAATACGAGATAGACCGATGGGAAGCAAAATTTTCTTACCGAAACCAAAAGCACCTGTGTCAATTACCAGATACCGGAAACGACCTTCGCGATCGACTAATACATCGCTAACGCTGCCGGCTTTCTCGCCTCCCTCAGTATAGAGGTCGAGTGTTTTAATATCGTCGTTTCCCAAAGTTTCGCGGTAATTGGGATAATAATCTTCTAGTTCGATCAAAGCCATTTTATTGTCTCCTAAATTGTCTTCATAAAAAATGTTAAAAATCCATCCGATTGTGCCATCTTTCTCTCGACAGACCGAGCTACTTTTTGGTGTATAATCTCGCAGAGCAGGCAGAGTCAAAGGTTGGCTCTGCCTGCACGTTTAACTAGCGATCGGCATTCCGCATTCACCATTGGGCGTCGTCAAAGCTGACGGCTCTTTTTAACGGCTGAGTTTGTCAAAAATCCCACACGGTTTTAGAAGCGATCTTCAGCTCTTCTATCGACAACGGGATTACCTTCCGTGTCAATATCTAACTCTTCGCGACGAACGGTGTCTTCGGCGTCAACTGTGTCCCGATCTACTACTTTTCTGACTACTACTTCCTCGCGCACGTAGGCTTCTTTACGAATATCAGGAGTTTCTTCGTAGACTTCAATCCGCGCTACTTCCCCTTCGCGGAAATTTACTTCGCCTGGGGTAACTGGCGTACCGGCATCTATTGGCGTAGTGCGCTCAACAACGACTCGCTCTTTTTCGATCGGCACCGAAACTCGCGCCGTTTCGGTTTCCACGCGCTTACCAACAGCTACTTCACCAGCTTTGTAACGATTTTTGTTTGCGATCAATCGTTCTTCGTACAGTCTGAATGTTTGATGATTGCGATCGTTGAGCTCGTAAAAGCTGGGTTCGCGATCGTAGGTGTAGGTATCGCGATTGAAATTGCTGTAGTTAGCGAGATCGCCCATCGCCGTCGGTGTAGAAACAGCATAATCTGCGTCAACCGGTGCGGAAGCTTCCACAGGCGGCATAGCTGTATTCCCTACAGCAGGAGTGCGATATACATTTCTCACTCTTTCTTCGTAATCGTAATCCGCTACAGTGCGATCGCTATACTCAGGTAAATCTTCTGCTTGCTTCCTACTCATGTTGATAGCGTATACGCGATCGGCACTATAGTCGATCCGCGACAAACCAACTGGTAGCAAAACTTTTTTGCCAAAAATCCAAAAGCCCAGATCGACTACGAGATAGCGAAAACGACCATCTTCATCAACTAAAACATCACTTATTGAGCCTATTTTTTCGTCGTTTTCTGTATAAACGCCAAAACCTTTGATGTCATCATCATTAAATGTTTCCCGGTAGTTGGGATCGAATTGATCGATTTTCATTAGAGCCATACTAAACCGCTCCTTTTTTTACATCTGATACTATCAAACCTAAAAATTTATTTGTGATTTTCCATCTTTCTAGAGACTGAACAGCGCTTTTAATATACGAACCAAAGGGGATAGAAAAGTCAAAAGTTAAAAATTAAAAGTCAAAATAAAAAATTGCGCTTTTTGTAGCACAGATCCCCGACTTCTTGAAGAAGTCGGGGATCTATGTCCAAAAAAACCGCTTCCCATCTTTTTCGCTTCAGAACCTATATCTTACGAGGGTTCCTGACAACGGGATTGCCTTGGGTGTCAATATCTAACTCTTCGCGACGAAGGGTTTCTTCAGCGTCCACGGTGTCGCGATCGATTTCCTTCCTGACGGTAACTTGCTCCCGCACAAAAGCTTCTTTCTGAATATCGGGAGTTTCTTCGTAGATATCCATGCGTGTCATTTCCCCTTCTCGGAAGTCCGCTTGGTCTGGGGTAACTGGCGTACCTACATCTGCTGGGGTAGTGCGCTCAACGATAACGCGCTCTTTTTCAATCGGAACAGAAACTTTTGCCGTTTCAGTTTCCACGCGCTTGCCAACTGCTACTTCACCGACTTTGCGACGTTCTTTGTTGGCAACTAAGCGTTCTTCGTAGAGTCTGAGCGTTTGGTGATCCCGCTCGTTGATGCCGTACAGATTTGGTTCTTGTTCGTAGTTGTAGCTATTGCGATCGTCAGCTATATAATCGGAGCGATCGGTATCTTGCGGACGATAAACCCCTCTTACCCGATCTTCATAATCGTAATCAATCCGTTCGAGGTCGTTGAATTCAGGTAAATTTTCTACTTGCTGTTTTGTCAGACCGATCGCATAGATGCGCTCGTCGTTCTCATCAATACGCGAACGGCCAACTGGTAGCAATACTTTCTTTCCGAATACCCAAAAGCCTGTCTCGATGACGAAATAGCGAAAACGTCCGCTCTCTTCATCCACCAGCACATCTGTCACGCTGCCAATCTTATCATCGGTGCCATCAGCATAGACATCAACCCCTTTGATGTCATCGCCATCAAAGAGTTCTTCCCGGTAATTGGGATAATAATTTTCGATTTTGAGAAGAGCCATGCAATAGTTCTCCAATTCTACACAAAAATGCTAGAATTTTTCGCTAGTTATATGCCTCTTTCTATGGAAAGATACCCCAGGCTGAATTGTTTGGAGAAGTACTATGTCATTAGGTATAAAACAGCGATTTACTAGCATTTTTGCGAGGTTGATTGACAAGTTTCACAAAGCCAATCGCAAATCCCAAATCCTGGCATCGGGTGACGAATTTCAAGCTCCGCTCTTTCAAGGCGGAGCCAATCTAAAATCCCAAATCCTGGCATCGGGTGGACCGATGGCCGATGATTAATGACGATAAGATATGCTTTGTTTCTGTTCTGCAAGTAGATAGTTAGCATTTGGCATCTCATAAATTAGCCTGACTTGCTGTTCGTAATCTTCATCCACCTGTGCGGTACTGTAGTAAGTTGGTAAGTACTGGACTTTTTGTTTGTTAATGCCATCGGCATAAACTCGTCGTTCTTCGTAATCGACAAGGCAACTATTTATGGGAAGTAAAACTTTCTTGGCGAAACCCCAACGGCTTGTGTCGATAACTAAATATTGGAAACGACCGTCCCAATCGACAAGAGCATCTAGTACTATGCCAATTTCACTATCAGTTCCACTTGCATAGACAGCAAGACCTTTGATATCATCGCCACCGAAAAGTTTTTTGCGGTAATTGGGATAAAACTCGTCTATGCGTAAAAATGCCATAAAATATTTCCTTGAATTCTTTCAGAAATAAGCTAACAAAATGCCTATGCCGAAGCCATCTTTCGGGAGAATGATTGCTCAAGGCCGGCATAATTAGCTCTGCTCCTTTGGCAACCAAAATGTCTTATATAAAAAGATATATTGTGCATTGTTTATGGTTTATGCTAAAAAAAACAATTAGCAATTAGCAAGTTCCCATAAGAATATGCCTAAACGTAGATGTGGAGAATGTCTAATCAGTATTGGATAAAGCTGTTGCAGCAACAGCGAGCGATCGCAGTCATTCGGGCCCAAGAGTTAGAATTAGGTCGCCAGATGGCGCTGGCGGTAGCCGCTGGGGGAATGAGTTCGATCGAGATTACGTGGAACAGCCACAAAGCACCGGAGCTAATTGCACAGTTGCGTTCGGAGCTGCCGGAGTGTACGATCGGCACCGGCACTCTGCTAAACTTGGAGCAAATGCAGCAGGCGATCGCATCTGGTGCCCAATTCCTCTTCACCCCACACGTTAACTTAACTTTAATTGAGGCGGCGGTGGATGCCGGAGTGCCCATCGTACCGGGGGCGCTTTCGCCAACAGAAATTGTTACCGCACACCAAGCAGGAGCTAGTTGTGTGAAAGTATTTCCGATTCAAGCAGTGGGAGGAGCAAGCTACATCCGCAGTTTGCAAGGGCCGCTGGGTCATATTCCCCTGATTCCCACCGGTGGCGTCACGCTGGAAAATGCGACAGAATTTTTACAGGCGGGTGCGATCGCAGTAGGACTTGCCGGCGAGCTATTTCCCCAGCAGCTAGTCGCCGCGAGAGATTGGGAAGGGATACGCGGTAAGGCATCCCGCTTGCGCGATCTTATAAAGAACTGGAAAGGTGCGGCAACAGTTACCAAATAACTCTACCAGCTGATATACCATTACTAAAAAGCGCTATATCTGCTGCTGCGATCGGCTAAAAATTTCATTTGCTAAAAGCAAACTTTCTGTCGTGAGGAGGATGCGATCGTGAATAAAATATTTTCTTCTTTTTGGTGGCGTTGTTCGGGAGCTTTATTGGTCAGTGTGGCAATCTCCCTAATTGCATTTTCTGCTTGGTCAAAACCAAAAGAGTCCGTTTCAAGACCGAGACAGTCTTTGACAACACCAAGACAGCCCTTAACTAGATCGAGACAGCCATTATCAAGACCAACTCAGTCCACCGTAAGATTGAGACAGCCTTCTTCTAGATTGAGACAGTCTTCTTCCACATTAAGACAATCCGCTTCCCGATTGAGACAGTCTTCTTCTACACAAAGACAATCCGCTTCCCGATCGAGACAATATTATCCCGCATCGAGACAATCCTCTTCCAGATTCAGGCAGCCCTATACAACACCAAGACAGTCATTCTCTAAACCAAGACAATTTAAACCCACACCCCCCGTCACTACAATTGTATTGCGGGATAAAATTGCCAATAAAATTTTAGAGATGCAAGAATCAGAAAAACGCTGGATTGAAATCGATCTTTCCAACCAAAGACTGATTGCTTGGGAAGGAAAAGAACCCGTGCGTGCTGTGATTGTTTCCACTGGCAAGCCATCAACTCCCACCCGCGTCGGTACTTTTGCCGTGCAAACTAAGTTCGCATCTACCCGCATGACCGGGCCGGGATATGATGTTACCAATGTACCTCACACTATGTATTATTCCGGGGGCTATGCCGTTCACGGCGCTTACTGGCATAACCGTTTTGGCACGCCAGTCAGCCACGGCTGCGTCAATGTAGCTCTCGATCATGCCGAATGGCTGTTCCAGTGGGCACCAGTGGGAACTCCCGTGATTGTGCATGAATAACGCCAAAAGTAATGGGTAGAAAGGCAAAATCAAAGATGAGAAAATTCTTTTTTTGCCTTTTCAATTTGTAACTTTAAATTTGAAAATTTTAACGGTTTTTGAGAAAGTTATGTTGTAACCTAGAGCCAGGAGGAAGTGAACTATGGAAACCATAATTCGTTCTGTTTTTTTACGTAGATCCGGAACTTTCTGGGCAGGTCTGGCGCTCGTACTGGTAACTTTATTTTCCTGGTCAATGCCAACAGAAGCGGCATCTAGGTCGGGAAGACAAGCGCAGTTACAGCGAAACGAAATTAGTAACTCAGTTGGGAAGTCCCGTTCTAAACGCTATAAAACCAAACGCGCTAAAGTGAGGAGCGCAGGCGGAAAGGGTCGCTGGATTGAAGTTAACTTAGCAAGCCAACGCTTAACTGCTTGGGAAAATGGCAGAGCGGTTTATTCCTCTCGCATTTCCAGTGGCAAGCGATCGACTCCCACTCGTCGGGGAACCTATGCTATTCAAAGAAAATACCGCGCTAAAACTATGCGAGGGCCGGGGTACGTAGCGCCTAATGTTCCTTATACAATGTTCTACTCTGGTGGGTATGCGATTCACGGCGCTTATTGGCACAACCGATTTGGCACGCCAGTCAGCCACGGTTGCGTTAACCTGCCTGTAGGAGTATCCCGCAACATATATAACTGGGCTTCCGTGGGGACAAGGGTCGTAGTCCGTTAAAAAGTCAAAAGTCAAAAGTCAAAAGTCAAAAGTCAAAATTAATATTTTCTTTTGGCTTTTAACTTTTGGCTTCTTCAGGACTTAGATCCTATGACACAAGCAGGTACTTTTACTCCTGGATGTAGAGTCAATTCATGAATTGACTCTACATCTGTAGTAACTCAAGTTGCTAGTTACGTGCGCGGGCAAAACAAATAGATCGAGGGGGTCAATTGCGTTAACTCCCCAAACCAGCTTCTCTTAGTGCTTGTGCGAGTGCCTCGGTCAGATTTAATGAAAGCGCCCATCTTTGGAGATACTCGAAATCGAGTCGTTCCCCTTGCAGCTTCAACACACCCAAAATATCTCGCCACTGTTTCTGGGATTCGTTGTTAGTCATCCGAAACCAAACGAGTTTTTGCAATATCGTGTCTTCGGGTGTGCAGACATAAAAAGATTTACTAATATCCCCGTCTGGATAGTGAAGCTGACGGCGAGACATTTTGGAACGGGAGAACTCGTCATCCTTCATCACAAAAATGTCTGCTTTTTCTGTTGTGGTCAGGTGGATAACATTAAACGATGAAGCCCTCCCACTCACGGCGTCTTCCACAGCCACTTCACTGATGTAAAACTGTTCTGCCAATGCGTTAATTAGTGGTATAATCTGGCTAGTTTGGATGTTTATTACTATATCCACGTCTTGAGTGAGTCTTACCTCCCCTTGTAGAGAGCTAGCAACAGAACCTCCTACATAATAAGGGATATTCAGTGAGGTCAAGACAGACGCTAGTTGGTTTGCTAGCCAAATTGGGTCTTCTATCATCAATTCTCCCAGGTATTTCCATCCAGATAAAAAATCAGCCCATTCTTGCCCTAAGCGTTTTCTGATGTAATGTTGTCTCACTGTATCTTTTGAAGCGTTAGGGAACTGACTTTTAATGCCCATCAAAGCTAATGTTGCCCCCCGTTTGGCCACCCGCTTGAAGAGAGCTTCTTTTTGCCCTGGTGTCATCTTTCGCCAGAGATTGAACTGCACTTGCTCAGCTTCGATCGAAGTATCTATAGACTGTGTTCGGTAGTCAAGTGCGGCAATAACTGCCATAGCGATCGCCTCCTTTAATTGTTCTAAGATTAGTTGTCGATTTTTATAAATAGTCCATATCTGGCGGTAATTCTACAAAGTGATTGAGTTGATTAGATTTAATGTTTAGTTCAGCTGCACTACAGGTCGATCGTCTAACAAAGTTTGCTTGCTGAGCATATCTTCGACGGTCATCCTCAGAAAGCGTCGGTCATCTACCTGAAACAGAACTTTGATGCGATCGTTCCCTGGATAGCCAGGGGGTGTCAACTGCGCGATCGTCCTGGCTCCTTCGCGATCGTTAAGAGGTTGCACTTGAGTTTGACCGCTGGCCATATTGCGAGTAATCAGACGATCGCCATCAAAATAAACTTCTGTAGCGCTGTTGCTTTCGGTTCCCAATTCGCCGATAATTAATTCTATGCTGGGTTGGTTTTCTACGGAAGCACCCAAGACTAATTCGACCGGTTCGCTCATCGGATAAGGTTGCCCAGCTTTTATTAAAGGGTGCCAATTGTGTCGTTTGTTGCGTCTATCCCAGTAGCGAATTCCGTAACTGTGATAGAGAAAGTCTTTGAGTTCGATCCCTTGAGCTAGTTGCAAAGCACCTTGCGCGATCGCTTCAAAAGGTTTTTCGCAGCGAATTTTGGTTGCCTGGAAATATTGCTGCACCCAAGTTTGCACAGATGGGATTTGTACCGTACCGCCAACTAATAAAACTGCATCGATATCCGCAACTTCTAAACCTTGCCGTCTTGCTTGCTGTAGCACTTGAGTCATTGACTCATCCAAGCGATCGAAAAACTTGTGTTCTTTGAGGATATCTTCAAAGCGATCGCGGTCTAATTGCAGATCGTAGGTTTCAAAAGTTTCATCATTAAAGTATACTTCACTTGCCTGTCTTTGTAAAGACAATTGCATTTTTAAGCGTTCTGCCAAACGAGTTGTCAGCGGTGTTGACACCAAACCTTGCGTTTTGGCAAAATAATCGACCAACCAGTTATCGATATCCGCACCGCCGAGATTTTGACCGGCTTTTGCTAGTACGCGAGCTGTTTTTACCTTTTGTCCGGAAGATTCAGCTAGGGATTTATCGCCCCATTTGAGAATAAAGCCTAGCGGTTTTTTCGTGGTGGAACTATCTAACCGGACAAGAGAAAGATCGAGCGTACCGCCGCCAAAATCTATAACTAGAATAACTTGTCGATCGGCCATCCCGTAACCCAAAGCCGCCGCCGTAGGTTCATCTACGATTCGCACTTGTTCGACGGGGAGAGATTGGCAAACTTGACCCAGCCAGTGACGATAAGCTTCAAAACTATCGACGGGAACGGTTAATATTAAAGATTGACCGACATCTGGCAAAGTCGCTTGCAGTTTTTCGATCGACTGCGAGAGGAACCATTCCCCCACTTGTTCAAAAGTAACGATTTTCCCATCCAGTTCTGGGAGAAATCCTTGGATAGCAGCGCCGATACCTCGTTTGAAACTGCGGAAAAAACGGGGGTCTGTTTTGAGGTCGAGACCGCGATCGCGCACAGCCTGTCCCACTACAACTTTACCGGAGGAAGCGTCCTCAACATAGAGCAAACTGGGTATCAGGGGCGGATTTTGCCCCTGCGTCACCGATAAGCCAGATAAGCTCAAGGTTTCTGGCTGCTGGGTAACTGGATTCCAGCGGGCGATTACTGTGTTGCTAGTTCCGAAATCAATTGCGATCGTCATTTACCCAGTTTACCGAAAAATTGGGGTTTGTAAGGGGGGAGGTTTGTCTTCCGCAAAATATCAATAGGTGCAGTTAAAATATGAGGAGGCACCGATCGCGATCCCGAATCGCTTCAATAGCAGATGATAAAAATTTATTGTCTGACTACTTTTCCAATCAAAAAATTATCTTTCAACCTCAGTGCATTCGCTCCTGAATCCTTCTTTTCCTTTTCTGCTAATTTGTCAGCCATCCCCATTTCGAGAAAATGAATCGTGGATAGCCCAAATCATCAAGAACGGCAAACCAAGCCCCAATATTAGATTTAATACCAGCCAAACCAGTGAATGAAAATAATTCCAACCAAATATTAAAAATCCCCGTTTCGTAGAGGATAGCATCGCATCCCAAATTAAGTGGGCGGACATCCCGACCGATAAACCAATCGCCGCATCTCTTGACCATTGCCACCAGCGGTGATTGGCTGGAGAATGGGAGAGGCTGCGCGTCATTCCCCACCAGCTAAATATCAGCAAACCAAGGGGAAGCAAAGCAGAATGAAATAACCAACTGCGATGGAGCAAAAATCTTAACCTCGTCCAGTTGTAGAGGGGAATATCCCAGTCTGGAACTGCCATATAGAAAAACTCGTTAGATAAGATAGGAATATGCAGTTTGCGGAAGAAGAATAAACCACTAGCTCCCCAAATCAACAAGACAAAGAACCAGATGGGGTTAATTCGTCTCGCTCCTTCTCTGGCGTAGCGTTCTAACAGCCACCAATAACCCGATCCTATTCCTAAACCAACCATAAAGTGAATGAATTTATCAGTAAAAAAATACATATTTTTATGCACCAGCCAGAAAATACTGAAGGAGGGAAAATTTACCCTATATTAGTGAATAGAGCTTTAGACCGATGAAAAAACAAATATTTCTTAATATTCTCTAGGGATAGGGCGGCAAATTTGTTTATTTAAAGTTGCTCGACAATCCAATCGCGTACTGCTCGATCGACTTCTTGAGAAACTTCGTTAAGATTGTGATCTGCACCTTCGTAAAGAATGAGGTGCTTGGGTGCTTGGGCGAGACTGTAAATATACTTAGAGCAGGTAGCCGGAAGTATGCGATCGACCTGACCGTGAATGAGCAAGATCGAGCATCGGGGTGCTAGGTTGGCTGCTGCTGCCGCACCGTAACTTTGTGTAGCGAGTGTTACTACGGTGCGTACAGTGTCGGCAATTGCACCCGCCTGAATAACGACAGCACCGCCGAAGGAGTGACCGATGAGAGCGATCGCATCAACACCTTCGCTTTCCAAATAACTAATTCCTGCCAGAACATCGAGGATAGCTTCTTCAAGAATAGTTGAATGGCGGAAGCGTAGCCGCACAGAGGCAATTCCCTCAGCCATCAACTCCTGGCAAAGTCGCGGATACAGTTTGTTTGCCGGCGTATCCCAGTCGCCGCCAATACCGCCTACCCAGATAGCACCGCGCTTAGCACCGGGAACTTTGTAGTAACGACACTCAACATTGCCACGGTTTGTCACCAACCTGACTGGATGGTAACTATCCCTCATCGCTTCTACTTCGAGGTTATTAATTACCATCCCTAATGGTATTGCCACAGCTAAGACTCCAGATTCTCGTCTTACGATCGATCCTCGTTTCTGCTAAGTCAGGTAGCCTCTATCATCGGATCTAAATTCTTCAAATTAGCAGCAGCAGAGAAACCAATATTGTATATATCTATACAAGCTGTCTTCACCGAGAATTTCAGATTTTCAATGGGAAAGGCTCTCCCGTACTTGTGGTGGAAAACCCGGTTTTTTGGGCATAGGGCAGATAAATGTCTTATCCAGCAAGTATTTGAGTCGATTAATAAGTTTTAGTTATCACCATAATTCCGGGAGAGCGCTTTCATTTCTGGAGATGTCTCATTCAGAATGGCCTCATATGTGTGCAAAGGTGATTTTTGCTACGTTTTTTAATGTATATCTGGGGAGTTATGGCAAGTATAAAAAATATTTCTTAACATTAAGATGGTCAAGAGAGTAGAAGGAAGTGAAAAAAAATCCTCTATCCCTCGAATGACTGTGGTTAATCGAGTTATGTGCAGCAAAGAGGCTGAACTTATGAATAACGACCAAGCTTCAGAAACTTCTACTTTTTTGGCAAATCTCAAAAGCGGTATCTGGCTTGTGGGAATCTCATCTTGGCTATTTGGAATCACCGATAGAAGTATCGCGGCTTTAGCTGATGGTTATCTGTCTGCCATAGATATCGCCCAGCTATTTACAGCCTTTTTCTTCTTTGTAAGTTGGTTGTTTCTGAAGCCGAAATCAACTAGGGTCAACAGTTAGAGTGCCGCGCAGGAGGACTGACCACAGGTGAAAAGAACGGCGTGGTAAGCCGACAATTGAAAAGGCCGATTTTGCTTCTGGCGAAGCGTTATCTAAAAGTTTTTCCAATTGTGCAATAGCTGCGGGCGGTGTTTTCTGGCGTGCTGTCCAGTCGGCGAAGTCAATTTGCAACTGCCAGGAGGAGATAACTTTGAGGTGCATCCCTACCTTTTCTCCAGAAGCCTGCCATTGAGAGATTTTCCAGTCGCAGCTGTGGGAAGGGTCGCGCAATTGTTCCACTCGATCGATAAAATCAGCAAGGGCTGCATCTTCCGGCGAAATAATATCTACCAAGAGAAATTGTCCATCCGGTTTGAGAACGCGCACAATTTCAGTGAGGGCGGGTGTCAAACTGGGGAAGTGATGGGCGACATAGCGACAGGTCACAATATCAAAGTGCTTGTCTGGGAAAGGAAGTGCTGTAGCGCTAGCTTCTCGGAAATGCACATTGGCTTTTGCTTTTGCATCTGCTAGCTGCTTTGCTTCTATCAGCATACCTTGGCTGAGGTCAACGCCGATCGCTTCTCGGACATAAGGTGCAAAAGCAAAAGCCGTATGACCCGCACCGCACCCCACATCGAGTAAAGTCATTTCTGATGTGGGCGCAGCTGCTTGCACCATCAGCGCCAGGTCATGTCCCTGTGCGAAAATAGGCGAAGTGCCGTAGGCGGCGGCGGCGTTGTCGAATTGCTGTCGAATGGCTTCTTCTGGTTGCATTTTCAATTTCTACTGCCTTTTGACCGATATCGAAATCTTGCGTAGCGGTTAAGATTTTCCCAACCGACGCGATCGCTATGATAGAACTGTGAGCTGTAGATTGTCTGCAAAGGAGGTTTGTTGTCACGAACCCACCGTTAATTGCTAACGCAATCTAACGGGGGCTTGAAAAAGTCCAATGTGACCAGACTAAGTTCTTCGAGAACTACGTTATCTGGGTCAAGACACCTAAGAATGCGTGCCAGTTTTTAGCTCTGTCGTCTAACTTTAAACATCTGTAACGGGTTAAGGAAGTGAGTTAGACCCAACAAGCCCAGATAACATTGTCAAGGCAAACTTTACCCAAGAAATTGGAGTTACCTATGTCTAATTATGTTTTCGTTATCGCTCCTGACAAACAGCCTTGTAATCCAGTTCATCCTGCCCATGCACGATTGTTACTGAATCAGAAAAAGGCGGCTGTTTTCCGTCGGTATCCTTTCACCATCATCCTCAAGGAGAAGCAAGAAGATGTAGAAATCAATCCGCTAACTCTTAAAATTGACCCAGGCTCTCAAACCACAGGGATTGCTACTCTCAGTGGAGAAAACGTCGTCTGGGGATCTGAACTAACTCACCGTGGTCAACAAATTAAATCCGACTTGGAATCCCGTCGGGCGATTCGTCGTCATCGGCGGAACCGCAAAACCCGTTATCGCCCTGCTCATTTTCTTAACCGAAAAACAGAAAAAGGTTGGTTAGCTCCCAGTCTCCAACATCGAGTAGATACCACGCTAACTTGGGTTAAGAAATTGATTCGTTACTGCCCTGTCACTAATATTGTTCAGGAGTTGGTTCGATTTGATTTACAGAAAATGGAAAACCCTGAAATCTCTGGCATTGAATACCAACAAGGAGAATTACAGGGTTACGAAGTGCGTGAATATCTTTTGGAGAAATGGAATCGTCAATGTGCCTATTGTGGTGCAAAAGATGTTCCTCTCCAAGTTGAACATATTCACCCTAAATCAAAGGGAGGAACTAATCGTATTTCCAATCTTTGTCTGGCTTGCGAACCCTGTAATCTTGCCAAGGGGACTCAGGATATTAAGGATTTTCTTTCAGGTAAACCCAATATCCTGAAACGGGTATTGAGTCAGGCGAAGTCTCCCTTAAAAGATGCGGCGGCTGTTAATTCTACTCGGTGGGCTTTACTTAATACCTTGAAGTCTATTGGATTACCTGTTTCTACGGGAACTGGTGGACAAACCAAGTTTAATCGCACTCGATTGAATTTACCTAAAACCCATTGGCTTGATGCCGCTTGTGTGGGAACGATTGAGTCTTTACGGATGATCACCACACAACCTTTATTAATTAAGGCAACAGGACATGGAACTCGTCAACGATGTCGTCCAAATAAGTTTGGTTTCCCTATTGCCCATGCGCCAAAAGAGAAATTCTTTCAAGGATTCCAAACAGGTGACATTGTAAAAGCTTGTATCCCAAAAGGGAAGTTCTCAGGGACTTTTGTTGGACGAATCGCTATTCGCTTTCGACCGTCTTTTGTTCTGCAACTTCCTGATAAAAAGTTTGATGTCCATCCCAAGTATCTTACTCATATCCACAGAAACGACGGTTACTCTTATGTCTTTTAATAAGGAAACGCTCGCGCTCAATTTGTTTGCTGGCGGCAATTCCCCGACCGCTAACCCGATAGGGTATAACGGGAGTCCCCTTGCCGCATCTCAGATGGGTAATCGCGAAAAAATAAGAGATTTTCATCTCTCAAACTTGACAAAAATCAAGCCAATCAATCAATTTAACATTTTTGGTTTTACATCGACCCCACTGGCAAATTTTGGACTGCCTTTGAGGGTGAGAGTTCTATAGAATGGACATACTGTATCGAATTTTTCTCCCCATCCAAAATGTAAAATCAAAAATGCAAAATTAGCTTCTTGAGAGATAGGGAACCTCAGCGTGCGATGGCCAGAAAAAAAAAAGATGCAATCCATCGTTATCTCCTGTCGCTTTGCATCTATTTTCTTCAAAAGACAGGGAGAGAGACTTTTCTTTCTCTCTGGCTTTCTCGTGAAGTAGAACAAGGGATTGCTGGTGGGCCAAAAATACTTCCTTTGCCGCAAAGACGTAAAAACCGGATAGCGATCGCCAGTCTATCGTCCCAGGCTACCTCAACGGCAATATTTCGCCTAAAAGCTGCCGATTGTAGCGATTTTTAACCTCAAGGACGATTTGCGATCGCTTCTAGCTTAAAATAATGCTACAAATCAATTTTACATGAAACTAATCCCATTTTAAGTTTAGCGTAAATTGTTTGCAGTTACTCAAAAACTTATTCATCTAAAAATTGAAACTTAGCCAAATGATAGCAATTCGCCAGAAAAAATTTACCCCAATTCTCGTCATACTGATAGCAGCAGGTTATCTAGGTAATTATTTTAACCTTTCAATGTTTTTTGGAGTAGATTTTCTCTTTGGCAGTATTCCAGTATTATTGGTAGTGAGACTGTTTGGCTTAGGCTGGGGTACACTAGCAGCTATCTTGGCTAGCTGGCATACAGTGGTACTATGGAACCATCCATATGCGGCAATTATTCTGATCTGCGAAGCTATTTTTATCAGCTTTTCGTTACACCGTTACAGCAAAAATATGCTGTTTTTGGATGGAATTTACTGGTTACTAATCGGTATGCCATTGGTGTGGATATTTTATGCAGGCGCATTGCAAGTCGATCCGACGCAAACATTACTGATCGCGCTCAAACAATCTGTAAATGGGATCTTTAACGCCTTAGTTGCCAGCCTGATATTGACCAAATTACCAATTCACAAATGGATCAATATAACCCAGACAAAAAATACTATATCATTTCAACAAACTTTATTAAATTTGTTGGTTGCTTTTGTATTTTTTCCATCTCTGACAATCATAATTTTGAACGGACATCACGTTTTTAGAGAGATAGAAACTGGTATTCAGATAGAAATTATATCTGCTACTCAAGAGGTAGTTGCCGATCTGGAATCTTGGTATCAGCGACGTGTAGACACACTAGAAGAATTAGCCAAAGTTGCTGCTGAGTCTGGTATGAATGTATCCGATCGCTTACAGCAAAGTACAGCGCTAATTCAGCGGATATCACCTGTTTTCGACAATGTGTATGTTACAGATGCAGAAGGTACTATAATTGCCGCTTATCCAATTATGAATGAGTTAGGAACATCAATGCTAGGTTTTAATATTGCCAATCAACCTGGTTTTCAAAAAGTCAAAACCGATTTAAAAGCATTAATGACTGATAGCCATATCCATCCAAATAGGGAAGATAAAACTTGTTTAAATGTCCCAGTTATTGCCAATAAAAAATTTCGTGGTTTGGTTAATGCGACAGTCGATATGAGCGACATGAGCGAGCGAATGAGGTCGCACATTTCCAGTCAAAATCTGCAAACATATCTAATTAATAAGACAGGACACATAATTGCTAACACCAACTTCGAGCGAGCAGCAAAGCAAGGTGTCGATCGCAGAGAAAGCGGGGAAATCCGCGATAAGAATAAAGCTATTTATCAGTGGCTACCTCCAAAGGGAAATTTGCCTCCTATAGTGAGATGGAAACAATCATTTTATAGACAGGAAACTTCTTTGGGTGAAAACTTACCCTGGCAGCTGGTTGTAGAAGTAGCTGCTGCCCCATATATTAGCGAATTACAAAATATCTATATCAAGAACCTAGCCATAATGCTTATAATTTCTGGTTTCGCATTTGGCTCGGCAATGCTTGTGAGTCGTAGGTTAGTTAGTCCTTTATCAAAATTAGCCACAGAAACTGTTAACTTGCCAGATAAAATTATGCAAGAAGAGAGGATTTATTGGCGAAAAAATTCAGTCACAGAGATAGAAGCTTTAATTGATAACTTTAAGCAGATGGAGATAGCACTGCATGAAAAATTCCAGGAAATAAAAAATGCCAAATCAACTCTCGAACAAAGAGTAGAAGAGCGCACAGCCAAGCTACTAAAGGCTAACAAAAAATTAAGGAACGAAATCAGGGAGCGGAAACGGGCAGAAAAATTACTGCGCCTGAAGGAAGCAGAATTGGCGCGGATTTTTGAGACAATGCCGGACGGGATTACTATTATGGACAGAGACGGACAAATTATATCTGCAAATGCCGCCGCAGAAAAAATTCTACGTTTGTCGCGCAGCCAAATCACAGAGCGAATTTACAACGATCCGGCATGGCGAATTGCAACAGTGGACGGAAAACTCTTTCCGGAAGAAGAACTTCCTTTTGTGCGAGTGATGCAAACCGGGGAATCGGTATACAATGTAGAACACGCGATCGAACATCCCGATGGCACTCGCACAATTTTATCTATTAATGCCGCACCACTTTATAATGCGGCAGGGACTGTCGTAAGTGCGATCGCAGCATTGATCGATATTACCGATCGCAAAGTAGCAGAACAAGCGCTGCGGGAAAGCGAACAAAGGTATCGTACCGTGATCGAGACAGTAGCTGAGGGGATCGTTTTACATCTGGCAGACGGTAGTATTCAAGCTTGCAATGCCAGCGCCGAGCGCATTCTGGGGCTTTCAGCAGATGAAATGATGGGACGTAATTCTTTCGATCCGCGCTGGTGTGCAATTCGCGAAGATGGTTCTCCTTTCCCCGGCGAAGAACACCCAGCGATGCTAACTTTGCGTATCGGTAAGCCGCAGTCCAATGTGGTTATGGGGCTTGCCAAAGCAGACGGAATGGTGACTTGGATTACTATCAATACGCGCCCCTTATTCCGCCGGGACGAAACCGCACCCTATGCGATCGTATCTTCGTTTTTCGACATTACCGATCGCAAGTTAGCAGAAGAAGCACTCCGCAAAAGTGAAGAAATGTATCGCACTTTGGCGAAAAACTTTCCTAACGGGGCAGTGATTTTATTCGATCGCGACTTGCGATATACGATCGCTGATGGAGAAGGTTTAGCAGCAGTCAGTCTGAAGAGAGAATTATTGGAAGGAAAAACTATTTGGGAATCATTTCCTTCCGAAACCTGTGCAATTATAGAACCAACCTATCGTGCTGCCCTTAGCGGTGAAGCAAGCATCACCGAAGTCACTTATGAAAACCATACTTATGTGATGCACGTAGTACCTGTCAGAAACGATCGCGGCGAAATTTTTGCCGGAATGGTGATGACGCAAGACATTACTGACCTCAAACAAGCAGAGGCAGAAATTCGCAAGCTAAATGCCGATCTCGAACAAAGAGTAATCGAACGAACTGCCCAACTAGAAGCAGCAAATCAGCTTAAAGATGAATTGCTCGTGCGCGAACAGATAGCCCGAACTCAAGCCCAAGCAAGCGAACAGCGTTTTCGCTTTCTCGCAGAAATTATGCCCCAACTTGTATGGACTGCCCGTCCGGATGGCGGATTGGATTACGTCAATCAGCGCACAGTTGATTATTTTGTCGTTTCTGCGGCAGAAATATTGGAATGGGGATGGCAGAATATGCTGTATCCAGATGATTTGCCACGGGCTGGGGAGCGCTGGCAAAAATCTCTCCACACAGGAGCGCCTTACGAAATAGAATTTCGTTTGCTGCGGGGTAGCGACAAAACTTATCGCTGGCATTTGGTGCGTGCATTACCCCTACAAGATCGAGAGAATAAAATTGTCAGTTGGTTTGGCACTTGTACGGATATCGACGATCGAAAACAGGCAGAGGAAATACTGCGGCAACAAGCGGAAGCATTAGAGCAAGCTAACCGTCTGAAAGATGAATTCCTGGCGGTAGTATCCCATGAGTTGCGTACTCCTCTTAATTCCGTACTGGGATGGGCGCAGCTGCTTCGGGCTCGCAAGTTTGACGAGCCTACTACCGATCGCGCCTTGGAAACGATCGAGCGCAACGCCAAGTTACAGGCACAATTAATCGATGATATTCTCGATATCTCCCGCATTATTAGAGGCAAGCTGCGTCTTTCTATGCGCCCGGTTGACCTTGTATCTGTTATGGCGGCGGCGATCGATTCTGTAGTGCCGACAGC
Organism: Aerosakkonema sp. BLCC-F183; assembly: GCF_041929145.1. Taxonomy (NCBI): domain Bacteria; kingdom Bacillati; phylum Cyanobacteriota; class Cyanophyceae; order Aerosakkonematales; family Aerosakkonemataceae; genus Aerosakkonema; species Aerosakkonema sp. BLCC-F183. The sequence continues at coordinate 42,484 of NZ_JBHFNU010000055.1, read as the reverse complement.
CGCAGCTAAGAAGATACAACTTGAGTCTAAACTTGATGCGGTGGGTTTGGTTTGGGCTGATGTCGATCGCTTGCAGCAAGTTGTTTGGAATCTTGTCTCCAACGCCATCAAATTTACTCCCTCTGGCGGACGTGTTGAAGTGCGATTGCAGGAGTTACAGATTTCCGAAAAAAAATTACAAATTGAAGCTGAAAATTTTGCTTTCAATCTGCAATCGGAAATGGCAAATCTGAAATTAAATCAATGTGAAATTTCCTATGCCCAAATTACAGTAAATGATACCGGTAAGGGCATCACTCCCGATTTTCTTCCCTATGTGTTCGATCGCTTTCGCCAAGCCGATAGCTCAATTACGAGAACTTATGGCGGATTGGGACTGGGGTTGGCGATCGTGCGTCATTTAGTGGAACTCCACGGTGGTAGTGTTTGTGCAGCTAGCGATGGCGAAGGAAAAGGCGCGACTTTCATCGTGAGGTTACCTCTCTGGCAAGAAAACCGGAGAGAAGAAATTTGATATTTACATACTGCGTTCGGTTGTATTGCGATCGTCTACCCATGTTTGTTCGTGTGGGTTGATTCTGCAAAGGGATTGGAATGCGGCTATCAATATTTTGCTCAAAGCAAAATCTACGGTCGGGCAGACTTGAAGTAACGCTAACGGAGATGGGTCCTCTACTCTACTTGGTGCAAACCTAATAGAGCAAGTCCTGTCTATGAAGTTAGAATCCCCACGCATGACGGCAGGGGAGTGTCAAGCAAATTCAACTATTAACCGATCCGACAAAAAATCTATCTAATGGCGTATTTATAGCGATAGTTGTGGATTATTAGCTAAATAATAAATTTATCCTTAAAATACCCCCCTGTAGCATTGCATTTTTTAGGCAATACAGGTTTTATTAAAGGGTTACACCTCAGAAAACTGCCTTTAAGGGACGCTTGTTGATTATGGTGACAGTCCTGTTACCCAATATTTCTTTCTCAAGCTGGGTGCGCTGGGTAATACAGCCGCAGCTAGCATTGCATATTCCAGATGGCTTCTTGAACCTGCCAGTTAGCTTAGTAACGTGGGTACTGGCGATCGGTCTAATCGCACTCGCTCTCAATCGCGTGCAGGGAGACTACAAGGAACGGGCAGTCCCCCTGATGGGTGTTTGCGGAGCGTTTATTTTTGCTGCCCAAATGATTAATTTTCCGATTCCGGGAGGTACATCCGGTCACTTGCTAGGTGGAACGCTAGCTGGAGTTTTACTCGGCCCGTGGGCTGGGTCATTGGTAATGGCCGCAGTCTTCATCGTACAGGCTGTTTTGTTTCAGGATGGCGGTCTGACAGTCTTGGGAGCCAACATTACCAATATGGGATTAATTGGCACATTTCTCGGTTACTATCTATACAAAATAATTCGGTTTTCGCTAGGTCGAAATAGCTGGCGAGGAATGTTAGCCGGCACGGTAGTATCTGCTTGGACAAGTGTGTTTGTAGCTTCAATTTTGACTGCTGTGGAACTAGCTTTATCAGGTACTGTGCCGTTGGGGGTAGCTATATCGGCGATGGCTTTTTGGCACGTATTGATTGGCATCGGCGAAGCAATTATTACTGCGATCGCAGTTAGTTTTGTTTGGAAGAGTCGGCCTGATTTGTTCTTTGACCCGCCCCGACAAAGTTTTTCACGTACATTTCGTATTTTTTAACCCTCCAAATAGCGTGCATCTTGTAAAAAAAGGAAAGGGTGAATATTTATGAGTAGCAATCTCGATCGCGATCGCAACCGTGCTTTTGTTATTGCTGGTTTGGGAGTGGCACTGCTAATTGCAATTTTCATCTCTCCATTCGCCAGCTCAGATCCAGATGGATTAGACCGAGTTTCTCAGGATTTCAAATTTCAACATAAAGCAATTGCAGAAGCACCAGCCAAAAAATTACCCTTTTACGCTGTTTTTAAAGAATACGCGCTCCGAGGCGTACCCGAACAAGTTGCCACTCCCCTGGCAGGTTTGGTAGGAACATTAGCTACCTTTGGTTTAGCTTGGGGTATTGGCAAATTGGTAGTTCGCAATTCCGCTGCATCTTCGCCAGACGATATAACTCCCCACTCAAATGAAGTCGATCGATCCTTGGATTAAAAAATCCAAAATCCTCTCATCCAAAATCCAAAATTATTAGATGCTGCTGCACGTCAATGTCTTTCAACTAGATATCGATAGCAAACACGATACTTGGTGGCATTCATTAGCACCGCGTACTCGCATACTTTGTACCCTGCTAATTGTATTTGCCATTGCCCTAACACCAAACGGACGTTGGTGGACTTGGGCAATTTATGGAGTAGCCGTGTTGAGCTTTATTTTACTCAGTCGCGTGACTTTACCTGTGCTGCTGAAGCGAATCGCAATTGAATTTGCTTTTATCGGTGTCGTGCTGCTGGGTACTTTGTTTCGCGACGGCGGTCAGACTATTTGGTCTTGGGGGCCAATAAAAATTACTACAGCGGGATTGATTGTTTTGGGTAGCGTAACGAGTAAGGCATTGCTATCGCTGGTAATGCTAAATTTGCTAACTCTAACTACTTCTATTCCCGCGTTATTGAATGCCTTAGTAGCATTGCGAGTACCACCGCTACTGGTGGCAATTTTGGCATCAATGTATCGCTACATAAGCGTTTTAATGGGCGAATTTAATGCCATGCGTCGGGCAGCAGCGTCTCGCAATTTGATGGGCAACAACCGCTGGCAACGTTTTGTAATTGGCAATATGATGGGATCGCTATTTATTCGCACTTACGATCGCGGCGAGAGAATTTATCAGGCGATGCTGGCGCGGGGTTATCAGGGGTTACCCCCGGTCGAAAATGTTCCGCCTGGTGGACGACGCGATATTATAGCTATAACTTTAACATTCATTTGGGCACTGCTGGGACAAGCGATTTATTTGCCTTGGCAGTAGCAATGTAAAATCTAAAATCTAAAATCCAAAATCTAAAATCTAAAATCGTTTCGATGCACCACAATCCGATCTCAATTGAAAATCTTAGTTATACTTACCCTGATGGAACTCATGCTCTCAGGAATATCAATTTGTTTATTGGCGCTAATGAAAGAGTGGCGTTAATTGGGGCTAATGGTTCGGGAAAGTCTACATTGCAGTTACATTTGAACGGGATTATTCTGCCTCAAGAAGGAGAAGTTAAGATAGGCGAATGGGTTGTCAATTCGGAGAATTTGCGCCAAATTCGTAATTTTGTGGGGCTGGTATTTCAGAATCCAGATAATCAGCTATTTATGCCGACAGTGTGGTCAGATGTTGCTTTTGGCCCAATGAATCAAGGTTTGCGAGATGAGGAATTAAAAAAGCGAGTTGTGGAAGCAATGATATCTGTGGATATCGATCCTCAACATTACGGAAAACGAAATACGGATAATTTATCTGGAGGGGAAAAGAAACGAATTGCGATCGCAGGTGTTTTAGCTATGCAGCCGCAGGTATTGGTACTCGACGAACCTTCTGCACAGCTAGATCCCCGTTCTCGCCGTCATTTGATCGATTTGCTGCAAGGTTTGCCTTTGACGCAGTTGATTGCAACGCACGATTTGGATATGGCGCTGGAACTGTGCGATCGCACCATTGTTTTGAGTAAGGGTCAGGTGGTGTACGATGGTAAAACCGAGCCAGTTATGAGCGATCGCGATTTTTTACTTCAGCACTCTTTAGAATTACCCCTCAGCTACAGTCGCCCTTACTGTCTCCTGCAAGACGCTCCCGTTTTTTCTCTTCCGCAACACCATAAGCCCTGAAGTTAAAAGTCAAAAGTCAAGAAGTTTTTTAGAATTATTTGCAATAATGAACTGAGAACTCTTGACAATAAGATGGGTCATCACCTCATACCAGAGAAAGGAAAACCTTGGAGCCGACGGCAAATTTTGCAACTGGGATTGGCAGGCGGTATTGGTGTAACAGGTGCGGCGATCGCACTTTCTACACTGATGCCAAAACGAACATCGCAGGTAAGGATACCGCCAATCCCGAACGATACGCCTAACTTTGGCAACGGCATCAACCCAATGTTACTGCTGCGAGATTTTGACTACGGCACTGTCAAGCGAGAGAACGGACGCACGATCAGAGAATTTCGCCTCACGGCCAGTAATTCCACGCTGCAATTGAATAGCGCTGTCACTTTTAATACCTGGAATGTGAACAATCGCGTGCCGGGGCCAACGCTGCGAGCCAGGGAAGGCGATCGCGTGCGAGTCCTCTTCTATAACAAAGGCGGACATTCCCACTCCCTACACTTTCACGGCACCCACCCTTCTGAAATGGATGGAGTCAAACCGATCGCCAACGGTAAAGCCACAATTTACGAATTCGACGCCCAACCCTACGGCGTCCACCTTTACCACTGCCACGTCGAGCCAGTGACTCGGCACATCGGCAAAGGACTCTACGGTATGTTTATCGTCGATCCGCCCCGTCCGCGTCCGCCCGCTGATGAAATGGTGCTAATCATGGCAGGTTACGACGTAAATGATGACAACCGCAACGAACTTTATGCTTTTAATGGGTTGCCGCACTACTATATGCACCATGCCATTCCCATTTACACAAACCAGTTGGTGCGATTGTACGTCCTCAACATGATTGAGTTTGAAGCTGCTGTCACCTTTCATCTGCACGCCAACTTCTTTGATGTCTACCGCAGTGGGATGTCTCTCACTCCGAGCGAGAAAACCGACGTGATTACGATGGGTATAGCCGAACGTCACATTCTGGAATTCACCTATCGGTATCCGGGGAAATATATGTTTCATCCCCATCAGGATCAGATCGCCCAAGCCGGTTGTATGGGTCAGTTTGATGCGATCGGCTAGGGGAGCGGGGGAGCAGGGGAGCAGGGGCGCGGGGGAGCGGGGGAGCAGGGGAGCAGGAAGAAATTCTTAATTTTGACTTTTGACTTTTGACTTTTGACTTTTGACTTTTGACTCCTCGTAGTTGGTGAATAATTTATCCATTTACTTGACAAAATTTCTCACTAGCTGCAAGATAGTTAATTTGATTGCTTCAATAGAATCCGTCGTAAAACTCGGTTTAGAGGGCAGGTTATTGAACCAAATTGAAGGGTGCCTGCCAGTAATGCCTGCTTAAAATTTTGGGAATTAAGATGATGTTTCCTTTTCGTTCTCTGTCACTTGCAATTTCGATCGCCTGCCTAGTTGCCCTCGCCTCCTGTAGCGGTACTCAAAACACAGAGAGTGCCTCAACACCCGCTCCCACTGCCAGTCCTGCTGCTGCTACTGCCAGTCCTGTAACGACAGACATGGCGAGCCACAATATGAGCGGTAGCAAGGCGAAAATCAACATAAATTCGGCAATTTTGTCAGAATTAGATAAATTAGAAGCGAAATTGGGCGTTCCAGCATTATCCAACAAGATTCAAGCCAGTCGTCCCTACGGCAGCACTGAAGAACTGGTATCCAAAAAGGTGATTACCCAGGAACAGTTTGACCGAGTTAAAGATATGGTGACGATCGAAGATGTCGTCCTCACCGGAGAAACCAAAGATGTTGACTACATGACCAAACTGGGTTTAATGAAAGGACATCTTTTAGTTGCCAAAGAACTGCTGGATGTGCAACAACCAAAGCAAGCCGAACCTCACATCGGTCACCCGGTAGAAGAAATTTACGTTGATGTGGAAGAGCAACTCAACGAGCGCAAAGTTAAAGAATTCAAAACAAACCTCATCAGTTTGCAGGATTTAGTCAAATCCAAGCCAAAAGACGCCAAAATAACCCCAGAGTTTGCTACTTCTATGCAGGCGGTTGATGCTGCCATCGCCGGAATACCCGAAACACAAAGAAAATCGCCAGATTTTGTGCTAAAGGTAATTAACGGATTGCTGGATGCAGCTAACTCGGAGTACGGGGCAGCGATCGCAAATGGCAAAGTGACGGCAGCAATTGAGTATCAAGACTCTCGCGGCTTCGTCACCTACGCCAATAGTCTTTATCAGTCGATCGCCGATAAAATGGCTAAGGAACATCCCGAAGCCCACAAAGCGATCGAAAGTAGTATGGCCGAACTCACCAAAGTTTGGCCCTCCGCCACCCCGCCAGCCGCACCTGTCATGACTCCAGCGCAAGTGTCCCAGCTGATTAAGACAATTGAGCAGAACACTCAAAAAGTTACCACAAGTGCGTTATAGGTAATGGGTAATGGGAGCGAAAATAATTCCCATTACTCAATGCCCAATTCCCAATTACAATCACCAATCCCCAACAGAATGAGAGAACTCGACAACAAAAAGGCCACCGACATCCTCAATAAAATCATGGAATTTGAACTGGCAGGAGTAGTGCGTTATACTCACTACTCCCTGATGGTGACAGGCCCCAACCGAATTCCGATTGTAAATTTTTTCAAGTTGCAGGCGACCGAATCTTTAACTCATGCCCAACAAGTAGGAGAAATTCTCACAGGTTTAGAGGGGCACCCCACCCTGCGAATCGCTCCGATTGAAGAAACATACAAACATTCGGTGCGGGATATATTGGAGGAAAGCTTAGCTCACGAAAAGAAAGCTTTAGACCTTTATAAAGATCTTCTAGATACAGTTGAGAATGCCAGCATTTATCTGGAGGAATTTGCCCGCACAATGATTGGCACAGAAGAAATGCACAACATAGAAATAAAAAAGATGTTACGAGATTTTAGTTAATAGACATTAGTCATTAGTCATTAGTTAGCGGTAATTAGTTAGTTTTTGACTTTTGACTTTAAAATGAGTGACTTTCAAGTTTTGACTTTTGACTTTTAACTTTTGACTTACTATGGATTTTAGTTCAGCTTTACCCACATTTATAATCACCCTGCGAGAAGGGGTTGAAGCAGCTTTAGTCGTCGGAATTGTCCTGGCTTTGCTCAAAAAAGCAAAACGAAGCAAACTCAACTCTTGGGTTTATGCCGGTGTCGTTGTCGGACTTCTAGTCAGTGCGCTAGTAGGCATACTATTTGGCTGGATAATTCAATTGCTGGGCACATCAAATCAGCAGTATACTCCTGTAATAGAGCCACTGCTAGAGGCTGTTTTTGGTGTGGCGGCGATCGTCATGCTCAGCTGGATGCTAATTTGGATGACCCAGCAAGCGCGTACCCTCAAAGCGCAAGTCGAGGGAGCTGTCGCTAGTGCCCTCAAAGACGACGCCGCAGCCGGTTGGGGCGTTTTTAGCCTCATTTTAATCGCCGTTTTGCGAGAAGGCTTTGAAACCGTTCTGTTTATAGTTGCCAAATTTCAACAAGGTTTAATTCCGGCCATTGGCGCACTTAGCGGCATAGCGGTAGCTGCTGGTATTGGCGTTCTTCTTTTTAAATGGGGTATCAAGATCGACATCCGCCGCTTCTTCCAGATTATGGGAGTTTTATTGCTCCTAATTGTGGCAGGTTTAGTAGTTTCATCAATGGGAGATTTTGATGAAGCTGTCCGAAGTCTGTCACAGATGAATCGCGAGTCAGAATCTCTATGTTTTTACTACGAAAGGTTTGCCAAAAACCCCTCCTGTATCCTGGGGCCAATGGTTTGGAATGCTACGCAAGTTCTGCCACAAGACAAGTTCCCCGGCATTATCTTGCACACCCTGTTCGGCTATCCTGACAAGCTGTATATCGTGCAAGCAGTCGGTTATCTGCTGTTTTTAATTACGATTGGCGGTCTTTACTTCCGCAGTTTGGGAAGCAAAAATCCAGTATCTAGCAGAAATCGTAATATCGCTTCATCATCTGCTGAAAAATCGCTCGGTTCTTAAAAAGTAGGGTGGGCAATGCCCACCCTACTAAACTTAAGCTCTGTCGATCATTCCTTTGGCTCTGTCTTTGAGGTCTTCCTTAGCGTGCATAGCAGCTGCTTGCTCCTGCTTCATCTGACCTTCTACTTTATCTTTGGGGTTACCAGTAACTTCGCTCATGGCTTCTTGAACTTTGCCTTCAATATTTTTGGCAACTGCATTCAAACGATCTTCAACGCTCATATTAAACTCCTTTACAAAATTGAGGGAATCGTTACCAAAAAGTTGGTAATTTTTCAAGCTCTTCTGTAACCTAGTATGATATTTTTATCTGGCAAACAGGCTCTTTCGCTGGTAGGATTTAAGTGGCGATCGCACTCAATTAAAACTGCATCAAAAATTCTAACTTTAGTCTGATGCACAAAAGAGCTAAGTAGGAAAAAACCCGGTTTTTCTCAAAAACCGGGTTTATGGCGGAGTTCCACCCATCTTGCATCAATTTGGCGGACTGCTAGGGATTAGTTTTGTGCAATAGACATCTCCAAAAATTCTTGTGGGGTAGGCATCCTGCCTGCCTTTGAGATTCTTTTGGAGGAGATGTCTAATGAAGAATCAGTTTTCTTCCCGATACCCCAGTCTTCAGCCTCTTTTGACTTTTGACTTTTCTACAGACCCAGCTGGTTACCGCGCTTATACTGCATATATGCGGCGACAAACAGCCCAGCCAGGGTCACGAGTACCAAACCCAGCACAATTCCGGAAAGTAGGGGTTCTACCACGTCAGATCTCCTTGAATGTTAAAGTTTATTACCTCTTATTCATACTACTACTAGGGATAGCCGCAACAAGAAGCAATCCAGTAAGATGTTAAAACTTGCTTAAGTCTTGCCAGTTAAGGCGGTCGAACTCTGTGGGGCAAGATATTCCCCGTTCTCTCAGCTTGCCTGGATTGTCTAGAAATTTTAAGCTATGTATATGAATAAAAATTTCTTTGTACTTTCTCATCGTGCTGGGCAACCATGTGGAAAAGCAGGTAACTAAACTAGAAGTCGCGATCGGGCAACTTACCTTGATGGCTCTAGCAGTAGTGCTGGCAGTCCTCCTGGTGATGGTCGCCTATCATCAGTGGCAGATATCCGATCCTTATGTCAAGAATGTCTTATCTCTGCAAGGCGATGGAATTCGCGGTCATGCTATCTTCCAAATGAACTGTGCTGGATGTCACGGGTTGCAGGCAGATGGTAGAGTTGGCCCAAGCTTGCAAGGTGTCTCCAAACACAAATCTCAAGTTGGCCTGATTCACCAAGTCACAAGCGGCGACACACCACCTATGCCACAATTCCAACCCAGCCCGCAAGAAATGGCAGATTTGCTCAGCTATTTAAAGCAATTGTAGTCAAGGGAGCGGGGGAGCAGGGGAGCGGGGGAGCGGGGGAGCGAAAGAATTGATATTTGACCTTTTCTTTTTGACTTTTGACTTTTGACTTTTGACTTTCCCTAACCCCCTTTAACTAAATTGCTGAGCATAAAAACGCGCATAGCGCAAGCCCGCTGTCAACAATTCCTCGTGGGTTCCCGATTCCACTATTTGACCCTGCTCTAATACTAAAATTCGATCGGCCCGACGCACAGTAGCCAATCTATGGGCGATAATAAAAACAGTTCGGTCTTTCATTATTCGTTCTAGGGCTTCCTGTACCAAAGCTTCCGATTCCGAATCCAACGCGGAAGTCGCTTCGTCGAGGATGAGGATTCTGGGATTGTGCAATACAGCGCGTGCGATCGCGATCCTTTGGCGCTGTCCTCCCGATAAGTTTACACCCCTTTCTCCTACCCAAGTTTGATATCCTTGCGTTAACTGGGTAATAAATTGGTGCGCGTTGGCAATTTCTGCCGCAGCTTGCACATATTTGATGTCGAAATCGGTTTGACCGAAAGCGATATTTTGTGCGATCGTACCGGAAAAAAGTATCGTTTCTTGGGGAACTATACCGATTTGTCGCCGCAAACTTTTTAGCGTGACATTCTGGATATCGATACCGTCGATAAAAATTTCGCCGACTTGGGGGTCGTAAAAGCGCGGTAATAAGTTGAGGAGAGTCGTTTTACCCGCACCCGAAGCACCAACTAATGCGATCGTTTCTCCCGGAGTTACCAGCAAATTCATATTTTGCAACACTGGTTTATCGGGTGAATAGGCGAAACCGATCTGGCGATATTCTACTTTTCCGGTCACGGGAGGAAGTTCGATTGCATCCGACTTTTCCACAACTGAAGGTTGAATTACCAATAATTCAAAAATGCGATCGCTAGACGCCTGACCTTGTTTAAACTCATTATAATTGCTCGTTAAAAGCGAAATCGGATCGATTAATAATGCCACTGCTGCTACATAACTAACAAATTCCGCGCCAGTCAAATTACCTTGAGAAATTTGCCATCCTCCCAGGAAAAATAGCAAAATAACGCACATTGCTTCCAAAAAACCGACTACCACAAACTGAATTGCTTTCAGCCGTTCCGCCAAATATTTCGCCTGTCGGTTATGTTCCGCTTCTTGTGCAAATCGTTTCACTTCATATTCCTCAGCCGCGAAAGCTTGCACGAGGCGAATCCCGCTGAAAACTTCTGTCAGCAAAGCGGATAAATTGGAAATGCGATTTTGACTGCGGCGAGAAACAGTGAGTAGTTTTTCACCAAACCAGCCAATCAATAATGCCATCAGCGGTGCTAAAATAAAAGTTGCCAGCGTTAGTTGCCAGTTGAGATAAACCATGTATCCCAATACAACTATTAATTGCAATACGCAGGGCACAAATTGGTGAAAAACTTTGTTGACAACTTCGCCAATTCTATCGATATCTTCCGTGAGACGATAAGATAAATCTCCAGTTTTAGCAGTTTCAAAATAACTGAGATTGAGACGCTGCAAATGTGCGTAAACTTGCTTGCGGAGGTCGAGGGCAATTTTCAAAGCAGCTTTCGCCATCAGCGAATCTTGAGAGTATTGCACAATTCCCCGGATCAGGAAGATTATGGCACTGAATCCGGCGAGTTGCGCGATCGCACCCACATTTCCCTCACCGATGTATCCGGCGATACGACCCGCCAACCACGCCAGAATCGGCCAAAATACCGTAAATGCCAGAGTACAGGTTAATGCTTGCGCGATCGTTTTCCACTCTTGGCGGATGTAGGGGAGGAGTTGGTAGTAACTAGAACGAGTTTTCAAGGCAATATCCGGGATAAACTGTGCATTGAAATAGGCTATCAGGTTTTAGCACTATTCTTTGTCGCTCAATCGCGTTTGTTCTCCAAAAAAGCAGCTTCTTCAATTTCGATTCTTTCTCGGATAATGCGTTGCAGCCACATTTAGAGATTTGGTTCTCGATGTAATTTTGCCAGAAAATTTGCTCGTGCAGCAAGTTCAGATGGAATAGCTACAGTAGCTGGCTGTTTGTGAAGGACCTGAATAGGTTCTCAATTTATTCTACTGGACTGGCGGTCTAGCCCCTAACACAAAAAAGCAGTAGGACGAAAAGCCCTACCGCCAGTTAACCCAAAGGAGAAAACTTGCCCTAACTAAAAACCAATTAATTCTCGCGCTTCTAAGCCAGCAAGTTGTTGTGCGATCGCCAGTCTTGCTTCCAATTTGGCTACAGCAAACTGATTGCGGAGATATTCTAAGTGTGCGATCGCATTCGTCTTTTCAGTATTTAATTGCATCAAAAGATCGAGCGCCTTTTGATATTCCTGATTGAATTGCAGTAATTGAAAGCGATGCGCCCTGCGTTGAGATTCATTTTTTAGTTTGAAATTAGCCGCCACTAGCATATCCGCTCTACCTTCAAAGGCATTAATTAGCTGCCGCATAGCAGACAATTCATAATCTATTTCAGCGATTGTTTGGGCGGCTTGGCAAATAGCAAGGGGATAATCACTGAGTTCGATCGACAACACATTTCCTCACAAAAAAACGGCAGCCAAAAGTTAAAAGTCAATCATTCAAAAGTCAAAATTTTACCTTTTGACTTTTTTTAAGCGACGAGTTCCTGCCGTTGGGAATGGGCAGAAATATCCGGAATATTAAGAGGCAGTTGCTCAACTTGCGGTAAAGCCGCTTTTTCCAAAACTTCTACTTCAATACGCACAGAAACCAGGTAAGAACCGGCTTTTTCGCCAATCGCTTCGGCAATCAGCTTAGCGAGATCGGGACGCTTAGCGGTGAGAGGTTCTCGCAACGTGCAACGATCCCAGTCTTGCTTGGCGTTCGGATTGAGGCTGAGAATGTAGTGCTTATTCATGGGGCAAAAACCTAAATCCATCCTCTAAAAGGTCGCTAGTGAGCCATTTCCAAGGAAACTGGGCTCGATGACCGTACCCTTATATTATAGTACAATTGTACTGAAATAGCAACTGCTTGCGATCGCTTTGGCTCGATCGCCGTTTCAGGTAAGAAAGGTAGGGAAAGTAGGGAAGTTGGAGAAATTCTCTTTGAAATCCGCCATCGCTCGATCGAGTGTAACTGCTTTGTCAAGGCAATTTCGTGAGTTTTCCCCTGTGGCGATCGCACTCTTGATGTCCCAGCCGATCGGTATTCCAACCTACCCAGGCAGGCATAGAGTAATCTAGATTAGATCTGCAAGTTGAATCTTTCCCAAGCAACCAATTTCATGACTGCAACATACACCCAGCCAAAGCACGAAGTCAAAGACCTTTCCCTTGCCCCCCTCGGAAAGCAACGCATAGAATGGGCGGGACGGGAAATGCCCGTGTTGCGGCAAATTCGCGATCGCTTCGCCGTTGAAAAGCCCCTCGCTGGCATTCGCTTAGTCGCCTGCTGCCACGTTACCACCGAGACTGCTAATCTCGCCATTGCACTCAAAGCAGCCGGTGCAGACGCCGTACTGATCGCCAGCAATCCCCTCAGTACCCAAGATGACGTAGCTGCTTGTCTCGTCGCCGAATATGGCATCCCCGTATTCGCGATCAAAGGCGAAGATGCAGAAACCTATGTTCGCCACGTCCAAGTTGCCCTCGATCACCGTCCCAACATCATCATCGATGACGGTTGCGATGTGGTAGCGACTCTGGTAAAAGAACGCCAAGATCAACTTTCCGAAATCATCGGTACCACCGAAGAAACTACTACTGGTATCGTTCGTCTTCGCGCCATGTTCAAAGATGGCGTACTCACCTTCCCCGCCATCAACGTCAACGACGCCGACACCAAGCACTTCTTCGATAACCGCTACGGCACCGGTCAATCTACCCTCGATGGTATTATCCGCGCCACCAATATTCTGCTAGCCGGTAAAAATGTTGTCGTCGCCGGATACGGCTGGTGCGGTAAAGGCACCGCCCTCCGCGCACGAGGTCTGGGCGCTAACGTAATTGTGACAGAAATCGATCCGACTAAGGCGATCGAAGCAGTTATGGACGGCTTCCGCGTTATGCCAATGTCAGAAGCCGCACCCCAAGGCGATTTATTTATCACCGTCACCGGCAACAAACACGTCATTCGCAGCGAACATTTTGACGTGATGAAAGACGGCGCAATTGTTTGCAACTCCGGTCACTTCGATATCGAAATCGACCTCAAAGCGCTTGGTGCCAAAGCGAAAGAAGTCAGAACAGTACGGAACTTCACCGAAGAATACCGTCTGCAAAACGGCAAATCCGTTATCGTTTTGGGCGAAGGTCGTTTGGTCAACTTAGCAGCCGCAGAAGGACACCCCAGCGCCGTTATGGATATGAGCTTCGCTAACCAAGCTTTAGGTTGCGAATATCTGGTCAAGAACAAAGGCAAACTCGAACCGGGTATCCATTCCATACCAGTAGAAGTTGACAAACAAATTGCACGCTTGAAGTTGCAGGCAATGGGGATTTATATTGATAACCTCACCTCAGATCAAATCGAGTACATGAACTCCTGGACATCCGGAACATAAACAAGTAGTAAGATGTATAGAAACCCGGTTTCTCAGAGAAACCGGGTTTCTCACCATTTTACTCGTTCCCAGGTTCAACCTGGGAATGAAAAAAAGAGGCTCTGCCTCGCACTACATCCCCAACTATCAATTACCAATCGCCAAACTTATGCAGGAATGGATAACTAACACCATGACTTCCCTGGGCTACGTGGGAATCGGGCTGCTGATGTTTTTAGAAAACTTATTTCCCCCGATTCCCTCCGAACTAATCATGCCGCTAGCAGGGTTCACAATAGCTCAGAAACAGATGGCATTCTTCCCTGCAATTTTGGCGGGAGTAATCGGTACTATGTTGGGAGCGCTACCTTGGTACTATGTCGGCAAACTCGTCGGCGAAGAAAACTTGAAGCGCTTAGCTGACAAGTACGGCAAGTGGATTTCTATATCTAGTAGAGATATTGAAAAAGCAGATAATTGGTTTGATAGACACGGGGAGAAAGCCGTGTTTTTTTGTCGCTTAGTACCGGGGGTTCGTACCTTAATATCTCTGCCTGCCGGCATGAGTGGTATGCACTTAGTACCGTTTTTAATTTACTCCACTGTTGGCACAACATTGTGGGTGGGTTTTTTAACTTATGCCGGGTATATTTTGGGAGAAAAATACGAGCTTGTAGATGAATATCTGGGCCCGGTTTCCAAAATAGTATTTGTTGGTCTTGTTGTGGCTTTTGTGGTTTGGATAGTGAGGAAAAGACAAAAATCAAAAAGCAAAAATATGTAGTTTTGGTAAAGATTTGAATTACCAGACTTGATCGACAAAAGTCTGGTTTGAAAGCCTAGTTAAAATTTGATAATTTTTGAATTAAAATGGCGATTTATCGCCCAGAAGAAAACCGCAAATTCATTACTACCGAATCAATCGGTAAAAGCGGACAGAGGGGTGAAAGTAGGGTTTGGTCAGCCGTTAAAATTGCTTTTGCCAATCGCGAGTGTATTGCTTACTGGCGATATCCGATTTTTTCTCAGGTTGGTAAGACTCGCAAAGAACCTGATATTTTGATTGCCGATTTTGAACTCGGTCTAATTGTGATTGAGGTAAAATCGGTCAGAATTGACCAAATTGTTGCTATTAACGGACATCGCTGGGAATTTTGCAATTTTTACACCTCTGACGCGAGTCCTTATGCACAAGCAGAAAATCAGTTGTTCGCTTTGTTGGGATATTGCGATCGCGAACCTCTTCTTCGTCGTAAAGTAAATGGTAGAGTCATCATCGCTTTACCCTTAATTACCGAAAAACAATGGCGGGAAAAAGGTTTTCATCTACTTCCTTCTTGTCCTCCCATTCTTTTTAAAGAACATTTATTTAAGTTGACTTCTTCCCCAAGTTTTCACCCACATAGAGAAGCGAGTATTAATCCCCACTTTCCTGCAAAGGAAGAGGGGACGGGGGGGTTAGGTCTAATCATTCCACAAACAACTCCCATCATCAAAGGTGAAAATCTAAATGAGGAACAATGGAAATTATTGCTATCGGTATTAAGTGGAACACCAGTTTTTCGTCAATCTTCCAGCAAAATCATTCCCAAATTACAATTTCCTGAAGTTGTCTCCCCAATCCCAAAAAGTCGCGCCAGCATTTTAGCGAAAGCGCGACAGCACTTATCCGAATTTGATATCCAACAAGAACGTATCGGTAAACAAATTCCTCCCGGCGCACAAAGAATTCGCGGTATTGCAGGGTCGGGTAAAACAGTCCTGCTATGTCAAAAAGCTGCGAATATGCACCTAAAACATCCTGAATGGGATATTGCTTTAGTCTTTTTCAGTCGCAGTTTGTATGACCCTATCACCCAACAATTAGATAAGTGGTTGCGTCGGTTTAGTAGTGGCGAAATAAAATTCGATCGCACTAACCAAAAATTAAGAGTTCTTCACGCTTGGGGAGGAAAAAATCAACCCGGACTTTACAGCGTAATTTGTGAAGCCGCAGGTGTTCTACCTCTGACAGTTTACGATACCGACAGCAAACAACCCAACGCATCTTTAGCGGAAGCTTGCACTCTGCTATTGCAAAATGCAATGATTCCCCAAATATTTGATGCTATTCTCATCGATGAAGGTCAAGATTTAATTGTGGATGAGGAGTTGAAATTTGAGGGAAAGCAACCTTTTTATTGGCTGACATATCAATCTTTGCGACCAGTCGAACTCGAACATCCCGAACAGCGTCGCTTAATTTGGGCTTACGACGAAGCGCAAAGTTTGGAAAGTTTAAATCTGCCAACAGCGGGGGAATTGTTCGGCGATGAATTAGCGCTTATGGTGACTGGTGAATATGCCGACGGTATCAAAAAAAGTGAGATTTTGCAACGTTGTTATCGCACTCCCACCCCGATTTTAACAGTCGCACACGCGATTGGTATGGGATTGTTACGACCGGGGGGAATGCTATCGGGAATTACTCGGAGTGAAGATTGGAAAGCCCTCGGTTATGAAGTAACTGGTCGTTTTTCTCCCGGTCAGCAAATTACGCTGAAATGTGCGAACGATCGCGCTTTCAATATTATACCAGAATTTTGGAAAAAACCAGTATTGGAGTTTGATATTTATGACGATCGTCAATCGGAATTAACCGCTTTAGCTCATAACATTATATATAACCTTAAATGCGATAATTTGAAACCCAGTCGGGAGATATTGGTAATAGTTTTAGGTTGTTTTGGAGAAGCGATCGAACTCGAAACCCAAGTCGCAGAGTTTTTGATGTCGCAAGGTATTGATATCTTCATTCCCGGTACAAACAACTGCAATATTTTAACCCCATATCCAGAATATTCCAACCCCAACAAATTCTGGTGCGAAGGTGGCGTTACCGTCTCGCGCATTCACCGCGCCAAAGGCAACGAAGCCGATATGGTGTATCTAGTTGGTTTGGATAATATTGCCGAAAATGAGAGCAATGTCAAGCTACGCAATCAGTTATTTATCGCCTTAACCAGAACACGCGGTTGGTTGAAATTGAGCGGGATTGGCAACTATCCCATGTATGAGGAAATAAGAAGTGCGATCGCAAGTGGCGACACTTTCAATTTTACCTTCGATCGACCGCCAAAGCAAGCAATTAGCGTCACCGCTGCCGGAGAATTGCTCAACCTATATGCCGCAGGTGCGAGAAATTTTCAAAATGCAGATTGGCGAGGAATTTACTTAGCTGGTGCTAACTTGCAGGATACCAATTGTATCGCTACACAATTAAACAATGCCGATTTGCGAAACGCCCAATTAGATGGTATAAAATTAGTAATTGCCGATTTGGGTAACGCCGATTTAAGTAATGCCAGTTTGCGAAAAGCAAAAATGATGGGTGCGATTTTGCGAAATGCCAATTTGAGTTATTCTGATTTAAGTCGCGCCGATTTAAGCGATGCCGATTTGCGGAATGCAAAGTTAGTTGGCGCAAAGTTGGTAGGCGCTAACTTGAGTGGTGTCGATCTAAGAGGTGCTGATTTGACAGGTGCGGATATTGCGGGTGCTGACTTGAGTGATGTAAATTGGATGGGTACGATAATGCCGGATCGGAAAATTTATGGTTACGGCAATTAACCTGTATATAAATATCGTAAAAATATACAAAAGGTCACTTACCTAACATAACCAATGAAACAACTCAGCTTATTTGAAGATACGCTACCCACAGAAAAACTACCTACTAACCTCACAACTAACCGCCATCATATCCATAAATGGTATAACTTCATCGCGGGATTCTCTCCAGAGTTTGTCAGCAAGTGCATTCAAAATGCGGAATTAAAAGCAGACGAAATTATAATAGATCCTTTCGCAGGTTTATCAACAACGCTTGTGCAAGCAAATTTGGAGGGTGTCTGTTCGGTTGGATTTGAAGCTCACCCTTTTTTTTATGATATTTCATTAGCTAAAATATTCCCACCAAAACACGGACAGCAAGTAAAAGCGATCGAGAATTTCTGCCAATCTCTCCACCCATACGATCGAGAACTGAAAAATATTTGGGCGACCTCTGCTTTAACTTTCCTAGAAAAACTGATTCCAGAGTCAGAACTTCGCACTTTAGCATCAGCTGTTCTTGCCGAAAATCGGATTTCGCCAGATGAGCGATCGCTATATCGTTTAATTTTGTCTCGCGTGCTTGAACTAACAGCACATTCCCAAACCGATGGGATATATAAAGCTCCTACTACACAAAAATCATCTCTACCATATCACGATGCTGTCACGAAAGTTTGCGCTCAAATTAAAGACGATCTAGATGTTACACGAAATAGTTTCAATTCCCAAGCGAAATTACATTTAATGAGTGCCGAAAAAATGCTGCCATTGGCAAATGAAAGCGTTTCTATCTGCATTACATCTCCACCTTATTTAAACAATTTCGATTTTGCAGAAATGACACGAATGCAGCTTTATTTCTGGCGTTACGCTAGTTCATGGAAAGAAATTACAGAACGAGTGCGACGCCGACTTATTGTTAATACAACTACTGCTCCCACTGACTTAAAACGCAACCAAAATTTATTCTCGGAATCTTTATCTGAATGTTTTCACGCTGAAATACAACCACTTGTTGAGGCCCTAAAGCAACAAAAGCAGCTAAGAAAGGGGAAAAAAGATTATTACTTGTTAATATATCCTTATTTTGCACAAATGCAGTCAGTTATCCGTGAATTAAAAAGGGTACTTCGACCTCAAAGCCCCGTCCATTTTGTTGTAGCAGATGCGGCTCTTTATGGAGTTCATATACAAACTGATAAACTATTGGCACAACTTATGCAGGAAAATGGATTTCAGGTTTTCAACATCGAAACTCTGCGAACTAGAGGTAGCCGCTGGCTTCTCGAAAAACGACAGGGTACAGAAAAAGGTCTTGGGGAGTTTCACATTTATGCCAGAAGAATTTGATTTAAGTGCGGAAGTAAAAGAAAACAGGTTAGAAGAAGCAAGCACAGGCACACTTTATGGCATTGCCAAAGAAGCCATGAAAGATTACGTGCAAGTTTACCTGGATTTAACTCGCAAAACTAGCGGTTTAGCAAATATACTGCCAGAACACGTTCAGGAATTTGCCCAAAAACTGGTTGTTCTTAGCGGTATCGACAGCGCGATCGATCCGGGTTCTAGTAGTGCAGAACAAGTTGTACAGGAATGGCGACGCCGACAGGCTGTACCTTTTGATGTAGAATCTGCGATTACTAAAGGTGTATACATCCAGCTACGAAACCGAGTTGTAAATCTGTTAAACGAACTCGAACAAGCAACCAAAGGATTTTTAGAATTTGACTTTGGTTATATTCAATCTCATCCCTATATGCTGCCGATTCTTCAGCGTCTTGCCAATATTTCTAGTAAGGCAGAACTAAAGAAACGGATTGGCAATGTTTCAGACAATGCAATTTCAGAATCAGCAGCTAGAAAAATGTCCGCTTTGTTGAATCAATTCAAGCCAGGGCAAAATATGAATCGCGGACAGATTTTGCAGAGTATTGAACCAACTCTCGAAGGCATTGTTCGCGACTTGGTAGGCAGAATTCTTCTTGAAAGCATTGTTGCCAACGCTCTTGATGATGCTAATGTGCCGTATAAGCTAGAGTCTGAATACAGCTATTTGGAAGGTGTTATTTATAACTTCCGAGCCGATTTCGCGATCCCAGACGAGATAACACCGAAAGCTTTTATAGAGGTGAGAAAATCATCTTCAAGGCACGCATCGCTCTACGCCAAAGATAAAATGTTTTCAGCTATTAATTGGAAAGGTAAAAATCAGGATATGCTTGCGGTTATAGTGGTTGACGGCCCCTGGACAGCGGAAACCTTAAAGGTTATGGCAAAAGTTTTTGATTACGTTGTACCTCTTAACAGAGCATCCGATGTTGCAGAAGCCATTTCTGCATATATAGCAGGAGATAAGTCCCAACTAAAATGGATTGTTGAATTTTCGATTCGTCCAGCTAATTGAGGAAGAGAAAAGGTCAACAATACGCTTTCATTACTTCCCATCATAACGCTACAATTACTCCATCACTTTACAGCTAATTAAATGATCGATCGCCCCAAAATATTCTCCTTTTTCTCCGGTTCCGGTTTTCTCGATCTCGGTTTTGAATTGAACGGTTTTGACATAGTTTATGTCAACGAAATTTCTCTACCTTTTATGCAAGCATACCGTTATTCTAGGCAGTGTCTTAACCTACCTTCACCAGCATACGGATACCATGAGGGAGAACAAGCAGATGTGACTGAACTAACCGAAGGAGAACAAGCGCGAAGACTTCAGCAACTAATTGAGGATGCACGCAAAAGTAATGATATTATTGGTTTTATCGGTGGCCCTCCCTGTCCTGATTTTTCAGTAGGCGGTAAAAACAAAGGTGCGGAAGGAGATAACGGTAAGCTTTCTGCCGCTTATGTTGAATTGATTTGTCAACAAAAACCGGATTTCTTTTTATTTGAGAATGTCAAAGGACTGTGGAGAACCAAAAAACACCGTATTTTTTTTGAAAATCTTAAGGATCGACTTAATCAATTTGGATATCTATTAGTAGAGCGTCTAATTAATGCGATCGAATACGGCGTCCCCCAGGATAGAGACAGAATTATCCTCATCGGTTTCCATACCAACTTCATCAAAAATATCGGTATTAAAGTTAATTATAACCAAAAGCTACTTCCCGAAACAGCTTTTCCTTGGACAAAACATATTTTGTATCCCAGACAGCAAGCTTTCGCGTATCCTTGGCCTTCCACTGCGCCATTTAGGGAAGACTTTCTATTACCTTGTCCTGATGGTATACCACAACAGCTAACAGCAGAATACTGGTTCGGAAAAAACGATGTCCTCAATCATTCCAACGCACAACATTATTTTAAACCCAAAGCCGGTCTGAAAAGATTTGCTTCCGTTGATGAAGGAGATGATTCCAAAAAATCTTACAAGCGTCTTCATCGATGGCGCTACTCGCCAACAGCTTGCTACGGAAATAACGAAGTACACTTACATCCATATAAACTTCGCCGACTTACAGTAGCTGAAGCACTTGCGATTCAATCTTTGCCGAAAAACTTCGTTCTGCCATCAAATATGTCACTTACCAATATGTTTAAAACCATCGGGAACGGCGTTCCCTACCTCGCATCAAAAGGTATTGCCAAAACAATTCTCGACTTTTTCCAAATAAGCGAAGCCAAACCCTCACAGAAGTAAGCATTCAGCGATCGGCGATCGACGGGAAGCTTTTGAATCTCAATACAAGTTTCTGCTTATCTACCTCACCGATCGCTGATTGCTGAATGCGGAATGCTTAGTTTAGCTGATTTTCCTCACCCCGTTCGGTGATTAAATCGTACCAAAGGTAACACCAAGCTGTTTTAACCATTTACGATACGCAATCGAAGCGCGATCGTTCCGCAAATGCACTTCTGCACGCAAGTCCAAGGGTAAACGGCTAGGACGCTGGGACTCGATCATATCAATATCTTGTTTGCCTACCAGATCCTGAAAAGCGAGTAACTCCTCCTCCGATAGCTCATATCCGTAATTCATGGCAAGCCAAACCCACACCAAGCATTCATCTTCAGCAAATGGGGTAATGGTAATGAACAAAGTCAACTTGCCCACAACGGTTTCTTTGAACAAAGATAAAGTCAAAGGACGCCAAACTCGATAGTTGTAAGTCACAAAACCAGAGCTATTTGTCCCCTCCGGATTTGGTTGCCATAGTTGTGCATTTCGGATGGAGATGCCATCGGAATCAATTTCTACTGTGTAATTTGATACTTCTGGATGGGCACGATCGCCTAAAATTCCATCATGGACAAACATCGCATGGCCTGGATCTAGAAAATTTTCGATCACCCGCAGACCGCTAGCTCGATATAAACGAGGCCCCCAAAGAACTTTGCGATAACTGGGGTCATCCCATTCCGGAAACGGCGGAATCTGATGCTCAGTTTCCTCACCCTGTCTCGCCCCCAAACAAACCCAAACCAAGCCATAACGAACAGCACATTGATAAGTTTGTACTCGCATTCTGCCTGGTGGTTTCTGTTTGCTATCACTGGGAATCTGCACGCATTCACCAGCGCAGTTAAACACTAATCCATGATAAGGACAAACCAAGCTTTCTCCGCTTATTTGTCCCATTGATAAGCGAACGCCTCGGTGAGGGCAATAATTTGACCATGCCATAAAGCGATCGCCACCATTGCACCAAATAACCAAATCTTCACCTAACAAATGTTTTGTCACCATCTGCTGGCTTAACAATTCTGTTACTGTGGCTACAACGTACCAGTCATTCCCTGAAACTAGATCCTTTGACATAATTGTTAAATTTGTCTAAGATTACAAAACAACAATTAGGTAAGCCGGCATAAATAAACCCTAGATAATTTCGAGTTTGCAATGCCCACCATTATCTCTTTTCAACGCTGCCAGCGATTTTGGTAGCCAATGCTTAACCTAAGTTGAATTCTGCCTAAGCTAACTTAGCAATATACCAGATTAGTAAGTCTCAATAGTCAATGCAATTATATAAATTTTTATAAACAACCCGACAGGGCAGATTCTAGCACTTTCGGGTTAGCTACTCTCTTTTTTTGCCTCAGTGTCTTTCCTGATGGGAAGAGAGAAAGGGGCAAAAGGGAAAGAGAAAAGAAGGTAGCAGGCCCGGATTTGATATTACTAAGTAGAAAACCCCAAGCCAAAAACTAACCCAAAAACCATACAGAAACCCGCTAAATCAGAGTGAAAACGGGTTTCTGTGGTGGCGAAAAATTAGCCCGTTCAACTGCTAAACTTTTACAGCTTCACCAAAACGAATCTTAAGATAATCTTCCTCCATCTTCGCACCAGAGGGTTGCAAGGTCGCCAAAGCTTGAGGCAACACCAAATTGCGCCGATGATTGCCAATGCGGACATTTAATTCATCACCAGTTTTAGTTAGTTGAATTTGGTCTTTAGCAATACCAGGCAAGTACAATTCCAAAGTGTACTGATTTTTATCTTGTACCACTCTAACTGTAGTTTCCCGATAATAAACTTGCGTCGGGTCTTCCCCAGCATAAAGCGTTTCTTTCAAACGTTCCAACGCTGGTAACCCGCACATTTCTTCCGAAAATAGCGGCACTTCCTTCACCGGTAGCGGGAGAAAATTATCGTGAATTTCCTGGCGGTATTGCTGTTGGTTTTCCTTCCAACGTTGGAAGAATGGGTCGGTAACTTGCGGTGGAATAATTCGATTTGCAACTACCAAATCTGTGGCAACATTGTACAAACTCAAATAAGCATGAGCGCGTAAAGACTCTTTAATCACCATTTTTTCGGGATTTGTGACCAAACGCACCGATGTTTGGGAATTATCCGTTAATACCTTTTCCAAAGCTTCTATTTGTTCGTAAAATTCATAAGGAGCGTCCATTACTTCCTTATCAGGCAAAGAAAAACCCGCGATCGGCCTAAAAATCGGTTCGACCAAAGGTCTGAGCGCCACCGAAATACCTTGTAACGGCTTGTAGAACCGCCGCATATACCAGCCGCTGACTTCCGGTAAGCTCAGCAACCGCAGCGCTGTACCCGTGGGAGCCGAATCAATAATCAGCACATCATACTCACCCTCATCATAGTGGCGCTTCATACGTACCAAGCCAAAAATTTCATCCATCCCCGGTAAAATCGCCAATTCTTCAGCCTGCACCCCTTCCAGTCCCCGCGCTTGCAAAACCTGGGTGATGTAGCGCTTGACTGCGCCCCAATTCTGTTCCAGTTCCACCAAAGCATCCAGTTCCGCACCCCACAACTTCGGTCGCACCAGTCGCGCTTCGTGTCCGAGTTCCAAATCAAAACTATCTGCTAAAGAGTGAGCCGGGTCGGTACTGAGAACCAAGGTTTTATAACCGAGTTCGGCGCAACGCAGTCCTGTAGCCGCAGCAACGGAGGTTTTGCCAACTCCGCCTTTGCCGGTCATGAGTATTAAACGCATATTATGTCCTGCCTGAGAATTCTTTACATTTATTTACTTTATCGAAAATTTGGGTTTAAAACCTGTACTTCTAGGACGGCTTTTGATACATTTGTAAGAGGTTGCTAACCGCTTACACGACGAGGAAACAGGTAAAACGTCCTACTCCGTAAGTTAGAAATTCCTCACCGTCAATGGCAACAAAAATAGAACCAAACGGTAAGGACACAAAGGAAATTAAATAGGGTAGGGTATACCCTATTTTACGCTAGGGGAGTGTCAACGAGTCTTTAATGGAAATAGGTGCTGCTTGAGAACATCCAGGCGGGAACAGTTCCAGTAATCGATGTGAGAAACGATCGACCCCTCGGCGTTAAGTCGCAACTCGCTCCGACCTGAAATAGCGATGCGGGGTTTCCACGGTAGCGGTGTATTCCAACTTAACGTCCAGCGAGTTTCGATGACATCATCCAGGCGGCGAATATCGTGTAAATCGAGTTTGGGGTCAACAAACCAGGTGCGGATAAAAGCGATCGTCTGCTTGTAGCGATCGAGACCGCGAAACTTGTTGAGCGGGTCTTCAAAGTAAACATCTTCAGCGTAGATGCTGTAAGTTTGGTCAAACGGGAATCTTTGGTAGTCCTCTTTGAGGATTTCAATTATGTCCATTTAATTTATGTAATTCCTCATTTCGGTAATAATCGGTAGGGAATCTAATCCCTGTTGTATCGCTTCTGGTATTATGGATAGGGTATCAATAATATTTTTGGCAAAATTATAATTTTTGTCATCCCCATAATTACGAGTCAAATAAGCCAATAATTCCAAAGCATAATCGGGAAAATTCAACACATCAGCAATGCAAGCCAATTTCAAAATTCGATCGGGTGTACTTATGTTGTTAAACAAATCTTTTCTAATCGGGTCGCGAAAGTAAAACGCATCCGCCCACAATAAAAATCCAGGATGTAATTTATAAATAATTGGTGAGATTGTCCGGCAACCTCTTCCAGTCGTAATCGTCAAATCGCCCAGAGTAAATCCTTGCTTTCTCAAATATACATCTACATCGCTAAATAGGGGTTGATTTATATATAATTCGGTAAAGTTTACTTCAGTCACAATAGCTAAAACACTGCGTTCTAAAACGCTAGAAGCTCCTTGTAAAACCTGAAGTTCTGCCCCCTGCACATCAAGGTGTATAAAATCAATTTCCTCAATTCCTTCCGACGCACAAAAACTATCTAAAGTCGTGGTATCTATTTCTACGGTGGTAATTAATTTGAACAAATCTAAATATCCACTGAATCTCTCTACATAAGATTCATTAGGAGGATATAAAGAACTGCATCCGGTAAAATTAGTAACATACAGAGGAAAAGTACCCTCACAATTCCAAAGAGCCAGAGGAATATGCTTTTCAACCCAATTTATTTGTCTAGCTTCCACATCGGCGTTAGCATGGTCGCAAGCTTCTGGATCGGCGTCAAATCCGTAGATAGTTAGATTAGGTGCAAAAATATTCCAACCTTGAGTACCATAATCATCTTGGTTTTCCAGCTTACGCGAACCGACAATACATAAGGTCATGTGAATTCGATCTAAATGACCGCTTTTTTTTAAACTGGGAAGAAAGACTGACATATTAAAACTCGTTACTTTATCAATAATAAATTTTGAGTAGATTGCGATCGCTTGCGGCAGGTAGCAAGATATGAATATAGCATACCCCCATCAGCGCGATCGCAACCTTGGGATTTGGAAAACGGCACAGGATATCAAGGCTGTACTTGCGGCCACAAACATTCTAGCTGATATCGCCAAGCAGCCAGCGTTTCTTCGCGACAAGCCGAACCTTGCAATCAACCCATCAGTGTTAAGCTTTAGTTCGCTCCAACCAAAAATGGCAATTCGAGGTCTCCAAGGCAGGAGAGTATCCTCCGCATAGATGCTGTAAGCTCGGTCGGCGGGGAATCTTTGGTAGTCTTCTTTTAGAATTTCAATAATGTTCATTTACGTAAGGTAATTCTTCATTTCAACAATAATAGGTAGCGCATCTAATCCCTTTTCTATTAATGGGGGAATTTGAGATAAACTTTCAACAATTTCTCTGGCAAAATTATAATTTTCATCATTTCCATAATTACGAGTCAAATATGCCAATATTTCCAAAGCATAGTCAGTAAATTCCAACATATCGGCAATACAAGCCAATTTGAACATCTTTTCAGGGGTGTTCGGGTTATTTGCCACATTACCTTGAACTAAATCCCGGAAGTAAAAAGCATTTCCCACAAATAGCGTTCCCGGATGTATAGATGAAGAAATCAGGGAATCTTTACGAACAGCACGTCCTTCTAAAGACAAATCAAAAAGCCTAAACCCTTTATCCCTTAGATAGATATCTATGTCACTAAAAAGTGGTTGACCGACGTACAAATAATTAAATTCTACTTCTGTTTTCAAGGAAATAATACTTTTTTCTAAAATTTTAATTCCTCCTTCTAAAACCTGCTTTTCTGCTCCCTGCACGTCTAGTTGGAGGAAATCAATTTCATTAATTCCTTCTGTTGCACAAAAATTGTCTAAAGTAGTCGTTTCTATTTCCACTGTGGCAACTAACTTATGCCAATCTAAATTTTGTGATTGGAAACGCTCTAAGTAAGATTCATTAGGGGGATATAAAGAGCTGCACCCAGGAAAGTTGGTAACATAAATCGGAAAACTTCCTTCACAATTCCAAAGAGCTAACGGAATATGTTTTTCTGTCCAATTTACTTGTCGAGCTTCAATATCCGCGTTAGCTTGTTCGCAAGCTTCTGGATCGGCATCAAATCCATAAATACTGAGATTGGGTGCAAAAATGTCCCATCCTTGAGAGCCATAGTCATCTCGTCCTTCGATTTTACGAGAGCCAACAATACAGACTGTAATATGAATTCGCTCTAAATGACCGTTTTGTTTTAAGCTGGGAAGGAAGGCTGGCATATTAAATTTCTTTACTTTAATAGATAGTAAAGCTTAGCCGATCGCTTTTCATTTGCACCGGATAAGACATGAATTTAGCATAACAGCCTGGAGTTCGATCGCCATCCAGCGCTTGCCCCAACTGCGATATCAGCAACTAGAACGAGTTACGGCTGTACTTCCGGCCACAAACGTTCCAGCTGATATCGCCAAGCAGCGATCGTCTCCTCGCGAGATGCAGCCCCTTGTTCCATATCGCCCATCAAACCTTCTTGGTAGAAGCGCTCCAAAGTTTGCATAGTTGCTTCCAGAGATTGTCCTTGCAACTTCGCAGCTTTAATAATTTGACGGACGCGATTTTCAACCAGATTATTGAAACAATCAGAGAAACCCCGTTCGTGTAGGGACAAGAGTCGGGCGCAAGCAGTGGAAAAATCGCTTTGTACCAAACTCGAACAGCTGTGCTGAAATACACCCCACAGAACCCCTTGCATCAGAGCGTAACGGGCTTCCTGAGTTCGATCGAAGTTCGCTTCCAGTAACTGTTCCAGAAAAGGCTCAGCTTCTTGAGCAGATGCGATCGGGATGAGAATTCGCAGCCACGATAAATCGTCTGAAAGTAAAACCAACAGTCGATAATTTGGCGTCTCCACCTGCCACGAACCGGGTGGGATAGCTCGAACAGCCGGCCCAAACAGTTCTTCTAGTGACAGGGCAATCTCTTCTGGTGTCATATTTCCTCAGAAAATAAGCCCCCGACTTCAGCCGGGGGAGATATTTATCTTTTAGTCACAAGTCAACTTAAAACTGATAACTTGCAACTTGCTAAGCGCCAATCCATTCTAGAACAGCTTCTTCCTTCGTATTGGTATTCCGAGTTGGCGTCTCGCGAGTGAACTTCATGTGAATCGATCGCATTTGTTCTCCATCAGCCGCCACCGCCATAATCGGATAGTCTACCAAACCATCTTGGAAAGATATCTGGAAGCGGAAAGTACCATCTGGATTCAGCTTAATCGGACGTCCGCCGATCGTTACTGTAGCATCCGGCTCAGTTGCCCCATAAACAATCAGCTCCGCATCGGCAATTAACCAGAACTGGCGAGGACGGATGGGAGGCATAGAAGCCGCAAAGCCGATACCCGACATACCGATACCAGACTCAGTAGGAAGCGCCCACATTCCCACCCCAGAGGGTATGACGTAAGAGCTCAGAGCGTAGGAACTCACAGCTTGTTCGTAAGAGCTCACACCGTAAGAACTGACAGCATACGAACTGACTGCCGGTACATAGGAACTAACCGCATAGGAACTCACAGCCGGAACGTAAGAGCTCAGCGCATAGGAACTCACAGCCTGTTCGTAAGAGCTCACAGCGTAAGAACTCACAGCATACGAACTCACAGCATACGAACTGACTGTCGGTACATAGGAACTCAGTGCGTAAGAACTCAGCGCCTGTTCGTATGAACTCAAACCGTAAGAACTGACAGCCGGAACGTAGGAACTCAGCGCGTAAGAACTCAGCGCCTGTTCGTATGAACTCAAACCGTAAGAACTGACAGCGTAAGAACTCACCGCCGGAACATAGGAACTGACAGCGTAAGAACTGACAGCCGGAACGTAGGAACTCAGCGCGTAAGAACTCAGCGCCTGTTCGTATGAACTCAAACCGTAAGAACTGACTGCATACGAACTTACCGCCGGAACGTAGGAACTGACAGCGTAAGAACTCAGCGCTTGTTCGTATGAACTCAAACCGTAAGAACTGACGCCGTAAGAACTCACCGCCGGAACATAGGAACTGACAGCGTAAGAACTCAGCGCTTGTTCGTATGAACTCAAACCGTAAGAACTCACCGCCGGAATGTAAGAACTGACGCCGTAAGAACTCACCGCCGGAACATAAGAACTGACAGCGTAAGAACTCAGCGCTTGTTCGTATGAACTCAAACCGTAAGAACTCACCGCCGGAACGTAGGAACTGACGCCGTAAGAACTCACCGCCGGAACATAGGAACTGACAGCGTAAGAACTCAGCGCTTGTTCGTATGAACTCAAACCGTAAGAACTCACCGCCGGAACGTAAGAACTGACAGCGTAAGAACTCAGCGCTTGTTCGTATGAACTCAAACCGTAAGAACTAACAGACGGTACATAAGAACTAACACCGTAAGAACTAACAGACGGTACATAGGAACTAACACCGTAGGAACTGATTCCCGCAACGAAAGAGCTAACCCCGTAAGAACTCAGCGCTTGTTCGTATGAACTTACACCGTAGGAACTGACGGACGGTACATAGGAACTAACACCGTAGGAACTGATTCCCGCAACGGAAGAGCTAACCCCGTAAGAACTCAGCCCCTGTCCGTATGAACTTACACCGTAGGAACTGACGGACGGTAGATAGGAACTAACACCGTAGGAACTAACGCTGTAGGAACTGATTGCTGGGGCGTAGGAACTGACGCTGTAGGAACTGATTGCTGGGGCGTAGGAACTAACGCTATAGGAACTAACTGCTGGGGCGTAGGAACTGACACTGTAGGAACTTACCCCATAGGAACTTACCCCGTATGAGCTTACTGGGGGTACGGAGCCAGGTACTTGCTGTATGGAGCCGAATACAGAACCAGCAACCGGTTGAGCTTCAGCTTCTTTAGGCAAATCAAAAATCTTTTCTTTGCTGGCAACTTCTACCATTCGCTTGCCAGGAGGAACTAGCTCCAAGAACTGCTTGCCTCGTAGGTCTTCTTCCCAAGAAACGGTAATGAATTTCTCTTCTATCCAATTGCTGGGATAGATAGGGGGCATATGTACAGCAGCCGAACGAGCCAAGAGGAGCCAGCGGCCATCAGCAGTTCGGTAGCCGATATCGACTACGTAGTCGCGATCGCTCACGGGTATGGGCAGATACCATTCCCGCGCCAACTCATCGCTGGGATATTCTTGAATGCTGTGCGGACTTTGGTAGTCCAAATTGATATCGGTGACATCGTAAAGCCGCAAGGCAATTTGCTGTCCCCCTTGGCGACGTAGTTCTTCTTTGTCTTCATTTGGAATATCCCAGTAGGCGTAAGCCCATTGCGGATCGCGAGGCATCAAAACAATGCGGCATTCTCCATAACCACCTGGGAGATCGGCTAACCCCTCATCCACAGATGACAGAGTATCAGCAAAGCTGTCTTCCTGACCGAGTTCAAATTTTGCTGCTTCCACTGCTTCTTGTGCCTCCAATGTACGAGTTTGTTCGTTGTTACCTCTAACTCTTTGCGCTTCCAAAATCGACGCTAACAGTTGCTCTTTACGCATTCTGCTGTAGCGAGAAATGCCGTATTCGCTGGCAACTTTTCGCAGTTGCCGCAAAGTCATTTCTTCTAAAGGTGGGCGTTCTTTTGCCATATGTTGTGGTCTCCAGTAGTTTGAACGACTCTAATGTGGCTCCTGACCTTTTTCACTTGTTCCCAGTCCAAACACAGCAAGCTAGGAAATCTCGATCCTCCTGGTGGTTTTTCTATCGATTTTTATCTGCGGCTATATCTGCCTTTGTTTTATTTGAAAGTTCTGCAAATACACAACTTTCAGGGAAACACTTTTTCATTCGAGACTGCCTATAAGTAACACCATTTGAGTCACAGACTCGGCATTAGCTTTGTTTTGGGATCGTGGGGGATCGCTTGGTTATGAATATGTTGCAGAAAATTTACACAGAAGGTCAAGTGGTTTCGCTAGCGATTATGAGTACTTTTACGCATTTATAGGGAACCTGGTGCAATTATGTCATGGTTTCTTGACATTAACCGGATCTGGGACTGCTAATTATGTCATGGTTTCTTGACATTTGGTTCTAAGAGCCTGGGAGAGGCAGGCGGAGGCTGGGAAGGGCTAATATAGCTAGGGCGTCGGGACTAGGGGAAGAATGGCGTCGAATCAAGGGTTTCAGGAATTAAGAATGTCCTAACACGGGCGGTTGCTATACCAAATCGGCTTCAATTACCCCCGTTATGGTTGGGGGAAAGGGAGAAAGGCGATCTGATGGAAGCCTAGAGTAGGAGTTGGAGTAACATTGAGGCCCAAAAAGGGGCAGGGCTAATTCGTTGTCGTCAAAGAAAATTGATGGGCAGGGGAGCGGGGGGGCAGGGGGGCAGGGGGGCAAGAAAGTTTGACGATTTTTCTACACCCCACCAACCTAAAATAATTTTCTTCCGCGAACATGAATTAGCCCTGCAAAAAGGGGGTAGCTAAGCCGGATTTGGTATAAAAGCGAAAGGGGAAAGAGAAAAAACCTTTTCCCTTTCCCCTTTCACCTAAATAATTCGGAAGCGTTATGGCAAGACCCGCATATCACGTATGCGCCACTGACCGTTTTGGCGTACTAACTCATAACGGACGCGCAGGTTAGAATCGTAGGATTCGCTGCGATTGAGTTTGTTACCCTGAAAGTATTGTGCTGATTCGCTCACTTGTGCTTCCACTCTGGCTTTGTTGGGATCGAGCTGACGGATGTCGATCGAATCAACATCAAGGTTGTGCTTATACTCTCGATGCCTGTTTTGTCTCCTCAGCGTTTCCCCCAAGGTTTGCGATCGAGACAAAGCTGGATTGGCTAAAATTTCCTTTAACCGATCGACTTGATGGTCTGGCCCGAAAGCTTTTGTTTTCGTCGATAACCAAGTTTCGATCGCTTGTTGGGCAACTTCTTTTGTCACAGGGCCAGGTTGGTTTAGCAAAGAAGCATCATTTGTGGGAGTAGGTGAAGGCGACGGCTCAACTTGCACCACAGGCTGCGGTGCTGGCTGTGGCTGTTGTGAGAAAATGGTGTTGCGAGCCCAAACAATGAAAAGCACAAACACTCCAAACCCCAGCACACCAGCAAGCAACCACTTTAGCGGTATCTGTTTACCAGCTGCCGACTTGCCGGCAGCTGACTGAGAACTGCTGTTTTGCCAGAAAAACAAATTCCGCAGATTTAACTTAGACCAGCGATTCCCGCGTGTAGTTCGCTTCGTTCCTGAACTTTGTCTGGGAGGATAGCCTGGACTGGCAAACTCCCTGACTCCCACCGGAGATTCGCCTGGGTCGTTTGCCGCCGACTCAGAAACAGCTTGGCGCGTCGAAGCACGACCCGGAACAGTCGTTGCTGCGTATGACTGCATCTCTGGTAAAGAAGTAGAGTTGCGTTCCGTCACTTTCGGCTCGACCCGCTCAGCTTCTGGCAAGGTTTGAACGCTGCTGGAAGTAGTATTTTGTAAAGTAGTCGGATGGGATGCTTTCAGGTTCGATCGTTCTGCAATCGGCGTAGGGCGAGGAATTCCATTCAAATTAGCTGCCGATTCTTGAACCGATTTTGATGCGATGATATCTTTAGTTCGCTGGATCTGGCTTTGTAGACCCCAGACAGTTTCGTTTTGCGATTCTATACCCCCATCTGTCGGGGTATCCTCAAAATTGGGTGAGCCAGCTGTTGATGTCGGCGACGGTCGAGAAGATCCCATCACTTCCCACTCCGTTGCATCTGTAGCGGGCAGTGCTTCCAGGCTAGTTTGCAACTGCTCGTCAGCGAAGTAATCCTTCAGGGACACCTTTTCCTTCGCCAAGTCGCGGAAATGCGGAAAAACTTCTGTTTGCAACCAGCGTTCGCTGTACAAACAAAGTCCTGGCAACAAATCCGGAGACCCTTGAGAATGTTCCCGAATGAAGGCTAACGATTCGTATTCTCCAGAAAATTCCAGGGCATGAGAAGCTTCTTGAGTTTGTCCCAGCAGTAGCGCACAAACAGCTTGTTCCAGATGCACGTCCTGGCGCTTGCCCAGACGCATCAGCATTAGCTTGGCTCGCCGGATCAGGGTTGGTTGTCGCTGCATGAACCCGCGTGCCAATAGGGCATAAACTGCCAGATAAGTAGCTACAGCGGAGGGACGACGGGCTTCTTCTTCAAACAGAGTCTGCTGCTCGGCTGAAGTAAGATAGGGACGCAGTTGCTGGATAAAGCGAAGAAAGTCATCAACGCTCAGTCCGGATCGATCGTCGCCTGTGCCATCCATGCCGCCTCTTTCTTGCAGCATTTCTCGCAATAACAGCAATCCTTGGCGTCGCGGTTGTATTTTTTCTTCCGGCAGCCCCAATAACTCTAACACTCGATAGGGCCGCAGTTTGTAGAGGTCGGCTTGGATTTCTCCCCGCACTAGCGCAAATACGCCGTGGCGCAACAGCAATTCTTGACCTTCGTTGAGAGTGTTGGCTGCATCTTCGTATCGACGTTGCTGCCATTGTTCTCGGCCCAATTCCAAACAAGCTAGGGCGAAGGTTAAGACTATATCCTGTCCGATGATTTTGGGGTCTCCAAATCGGCTTTTTTCGAGTTCGACGTAGCCATTGTTGAGATAGGAGCGGCCCAGCTTCAATACCAGTTCGTATTCTCCCAACTCTTGCAAAATGAGTAGGGCACCGATGAATTCGTCTTCTTCAATTTCAATAGTAGGAGCGGGGTAAGGGCTCCCAACCGTAGAGACAGATGAAGCCGTTAGTGGTGGCTCTGCCTGTTGTTCTAATGAAATACTTTTTACCGACGAGTCTGTGGCAGTGGCCGATGGCGGATTAAATCCGCCAGGAGTGTAGGTGTTGGCGAGGAAACTAGCATCGTAAGCCCGACGCTCTTCTGGATCGCGGAGGACGGCGTAGGCTTCGTCCAGCAGTTGTTTGCGGGCAGCGATCGCCATCTCCGAATATTCGCGTCTTGGCATTTGCTGGATGCGATCGCCATAAGCTTGCTGCAATTGTTCCGCAGAAGCCTGTATCGGCACACCCAAAATCCGGTAATAGTCCAGTGGAATACGCACGAGCCTCTAACCCTAGCGGCGAACTACTAAATTAGCTTATGTTATCGAATAGTTACAGGTTTTATCGACAAATATACCACTTGTCTTACCAACCATTTTGTAAGGCGTTACCCTCACCGGACGTACTACCACGCCCTGTTTTCCCTTGGCAAATGCGTTGGGAAATATTTTCCCGATTACCCTTTGACAAGTTTGTGCCCAACACGGTGACAGTCTGATTCAGCTTCCACAGGTTTGACTGGAAATCATCCCCCCTTAAGCGTCATCACACTTGAAAGTGCGATCCTGACAGCAGCCAGGGTTCCCAAGACCGAAAACCTATTTATTTGTAAGGATTCCGGTGGAGGTTTTCCCAAATTTGGAGAGGGAATCTTTTTTTCCCCGATTCGCGCTGCTAGTTACTCAGAAGAACTGCGACACGAATGCTGTCAGCCAGTCGGGTGGGAATTTCAACCGCTTTTATTCTAGTACAGAACTTTGGTTTGTCAGTTCTGTTTCAGTCTAGGAGTGCGACGGGGCATAATAGCCGAGCTGGTTAACTGCTTCTGGAAAGGCAATTAGCTTCCAGAATACACTTTCGATCGCGATCGACCCGGATACTGAGACAATGATAAATTTGGTTCTTGCTGCGAGGATACAACAAGTTAATGGTTATGGAACGAACTGCACCTGTTTTTGACTCTTCACAAGTACAAATAACTAAGGAAGAAGGACTGCGGCTTTACGAGGATATGGTTTTGGGGCGCTTGTTTGAGGATAAGTGCGCCGAAATGTACTATCGGGGCAAAATGTTTGGTTTTGTTCACTTGTACAACGGTCAAGAAGCTGTGTCTACTGGTGTGATCAAATCTTTACGCCAAGATCGCGATTTTGTTTCCAGCACTTATCGCGATCACGTCCACGCTTTGAGTGCTGGTGTACCTGCGCGTGAGGTGATGGCAGAATTGTTCGGTAAGGCGACTGGTTGCTCGAAAGGTCGCGGCGGTTCGATGCACATGTTCTCTGGGGAACATAATTTATTGGGCGGTTATGCTTTTGTGGCGGAAGGCATTCCTGTGGCGACTGGTGCGGCGTTTCAATCTAAGTATCGCCGAGAAATGATGGGTGATGCCAGTGCTGACCAGGTGACGGCTTGTTTTTTTGGAGATGGTGCTGCTAATAACGGTCAGTTTTTTGAGTGCTTGAATATGGCGGCTCTGTGGAAGCTGCCGATTCTCTATGTGGTGGAAAATAATAAGTGGGCGATCGGTATGGCTCACGAGCGAGCAACTTCTGTTCCGGAAATTTATACCAAAGCTGCTGCTTTCGGTATGGCGGGTGTGGAAGTTGACGGGATGGATGTGTTGGCGGTACGACAAGTTGCACAGGAAGCGATCGCTCGCGCTCGTGCTGGTGAAGGCCCAACTGTCATTGAAGCCCTTACTTATCGTTTCCGGGGTCACTCTCTGGCCGATCCTGATGAACTTCGCGCTAAGGAGGAGAAGGAATTCTGGTTTACCCGCGATCCTATTAAGAAGTTGGCGGTTTATTTGACTGAGAAAAATTTGGCTTCTGAGGATGAATTGAAGGCGATCGACAAGAAGATTCAAGCTGTAATTGATGATGCTGTGAAGTTTGCTGAAGAAAGTCCCGAACCCGATCCGAGCGAGTTATATCGTTTCATTTTTGCTGAAGATGAATAGGGATTAGTCATTGGTCACTGGTCTTTGGTTATTGGGATAAGTTCTGTTCTAATTGTGGGAGTCGCCTTTTGTAGATCGGGTATGTTGTTGCTCTTTAGCGAGTGCAACAACATACCTACATAATTGATGAATAGGTAAAAACAATCTATTTTTGCGGTAAATTGAATGAAGGTGCGGGAGGTGAAAAATTAGAAATCGAGTCAATGGCTTCGATTGTAGATATTGCGGATAAAAAGCGCGATCGCTTCTTGACTCACTTCCCTTTTTGGTGTATTATTTAAATAATCGAAATATTTCTATTTTTCACATCAACACGATAGTTCTTCCTCATAGAAATCATCATAACATAAAATTTTAACGCTGTCAAGTGGTTTAGCTTTTTTTTTGCGAATCTATAACCAACAACAGATTATGTTGCGACGTACTTGACTCGACGGGGGTTCAAACCCCCGTCTAATAACGAAAGTCGGTTTTAACCGACTGAAAACCAAGAACCAAAACAAATCCAAAACCAAATATAATGTTTTAGTTTATCGAAACCGCGAAAAATATCCCCAAAACCGATATTGACGCCAAAATCTTATATCCCCACCACATTAAACCGATTGGCGGCGATAAATTGGTGAGCTACTTCTTCTATAATATTATCTCTCCATGACCGTATCTCCGGCATTGGTAATTGACCGGATGAAGATTTCCTCGATCTGATTTTCGGCAAGGGTAACATTTTACTTCCCCAAGCGGCGGGTTTTTTGGCTTTTGGTTGGGGTTTATATCTTTGACAGAAACCACGATATTTTTTCGCACATTCGTCTAAAGATTTACCCAAAGCGAGAAAGGCGGGATGCCATTGGGTGAGTGGGGGATTCCCAAGGATCTCATTTACTATTCTGAAGCGGCGTATATATGAGCGCACATTTTCCCACTCCTACATCCTATCACCTAGAACTAAATTTGTCAAGAGTGCGATCGTATGACCGATTCCAGAGCAAAATCAAAATGCGATCGCATTCCAAATCCCAGTTCCTTTTCATGCGTGCGATCGCGCTCAATCTTTTCTTTGTATGTAGTTGCGCTTTAGCGCTAATCGATATTTCCTTTTTTGAAGCGGCGTATATATGAGCGCACATTTTTCCACTCTTACATCCTACCACCTAGAACTAAATTTGTCAAGAGTGCGATCGCATGACCGATTCCAGTTCCTTTTCATGCGTGCGATCGTACTTATAATAGACATAATGTACAAAAAAGTCAAAATTAACTGTCTCTATGCGTAATTACACTTTGACAGAAGCCCGTAACCAACACGGGAAAGTTTTTGACCAAGCTGCTGTTGAGCCAGTTTTACTCACCAAGCAATCCCGACCCAGCCATGTAATTATGTCTTTCGATACTTATAAACGCTTGATAGAAAGGCTGACAAAATTAGAAGATATGGCTTTAGGTAAAGCAGCAGAAGCGGCGCTAAGTCAGTCGCAGATGGTAGGTACAAAAACCTTTGTAGAAACACTCAATCAACTGGCTAATGGCGAAGCTTGATGGTTTACAAACAGTTCTTGATTTTCTCAAAGGTTTGCAACCGAAGATTGCCGCTCAAATTGCTAAAAAAGTGTTGGCGCTGAATGTCGATCCTTTGCCTGCTGATAGCAAAGAATTAATTGGTTATCCTGGTTATTATCGGGTAGATAGTGGCGAATATCGGATCGTTTATCGATTTAATGCCGATGAAGACTTGGTAGAGATAATTTTGGTTGGCAAGCGCAATGATGATGAAGTGTATAAAAAACTGGATCGTCTTTTCTGAGGCAGCTAGACCACATTTTAACTTTGCTCATACGCCGTTAAAAATTCCTCTCGTGAGATACCTGATTGGGTACAAATAGATCTAAGTGTTGAGCCTTTAATTTGTGAATGATTCGGCATAGTTAATGGGGTGCTAGTTCCATCAGGATTTTGTCGCACCATCACAATATGTTCTCGTTCTCGAAGAATCACAAAGCCAAGTAATTCCAATGTCCGAATAACTTTAGCTTTGGGAACATCTACGGGAAATTTATCCATTAGATAGCTACCTCTGTTTCTGCAACAAAAGCTTCGATGACCGGAGATTCTTCAGAGAGAATTGAATTGCCAAAAGCCTCGATATGACAGCGGATAGCAGATTTAACATCAGCTAAAGCTTCTTCGTAGGTGTCCCCTTGTCCAACTACAACACCTTTGATGCCAAGGGGATAGGCGATGTAGCCATCCTCATGTTTTTCGACAATTATTTTGATTTGTTTCATCACTAGCACTCCAAATCCAAAACAGCCTCAATTAAAATAATGATATTTTTACTTTTTAGGGTTGACTGTGAGCCAAAAAATTATCACTTTTAGCCTGGATACCGAGAAAAGAAAGGCACTTGATGAGATTTGCATCAGTGTGCGATCGCGTTGGCGTAGCCTGTGCGTAGCGCGTATCGCTCTGACCTACTCAACAAAGCGATCGACTCTTACCGGTCTACTCAAATTTCCCTCCTTACCCAGTTTAGCATTGGATCGCCTATATTTTCCTTTAGGCTAATTGACAGATAATTTACGCCCAGAAGTGACACAATCTTGCAAATAAAGATTAATTAGCTCCTGGTAAGATATTCCTTGTTCTTGAGCCATCATTTCAAAATATTCTATCACATCAATCCCCAGAGAAATCGTGACTTGTTTTTTCAACTGTTTTGCAAAAGGATTAGGTCTTCTCTTCATTTTTGAAAGATTGTATTCTGATTCCATTGGTTTATCTCCTATATTCTTCACACTCACCATAGCGATCGCCTAACTTCAAATGTTCCGAAAATTGCCTGATTCTTCTAGATACCCAACTATTTGGGCAGAGTTGGTGCGATCGCTAAAATTTACCTCTTCTATTTCTCGTTGTAAATTAATAGCGTTGCTTTCATTTTTACTTACAAAAATCGTTACTATGCTAACTTTTTCCAGGGATTTTTCCTTAGTTGTATCGGTAATTAAATGTTCTATAAACGGCTTTTGAGTAGGCAATGAAGCTGTCATACTTTGAATTTTTATCAACTTTTGATGATTGTTTGAATCTGTCATAATAAACTTAGAAGATGTTTCCGGTACTTTGACGATCGCTACCTGGGGATACTGATGCTGTAGCCACTCAATAACTGCTGCATTTAATGCCGCATTTTCTTCGTATGTTTTATCTGCGTAAGCATAGAAAGCATCGTCGTCATCTCGATGAGCAAGCACATAAGCACGCAATTCTTTTTTGGACATGGATTTAAAATTCGGTTTCGTCATTTTTCACAAACTCCCCATTACGGTCAATTACTACTTCGATTTCTTCACCAGCTAAAATAAATACATTACCCGTGCGTTCGTCGAGGCGTACTAGAAAAATAGGTAGATACATCCTTGTTATATCGCAACAAACAAGGAAAGATTTTAAGGTCTGTGCTGCTGTCAGAATAATCGATACCTCTTCACACCCTTCATTCTATAGTTTACACTGGAGTTGCTTCGCTCAGATTGCTATGGCAAATTACTAGAGATTGACGAATAAACATCACCAAAAATTCTTGTGGGGTAGGCATCCTGCCCTTTGAGATTCTTTTGGCGGAGATGTCTAATATAATCGCAATACAGATGCACCTATGGGAAGATTTTTGCTTTCCTATTCCTGTATCTGTGTCTATTTCTGGAATCTCATCTGAAATATTAAAAAATATTTAATCTTTAATGAAGGGGAGGGTTTTTGATGATTTTTTTGGCTGTTTGTGATATTATTGTTTTATAATGGGAATATATTAATATTTTTTATTTTGGAAAATATTCCCATTATAAAGAAGTATACACCAAAATTATAGCGGACGCAAGAGCCTAGCCCTAAGCGAGCAATTTTTCCATCAGACAATCGGCGATGCGCTGGGCGGCTCCAGGCTTACCCATACGAAGGGGTCCGTTTTCTGCAATCATTTGTAAGCGATCGGGATCGCGCAGCAATAACTGTATCGTTTTGGCTACTTCGGGAGGCTGTTCCAGCAAAATTAAAGATGGCCCCAAAAGCCTAGTTTGCGCTTCTGCGAAGGCGGGCGTAAATTGTGGGCCTTTGCCTGGGATAGAGATCGCCGGTTTACCCAAACCCACAAATTGTTCTGTAGCGGTTCCTGCCATCGCGATCGCAAAATCTCCTTGTTGCAAGCAATCAGCAAAAGCTCGTTGGGTGAGAATGAGAGTGCATTTGCACTGGGTAAACACCGATGCTGTAGGGTCAGAAATCGGCAACGAAGATTCGCTTTCTTGGGGAGATTGCCAACGCCAGCCTTGAGCTTCCAAAGTTTCGCGCAAAGAATCTAAACTGAGTGTCGGTGAGATCGCGGCCAGAAACAGCACACCTTTACGAGCGAAAGCATCCATCACCCCAGCGACAGCTTGTAAAATTTGTTGCCAATTGGCGTAAGCTTCCGGCGGTCTAGAACCTGGGAGAAGAGTAATGACGAGCGATCGTTCCTGTTCCTGTTTCTCCGCATCTCCAGCATAAAAAGCCGCCTTTGCAGTCTCAGATTCCAGGTCATCCATCATCGGATTCCCCATATCGAAAGCTGGGATTGACCATTTCAGCAGCGTTTCTGTCGTCAGCTTATCCCGTGGAAACACAGCCTTACAACGCTTCCGGCTCATCAGCCATCTTTCCCAAGGCAGATATACAGATCCCGACCACCCTTCCCAGCGCTGCATACGGGATTTTCTTACCAGCGGGCCCGTTTCATCCCGCAGATAATATTCTGACTTAGCAGTACCGACGAAAGCATAGGGAGATCCGCTCAACCAGGCAAACAATAAAGGGACAATATCTCCGACCGCCAAGACAGATCCTCCCTGTTGTTTCCAAGCCTGCACAGCCCTAAACTGCCACCAGAGCAGTTGGAACAAGCCACTACGGATATCTCGCCAGAAATGACCGCCATCCATATATATAAAGCCACCGGAGGGCATTTTCCGGGTTG
This sequence comes from Aerosakkonema sp. BLCC-F183, assembly GCF_041929145.1. Taxonomy (NCBI): domain Bacteria; kingdom Bacillati; phylum Cyanobacteriota; class Cyanophyceae; order Aerosakkonematales; family Aerosakkonemataceae; genus Aerosakkonema; species Aerosakkonema sp. BLCC-F183. Next base: position 2,278 of record NZ_JBHFNU010000055.1, on the reverse strand, counting down.
GAGCGATGATGGGAATTCCCAGAGCGGTGTAGGCTTGGCCCTCGCCAACTATGGGTAAGGCTGCTAATTTGGGGGCGTTGGGATGCTGCTGTAGTCTCTGCAATATGCGGACAGCGATCGCATCCTCGCCGTGACCGTTGCTCAAACAAAGTAACTTCATCAAGGGAAGGGGCTAGGGGCTAGGGGCTAGGGCAGGGGGGCAGGGGGGCAGGGGAGCAGGGGGGCAGGGAGAAATTGTGACTTTTGACTTTTGACTTTTGACTTTTGACTTTTGACTTTTGACTTTTGACTTTTGACTTTTGACTTTTGACTTTTGACTTTTTACTTCTTAGGTGGTAATTGGGAAGATTGGCGAGGAAATGGGGGAATGGGAGACGTTTTTTGTGTCGGCGAGGGAGATTCCCCAGGTTGCAGTTGCTGGCGTCCGTTGCGTACCACACGCAGCATTTCATTCAAATGCTGCTCGATGTTGGTGAGCATCTTTTCGGCGTAATCATCAGCGCCGTTTTGGATAGCATTGGCTTCTGCGATCGCTTTAGCGCGGAGTTCCTCCAGTTCCTGCTGAGCTTCTCGGTGCATCCGCTCGATTTCAGCCAGAGTTTGTTCTTGTGCAGCCTCGCACTCCTGCTGAACCATTTGCCAAAGTTGTTGCGCCTCCTGTTTTGCCTGCCGGACAATGCCCGTTTCATCCAAAATCTGGGCAGCGCGTTGCTCGGCGGCCTCAATCATTTTATGGGCGTACTGTTCCGCTTGCAGAAGCAACTCTTCCTTCTCGCGGATAATTGCTTCTGCTTCTTCAAAAGCATTAGGCAAATTCAATCTGATCAGATCCAATTGCTCCAGTAACTGTTCTTCATCGATTACGGTGCGACGAGTTAGCGGGATGCGCGGACTATCGAGAATCATTTCCTCTAGGCGGTTGAGTTCTCGCTGAATATCTACGCCTGTTTCTCCACGCTGGGACAGTTCATCTTGGGTTCTGGGTTCGTCGCTGTCGGGGCTGATTCGGGGTAAGTCTTGGCGTAACATTTTTTGTAAATATCTAAAGCAACGTGCTTGGGGACAAGATGATCGACAGAGCCGCCAAATCTTGCTATCTCTTTTACCACGCTACTACTTAAGAAACCATATTCAGTAGAGGTAGCCAGAAAAACTGTCTCAATTCGATCTAAGAGGGTCTTATTAGTATGCGCCATCTGCAACTCTTTTTCAAAGTCAGAAAGCACCCGCAGACCCCGGATGATGACAGTGGCTTGCCGCATTTGGGCATAGTTTACGGTCAGGCCGTCAAAGCTGTCTACCTCCACATTGGGTAGGTGTTGCGTGGATAAGCGAATCTGTTCCAGCCGCTCTTGCACAGTAAACATGGGCATTTTATTGGGATTGCGTAGCACTGCCACGACCACTCGATCGAATAGCCTAGACCCTCGCTGTATGACATCGAGGTGTCCGAGAGTAATGGGATCGAAGCTGCCGGGATAGATTGCAATCACAAATAAAAGGTTTTAAGGTCACTGACGCGATTATAAGTGTAGTCTAGACAAATTGCAGCAGCCGATGGTAACCGAATATCAACGATCGACCTCATCAGGCTACTGGGAAATTTTGTGATTGCGATCGCATCTGAGTTAAGTTGGCAGTACCAAGTCCTTATCTACCACCACTTCCGGAAATTTATATACCATCGACCCTGTTCCGGAAGAGGCGGTAGGGGAGAACCACCTCGCAATATTGTCCAGGTAATCCGGTCTACTATTCCGTTATCTTTTAACAAAATCGGCTTATATCCCCACCTATACGAATGTTAGGTGGGGATATAAGCCGGACGACGGCGAAAGCATCTCCGACCAAAATCAACCATTAGGTTGATGGGGGAGTGGGGTGCTTGAGGAATGGTCAACTTCTTGACAAATTACTGCAAATAAAATATATTAGTAACAGGTCGATATTTGGAGAAGTTGAGATGAGAAGACAAGCTGTAAAAGTCAGACTGTACCCTAGCGATGAGCAAGTGCAAATACTTGCTCAGCATTTTGGCTGTGTCAGATGGTGGTGGAATTATGGGTTGAACAAATGTATTGAAACCTATAAGGAAACTGGAAAAGGCTTGTCTCAATCAGGACTCAACTCTTTATTACCATCGCTCAAAAAAAATAAAGAAACTGAATGGCTAAGTGAATGCTACTCACAGGTTTTGCAGTCTGTAAGTCTCAACCTAAGTCGTGCGTATCAAAACTATTTTGATGGTCGAGCAAAATACCCAAAGTTCAAATCAAAA
>NZ_JBHFNU010000054.1:0-162500 GCF_041929145.1 Aerosakkonema sp. BLCC-F183 | reverse complement strand
GAGCGGTGGAGTGATTTGATGCCGATGATTACTTGGGAACTTTGGTTAGCACGCGAAATAGTCAAAGATAGACCCTTACCTTGGCAAAAATGCCTGAGTAAATTAACTCCTGGTCGAGTTGCACAAGCTATGGCAGGAGTTTTAGCCGTGATTGGTACACCTGCTGATTCTCCTAAACCCCGTGGAAAGTCTCCCGGCTGGCCCACTGGACAACAAAGGTCACCTCGTACTCGTTATCCTCTGGTCAAAAAAGGTGCTTCTCGAACCAAAAAGAACTCAAAAATTTAACTTTTTTTACTTTTAAATCCTAATTTAATCACTCTTTTTTACTCAGCTTCTAGCTGAGCTATTTTTGATTGCTAGGAGTTTAGACTAACCGCGCCCTAAAGCGCGGTTAGTCTAAACTCCAGTCAGTAAAACTAACCCAAATAATCGCTGACCATCTACATAGTTTCTTCTAAATTATATCCACCACTTTTAAAATATCGAAACATTTCTTCAATGCCAAACCGTTTTTGATAAGCTGATAAGGCTATCTGCAAATCTGGAAGATTTGTCAAGATAAATCAAGCTTCGTCGGCTGACCATCCCCGATACTTCCGTTTCCACTTACACGCAATATTACCGCCGATAAATCCCTTGCTTTTGGTAACTTTTACCCCTTCTAGATATAAAGAAACTCCAGGAGATAGCCTCAAAGCCTTTAATTGAACGCAAATATCAGCAGCAATTTCAATATATTCATTACGTCTTAGACGCAAGCAGAAATACATCCGGTTCCGCCAACAAGCCATGTTGCTAAATCAACTGAGCAAAACTCTCTGTCTCCTAACACGACAATTGTGTAATTTTGTAATAAAGGTAAAGCCAGCGCCAGTACCTCTTTTTGTTGAGCTAGATTACAACAGCCTAACTTAGGTAAAAGTTCAAAGTAGAACGGAATAGCCCGTCGCTGATAAATCAAGCTAATCATCAACAAATTAACATTTCTCCATTGGGTTCTATCAATGGCTATTAGATAAAACTTCTGTAGAGTCAAATGTTTGGTTTAACCAATACGTGAAAATTGGCCACCAAATTTTAGCAATTGTCAGTTGAGGAATAGATAAAAATCTTTGCAGTTTTCGTCGCCTACTCTCAAATAGGATGTTTTGAGGAAATTTTGATGCCAACTCTTCGAGTCTTACCCATCTGTAGCTTTGTCACAAGTTGAGCAGAATAGATAAAATTAAATATTCGGAGCGTTTGAGTTGAAGAAAGCAAGTGAATTTGGTAAAATTGGGGTAAATTCATATTTTCATTAAACTAGGTCTTCTTGAGAATAGACGACCTATTTTTTTTGACAACTATCCGTCAACACTGCACGTAGTAAGGTGTTGACGGATAGTTGTCACCCCGTCAGATGGAGGCAAAGCGGTAATTAGAGGCTGAAAAGCACATAGCATCAGGATTTTAGCCCAGTTTACCTTTCGTTACATAGTTTCGTTTATTTATGTCTGCCTAATCACCACAAAACGAGACACTTAATAGGTATTAATACTTATTACATAAGATGTCACCTAATTGGATTACAACCATTTCTAAGGAAAGGGCGCTCAGTCTTAACTTGAGTAAATAAATTCTCAAAATAATTGTAAAAACGGGTATTTTGCGTATACAATGCCAGAAACCAAGCATTTTAACCCAAATTATGAAGATTAAAAGTTATACCACGGGAGGAAATTTGTGTCAATAGTCTTTACAAAAGATTTTCAAGTAAAATGTCCTTCGGATCGGCGTACATGGCGTCAAATTGCTTGTCAAATAGGAGATCTGTCATTACCGGGTATACCTATAAGAATTGTTTTAACTTCTGTTCAAGAGGAAGAATTAACGTTTGAATGTAGCTTTATTCAAACAAAAAAAACCCCCGTCTGGCCTTCTTTGTTGGATATAAACATTCGTCAAGCTGCTTCTGCAAAACCTTTTGTTGCTGTCAGTATTATTCCTACAGGAGTCCGGGCTGAAATAGGCGGATTTGCAGGAGATGCAACTCCTAGTACTAATCTGTTATCTACAGCCTGCGACTACTTAATTACCAACCCGAATGCAGTTACTGCCTCCGACCTTTACTATGCAAATGATAATGTTCTCTACCTGGAAGGTAACTTAATTTGTCACTTGTTGTTAGGACATATTGGGCTAGTGCCAGAAAAACGTAAAAATATTGGTGTAATTATTGAAAATCATGAAAATGAACTCATCATCAACAATGTACTAAATGCTTTGAATGCTTTGCGATCGGTAGGAGGAATTAATATCGATCCAGTAATTATAAGTGGCGGAAGAATAGAAACCGAATGTACTTATTCTTCCTACGGTCATGCCTCTGGCAAATTTAGCGGTATTGATGAACTGATGCGGGCGCTGGATATTATTGAGACAACCGAAACTAGCGCAGTGGGCGTTGTCACTACGCTGTTAGTTGATGATGCAATCAGACAGCAATATTATCGAGGAGATGCAATTCCCAATCCTTGGGGAGGCGCAGAAGCAATTCTGACTCATATGACCACCAATTTTTATCCTTTTACTGCCGCTCATGCCCCATTGTTAATCGAATGGAAGCATAGTATGTTTGGCACGCTCGGAGATGTTCGCGATGGAGCGGAATTGATTTCTAGCGCTTATGTTTGTTCGCCCTTAAAAGGATTAATCAATTCGCCGCGTCCGGTGAGAATAGATACTCCTTTGCCAGAAGGAAGCCAAAGGATTTCCGTGGAAAACATATCCGCAGTTGTAATGCCAGAAACAACAGTTGGTAACATTCCGTTTTTAGCTAGTTTAGATCAAAACATTCCCGTAATTCTAGTTCGCGGTAATCCTACTCAATGTAAAATCACTCCAGCCTTGCTCCAAATTAACGAGAAGGAAAGAAAAATCTATTACGCGAACACCTATACAGAAGCAGCAGGGTTGTTGCTTGCTTTGCGTCATGGAATCGTTCCCGAAACAACCACACGCCCTTTAGCTCCTATCAAACCACTCTTGTTAGATAACAGCAACTTCTATGAATACTAAACCCTCTGCCTATAACATTGTAGAATCTCATGCTTCCGACATTAAAGTGCGGTTGTATACACCAGCTCATCAGGGAGTATCTGGACAATTTAAATATCTCACGGATCGCATCTATGAGTATGATGTACCCTTTGTCACCCGCAGCAAACTTATTGAGGTCGAAAAGTATTTTTCTGAGTTGTACAATACCAAACACACTTTCTTTTTAACTGGGGGCGCGACCCAAGGAGTTTTGGCTGCGATTGCATTACTGGGGATGAAGCATCGGAAGATTGCCATTGGATTGAATAGCCACATCGCTGTGATTCACGGAATTGTGCTTACTGGCTTGGAGCTATTTTTTATTCCATCAAAGTTACTGATGCCAACTGCTGAAGAAGTAATTTCAGCACTGGAAACAGAGGGTCAGGAAGTTGATGCCGTTTTCTTAACTCATCCAAGTTATGAGGGTACGCTAGCAGACATACAATCTATCGCACGGTACTGCCGAGATAGAAACATAGACTTGATTATCGACGAAGCTCATGGCAGTCATTTCCCTTTTATGGAAGAAAATTTAAAATCAGCGATTGAAGAAGGTGGAGATATTGTCATTCACAGTCTCCATAAATATGTAGGAAGCTTAGTACAAACAGCTTTGCTACATATACCTAAAAATTCGAGGATTACCCAGGAACAAGTGATGACAGGTCTAGCATTGTTTGAAAATACTACGCGCAGTAATTTGCTGATATTAAGTATTGAAGATGCTATTCAATCAGCGTTTGATTTACAAGGAAAGTCTCTGTTTGTTAATGCGTCTGCCCAATGCAATCAATTGAGGAATTTACTCGATAGCTTTGGCAAAATTTTAACTTATGATGCCAATGTTTGCGATCCTTTGAAAATATTTCTATGCAGCGACTATGCCACAGGGGATGAAATAGCAGAACTGCTTGTCGAACGCGGTGTTGATAGTGAATACTCTAATGAACGGGGAGTTTTGTTAATTTTTTCTTTCCAGCATAGGGAAAAAGACTTTTTTTACGTAGCAAGGGTTTTAGAAGAAATATATTTAACAATTTTACAGCAACGAGAACAAAGAAACGTAAAAGATGAAAAATCTTTTACCCGTCAACCTATCATGCGCGTTCTCCCAAGGGAGGCTTTTTTTGCTGAAAAAAAAAAATTAAATTGGGACAAGCCAAAGGAATGGTTAGCTGTAGCAGCTTAAAGAAAATTCCGCCAGGAATTGCTATTCTTATACCCGGAGAAGAAATAACGGAATGGCATCTGGAAAGATTCGATCGCGAAACGCTCGTTGAGGTAATGGCATAAAACTGCAAAACCAAAACACAAGATTAACATAATATGCAAAGCGTAATCTCTTTAGCAACTCAAAAGAAAGCTCCTCGCATCGGATTGGTGGAATTACCAGTACTGAAGCTGGTAGACCCCAATGGCATAAACAGAAATCTCAGCGAACAATACGAACCTCTGCTTTCCAAGCAAGTTTTGCTGGCACACTTGCAAGCTGGTGGGTTCGATGCTCAACTGGTGAATCTTAGAGCAGGCGATTACGAAGAAGAATATGGCAGCGTAACTTGGAAAGGCATTAATCTGTCTAAAAGGTATCTGGGGACCAACATTACTTCCCTAGATCCGCAAGCCTACGACGCTTGGGGCATTACCAATAACTATATGCAGTACCGCGAACTGGCCTTCAAAACGATCCGCCATTTAGTTCGCGGTGGGAAGCCAGTAGTAGTGGGAGGTTCCGATCCGATCGCCGAACCTCAAGTGTATCTGGAAGCAGGTGCAACTGCCGTAGTAATAGACAAATCCGGTGCAGCGAACTGGCCAATTTTTGACTACGTACTGAAACAACCGATGCGGGAACCTCTGTCTGGGGTAATTTTATCAGACGGCACCCGCTATCCTCTGCGGTTGCCACCGATGAGCCCGGAAGATTGGCCGCTACCGTCATTGGAGGTAGTTAAGCAGTGCTTTGGGCTGGAATTCTGGTCGAAGGAAGATAATTGGTTATTGCCAATAGGTTCGGTATTTCCCGATTTGGGATGCGATCGCAAATGTGACTTTTGCCAAACCCCAACCTACGGCACAGGCTACAGAAGAATGTCGCCTTCCAGAGCGCTGAAATGGTTCGAGCTTCAGAAAGAAGCAGGTGCGAAATCCGTGATCTGTCACTCAGATCAATTCCTGGGGCGCGTGTTGTTTAAAGACGGAAGGCAAGAAGTACTCGACATCATGAAAGGAGTCCGAGAAATGGAACTCCCGATCATCTGGGGTAATGGTTTGGAATTGAAGAAAGCCACCCTTGGACGGGGTTACGAACGCACCAGCGAAGATTTGATTCCCGATTACGAACTGATAGAAGCGCTCTGGGGATGGGATGGCAAAGCAGGCTGCTATTATGCCTTCATTCCAGCAGAACGTCCAGTTTTTGGCCGGGAAGGTTATGCCAAACTGTTACCCTGGCAACAGCACCGCGAGATGATGCGAGCGATCGTGCGTGCAGGCGTACCGAAGATTGTTTACGGATTGGTGCTAGGACTGCCAGATGACAGTAATGAAAGTATGCTCCGCCTTGAGGAAGCCCTCACAGAACTTTGTCAGGAACTCAAAACAATTAATCCGGCACTGAGTTTTTGGATATTAACCAGTTCAATTGCGCCTATACCCGGAACTCCTCAAGGGCAAAACATTCGTAATTCAGGTCTTTTACGTTTTGAAGATCCGACCATATTCGGAACGATGGGAATGGCTTGTGCTGATACTCAGTATATGAGTTATGAGGAAGTTGCCGATTGGCAATTTCGCCTCAAACGAGCAGGAGACGGGTTTTGGGTCAAGAATTTGGTATCTCTTGAGAAGAGTTAAGAAAACCTCAACTGAAAAACAGACTCCCACCGCAAGTCCCTACTTTAACCATATATAGGTGTAGAGGATTGACAAAATGCAGAATTTGATGTCAATGGCAACTAAAAAGGCTCCCAGAATTGGACTGGTGGAACTACCATTGCTGAAGCTGATTGACCCAGAGGGAAAAAATTGGAATCCATCGGGCAAAAAGATAGTTCTGAGCAGTAAACAGATTTTACTGGCTAACCTGCGAGCGGGCGGCTTTGATGCCCAACTGGTTGACCTGAGAGCAGATGACTACGAAGAAGAATTCGGAGAGGTGACTTGGAGAGGGATACACCTCTCCAAAAGGTATTCAGGCACAAGAATATCCTCGCTTGACCCAGAATCATTTGACGCTTGGGGCGTAACGAATAACTTCACGCTAAATCGCACGATCGCGTTAATGGTGATTCGGCATCTAGCGAGTGGCACTAAGCCAGTGGTAGTCGGGGGTAGCGATGCGATCGCAGAACCACACCTGTATCTGCAAGCAGGGGCAGCAGCAGTAGTAACTGATAAATCGGGTGCTGCCAACTGGCCGATTTTTGACTACTTGCTGAAAAGACCGATGCGCGAGTCGCTTTCAGGCGCGATCTTGGCTGACGGCACTAAATATCCCCTGAGCCTTCATCCCATGACTCCAGAAGAGTGGCCTTTACCATCATTAGATATAGTCAAGCAATGTTTCGGTTACAGAAACCCAAACATATTTGACCCTCGGATGAATCCAATTGGCTCAGTGATTCCCGATATGGGATGCGATCGCAAATGCGACTTTTGTCAGACGCCAACTTACGGCACAGGCTATAAAAGAATGTCACCCCAAAGAGCCCTCGAATGGTACGCTCTTCAGAAAGAGGCTGGTGCTAGTCTAGTTAGCTCTTTATCAGACCAATTCCTGGGTCGGGTCCTGTTTAAAGGCGGCAAGCAAGAAATTCTGGATATTATGAAAGGAATCCGGGATTTGGGACTAGCGATTAGCTGGCTTAACGGTCTGGAATTGAGGAAGGCAACAAAAGGACGAGGATACGATCGCAACAGCGACGATCTGACTCCCGATCTGGAATTGGTAGAAGCAGTTTGGGGCTGGGACGGCAAAGTAGGCACTTATGAAGTTTACATTCCCGCAGAACGTCCAGTTTTTGGGCGGGAATCCTATGCCAAACTGCTGCCCTGGAAACAGCATCGGGAAATGGTGCGAGCGATCGTACTCTCAGGCGTACCGAGGATTTTGTACGGTGTCATCGTGGGGCTACCAGACGACAACCATGAAAGTATGCTCCGCCTAGAAGAAGCTTTATCGGAAATCTATCAAGAAGTGAAAACAATTAATCCGTCGGTGTCATTTGACATCGATATCTACGCTATTTCTCCCTTACCGGGAACGCCACAGGGATGTTCGATCGGTCAGTCAGGTCTATTACGCTTTGAAGATCCCGAAATTAGGGGAGGGTTTATGACAGCTTGCGCCGATACTCATCATATGTCATATGAAGAGGTTTCCGATTGGCAATTCCGTTTGGAATCGATCGGAAATTGGGAGATAACTCAACCGTTTGTAAACGTTAAATCTACAAAATAAACGCGCTGGCACCCACGACAAAGGTGGTTTTTTGTAAAGGTTACGAAAAATTAGCGATGGGAAAAGAGCAATGACATTAACAAACCACAAAACGAGCAGCATAGGTCTGGTGGAATTACCCGTACAGAGCCTAATTGACTCAGAAGGAGGAGATTGGGCTTTACCTAGTTGCTACCCCTTGAGCAGCAAGCAGGTTTTAATGGCTAGCCTGCAAGCAGGGGGGTTTGATGCCCAACTGGTTGACCTGAGAGTTGGTGACTATGTAGAAGAGTACGGCACGGTCACCTGGAGAGGCGAGAAGCTAACCAAAAGATACGAGGGCACCAAAATTTCCTCCCTCGATCCGCAAGTTTATGATGCTTGGGGCGTGACCAGCAACTATATGCAATACCGCCCACAGGCTTTGGAGGCAATTCGGCATCTATCCAGTGCTGGTAAACCAGTAGTGGTGGGAGGGTCAGATGCCTTCGCCTTACCGCAACTGTATCTGGAAGCAGGGGCAAGTGCAATTGTCACCGACAAAACGGGTGGTGCAAATTGGGCGATATTCGATTATGTACTCAATAGACCAATACGGGAAAAGCTGACGGGTGTCATATTGGCAGACGGCAGTCAATTTCCCCAACGGCTTCCTCCCATGACTCCCCAAGATTGGCCTTTACCTAGTGTAGATGTAGCCAGACAGTGCTTGGGTGTGGACTTGTTCAAGCACGCTCAATCGGAAACGGAAAAACGAGTAGGCTCGGTTATTTTTGATATTGGTTGCGATCGCAAATGCGACTTCTGTCAAACACCAACCTATAAAATGGGTTACGGTAGGATGACACCCGCAAGAGCGCGTCAATGGTTAGCTATTCAGAAAGAAGCGGGTGCCGAATCATTTCAGTGTTACTCAGACCAATTCCTAGCGCGGCTGCTATTTAAAGATGGTAGGCAAGAAGTCCTAGACATTATGCAAGCAGTCCGGGACGTAGGAGTAAACGTATCCTGGATCAACGGTTTGGAACTGAAGAAAGCAACAAAAGGACGCGGCTACGAACGCGAAAGCGAAGATTTGATTCCAGATGAGGAATTGGTACAAGCCCTCTGGGGTTGGGACGGCAAAGTTGGCTGTAACTGGGCTTATATTCCCGCAGAACGTCCGGTTTTCGGACGAGAATCCTATGCCAAACTGCTGCCCTGGCAACAACATCGCGAAATGATGCGGGCTATAGTTCGTACTGGCATTCCTCGCATTGAATACGGCTTTATCATTGGGCTGGCAGAAGATAGCCACGAAACAATGCTTCGTCTTGAAGAAGCATTCACAGAACTTTATCAAGACCTCAAGAGTATTAATCCATCATTGATTATGCTAACTTTGCCCCTGGCAATTTCTCCCATACCTGGAACGCCACAGGATGAACTCATTCGCAAATCAGGGTTGTTAAAATTTGACGATCCAGAGATTATCGGAGGATTCTGGACAGTTTGCGCCGATACTTACCATATGAGCTATGAGGAGGTTGCTGATTGGCAATTGCGTTTGATGCGGATTGGGGACATCATCCCCATCTTTGAACAATTACCGGCATTACGCTTATCTCGAAAAATAGCTAAGGCAGGAAATTTCAGATTTTAGAGTTCAGATTTCAGATTTAATTAAATTTGAAATTTGAACTCTAAAATTTGAAATAAATTTAAGTTTAGGGAGGATTTAATTAAGATGACGGAAACAGCAAAAAGTCCCCGGATTGGACTGGTGGAATTACCAGCCCTAAAGCTAATTGACCCAAATGGCATCCAGCGGAATCAATGCAACCAGTACGAACCTTTGCTTTCCAAACTGGTTTTGCTGGCAAGTATGCAAGGGGGAGGCTTCGATGCCCAACTGGTGAACCTGCGCGATGGCAACTACGAAGAAGAATACGGTACGGTGATGTGGAAAGGGATGCGCCTTTCCAAAAGATATGTGGGCAAGCAGATTTCTGCTCTCGACCCACAATCATACGACGCCTGGGGCGTGACGAATAACTATATGCAGTACCGCGACCTCGCGTTCATGGTAATTCGCCATCTAGTCAGTGGTGGAAAACCTGTAGTGGTGGGGGGAAGCGATGCCATTGCAGATCCGGAGCTGTATCTGCAAGCGGGAGCGACTGCCATAGTCACAGACAAATCCGGTGGGGCAAATTGGCCGATATTCGAGTACGTGCTGGGCTTGCCGATGCGAGAGGGTCTCTCAGGAGTCATCTTAGCAGACGGGACTCGCTACCAGTTGCGCTTGCCGCCAATGCACCCGCAAGATTGGCCGCTACCGTCATTGGATGTAGTCAAGCAATGTTTGGGGAAAGAATACTGGGCACCAGAGAGCGAAATACCTATTTTCCCAATGGGTTCGGTATTTGTGGATTTAGGATGCGATCGCAAATGCGACTTCTGTCAGACACCCACCTACGGCACAGGCTACAGAAGAATGTCCACGGAAAGAGCGCTCAAATGGTTTGAGCTTCAAAAAGAAGCAGGTGCCAAATCGGTAATGTCTTACTCAGACCAATTCCTGGGGCGGGTACTGTTTAATGAGGGAAGACAAGAAGTTCTAGACATCACCAAGGGAGTTCGCGAACTGGGACTGCCGATACTCTGGCCTAATGGTCTGGAAATCAGGAAGGCAACGCTAGGAAGGGGTTACGATCGCCACAGCGAGGATCTGACACCAGATTACGAACTGGTAGAAGCTCTCTGGGGATGGGATGGCAAAGTAGGCTGTTATGAAGCTTTTATTCCCGCAGAACGTCCGATTTTTGGCCGGGAATCCTACGCGAAGCTGCTCCCTTGGCAACAGCACTGCGAAATGCTGCGAGCGATTGTGCGTGCAGGTGTTCCTCGGATCTACTACGGTGTGATCCTGGGCTTACCAGAAGACAGCCAAGAAACTATGTTACGTCTGGAAGAAGTTTTCTGGGAACTCTCCGAAGAACTCAAGACAATTAATCCATCAGTGAGTTTCCATATTGCTCCGACGACAATAAGGCCCATACCAGGAACACCGCAGGGGCAAAACATCCGGAGTTCGGGTCTTTTACGCTTTGATGACCCGGCAATCGTGGGCGAGTTTATGACAGCTTGCGCCGATACTCACTATATGACCTATGAGGAAGTTTCCGATTGGCAATACCGTCTAGCTTGTATCGGCGATACCCGTATGACTGGGGTAGGTCGGATGGTAAACGCTGTTCGCGAAAAGGCAGCGGTTTAGGGTCAAGGGTCGTGGGTAAATGCTTACGGTCGGTGATTGCAGGGTAGTGGCATCGGATTTAACGAGGATTTACATAAATGATGCAGACGACGGTAAAATTACAAACCAAAAAGACTCCCCGGATTGGATTGGTAGAATTGCCAGCCCTGAAGCTAATTGACCCAAATGGCATCCAACGCAATGAATGCAGTCAGTACGGACCGCTGCTTTCTAAGCAGATTTTACTGGCGAGTCTGCAAGCAGGAGGGTTTGATGCCCAACTGGTGAATCTTCGCTCCGGCAACTACGAAGAAGAATACGGCACGGTGATGTGGAATGGGATGCTCATCTCAAAAAGGTATTTGGGCAAGCCGATTTCCTCTATTGACCCGCAATCGTTTGATGCCTGGGGCGTGACAAATAACTATATGCAGTACCGCGACCTCGCGTTCATGGTAATTCGCCATCTAGCCAGTGGTGGAAAACCAGTAGTGGTGGGGGGAAGCGATGCTATTGCAGATCCAAAGCTGTATCTGCAAGCGGGAGCAACTGCAATAGTAGTGGACAAATCCGGTGGGGCAAATTGGTCAATATTTGACTACGTGCTAGGGCTTCAGATGCGCGAGCCTATTTCAGGAGTTATCCTCGCAGACGGCACTCGCTACGAGTTGCGCTTGCCGCCGATGCACCCGCAAGATTGGCCGCTACCGTCATTGGATGTAGTCAAGCAATGTTTGGGGAGAGAATACTGGGCACCGGAGGGGGAAATTTCCATATTACCGATGGGTTCGGTGTTTGTGGATCTAGGATGCGATCGCAAGTGTGACTTCTGTCAAACGCCTACCTACGGCACAGGTTACAGAAGAATGTCCACGGAAAGAACCCTGGAATGGTTAGCCCTTCAAAAAGAAGCGGGTGCGAAGTCTGTCATATCTTACTCAGACCAATTCCTGGGGCGGGTGCTGTTTAACGGCGGAAGGCAAGAAATACTCGACATTATGAAGGGAGTTCGGGAAATGGAACTCCCCATCCTCTGGGCTAATGGTCTGGAAATCAGAAAGGCAACTCTGGGACGGGGTTACGATCGCCACAGCGAGGATCTGACACCAGATTACGAACTGGTAGAAGCTCTCTGGGGATGGGATGGCAAAGTAGGCTGTTATGAAGCTTACATTCCGGCAGAACGTCCGATTTTTGGCCGGGAATCCTACGCAAAGCTACTACCCTGGCAACAGCACTGCGAAATGCTGCGAGCGATCGTGCGTGCAGGCGTTCCGAATATTTACTATGGTGTCATCTTGGGGCTACCAGAAGACAGCCAGGAAACTATGTTGCGTCTGGAAGAGGCTTTCTGGGAACTTTCCGAAGAACTCAGGACAATTAATCCGGCAACGAATTTTTGTCTTTCTCCCTTTTCAATTCGCCCTATACCAGGAACGCCACAAGGACAAAATATCCGGAGTTCGGGTCTTTTACGCTTTGATGACCCGGCAATCGTGGGTGAATTTATGACAGCTTGCGCCGATACTCACTATATGACCTATGAGGAGGTTGCGGATTGGCAATTCCGTCTAGCTTGCATCGGTAACAAAAATCTGACTGGGGTAGGTCAGATGGCAAAAGGTGTTCGGGAAAAGGCAGCGGTTTAAAGGCATTGTTTGGAAAATGGTGACGACGGGAAAATTACACTCCGAAAAAGCTCCCAGGATTCGGACTGGTAGAATTACCAGCGCTGAAGCTCATTGACCCAAATGGCAATTCTACTTTTTCTTTATAAATGGAGGATTTAACAGTGGTGACCTTAGAAGGTAAAAAAGCTCCCAGCATTGGATTGGTAGAATTACCAGGGCGGAAGCTAATTGACCCTGAAGGAAAAAATTGGACTGATAACTTCAAATACACGCCTCTACCCAGCAAGCAGATTTTGCTGGCTCACTTGCAAGCGCTGGGGTTCGATGCCCAATTAGTTGACCTCAGAGATGGCGATTGCGAAGAAGAATACGGAGAAGTGATTTGGAGGGGAATGCGGCTCTCCAAACGGTACGATGGCAAACGGATTACCTCCCTCGACCCGCACTCCTTTGATGCTTGGGGCGTAACTAATAACTTCGTAGGCAACCGCCAACTGGCTTTGATGACAATTCAACATCTATCCCGTGGTGGCAGACCAGTGGTGGTGGGGGGTAGTGATGCCATTGCCGAACCGCACATTTATCTACAAGCAGGGGCAACAGCAATTGTCCTAGATAAAACAGGTGGGGCAAACAAGGCGATTTACGACTATGTGTTGGGCAGACCGATGGAGGAAAAGCTGTCGGGTGTGCTTTTGGCTGACGGCACTCAATATCCCTCACGTTTGCCCCCTATGAGTCCGGAAGATTGGCCTTTGCCCAGTGTGGAGGTGGCCAAGCAATGCTTGAGTCGGATGTATTACAAACCCGGAGTACTGGGTTTTCCCCCTAGCGGTTCGGTAATGCCGGATTTGGGATGCGATCGCAAATGCGATTTCTGCCAAACTCCCACCTACCAAATCGGTTACCGCAGAATGACGCCCGAAAGAGCGTTGCAATGGTTCAGCCGTCAGAAGGAAGCAGGTGCTAATTCGGTCATTTGTTTGTCGGATCAATTCCTGGGTCGGGTGCTGTTTAAGGAGGGCAAGCAAGAAGTTCTGGAAATCATGCAGGGAGTGCGAGATTTGGGACTTGCTCTCAACTGGTGTAATGGTTTGGAAATAAAGAAGGCAACCAAAGGACGCGGTTATGAACGGAGTCCGGAGGATTTGATTCCGGACGAGGAACTTATACAAGCTCTCTGGGGTTGGGATGGTAAAATTGGTTGTTACGAGGCTTTCATTCCGGCAGAACGTCCTGTAGTCGGGCGGGAATCTTATGCTAAGTTGCTGCCCTGGAAACAGCACTGCGATATGCTAAGAGCGATCGTCAATGCAGGTGTCGCTCGACTGCAATACGGGGTGGTGATCGGGTTGCCAGAAGATAGCCACGAAACTATGCTTCGTCTGGAAGAAGCAATCTCGGAACTCTATCAAGACCTCAAGAGTATTAATCCGGCTTTACAATTTTGGGTCGGTACTTATGCTATATCTCCTATTCCAGGAACTCCTCAAGGACATAGCATCCGTGGGTCGGGTCTTGTGCGATTTACAGACCCAGAAATTCTCGGAGGCTTTATGACAGCCTGCGCCGATACTCACCATATGAGCTATGAGGAAGTTTCTGATTGGGAGCTGCGCTTAGTTAGCACTGGAGATGGAGGGCTTGACTGGTTCTTTGGCAACTCAAACAAGCCTGCAAATCAAAAAGAAAATGGTTCGGCAACCAACAATCAGAATGCTTTGAATACAAATTTAAATCTCCCAGTTGCAGTCAGTTAGCGAAATTTCAGATGGCAGATTTCAGATGTCAAATTTGGATAAATCTGCCATCTAAAATCTCAAATTATCAAGTGTTTTTTGATGAACGATCGTTCAAAATTTAATCCGTTTCGTCATACACAGCAGTTCGATCGCCCTTTCTCTTTTGAAGCCCTATATAGCCACCCAGGTGACTTGAGTATTCGCGATCGCGGTGGCGATCGAAAGCGGATTGGCATTATCGGTGGTGGTATTGCTGGGCTAACAAGTGCCTACGAACTCAGTCAGTTGGGTCACGAAGTCACAATTTTGGAAGCTGGCGATCGTCTGGGCGGACGCATTCGCACTCATTACTTCAGTGATGGAACTTACGGAGAATTAGGGGCGATGCGTATTCCCAATAATCATCGCTGTGCGATGTATTATTTGGAAAAATTCAATTTGCCCACGCGACCTTTTGTTAGCTATAACCCGGCTGGGTTCTATTATCTTCGCGGCAAAAAGGCTCGAATTGAGGCGGTTAGCGAACTTTTTGCAGTTTTCAATCTGCTGCCACAAGAGCTTGTTGACCCAGCTATTTTGTACGATGACCTGTTGCGGGAGTTGACAGAAACTCTCTCTTGTGCTGAAAAGTGGGAGATGTTCTGCCCGTCGTTTTCAAGTACGCTGCTGAAGAAGTACGATTCGATATCTTTTGCACAGTACTTTCGCGATCGCCTTTCTCAGGAAGCTTTTGAAATGGTCGGTCACACTACGGGTATGAGTCATTATGAGAGAGTATCGCTCCTAGAAGGCTCGATCGACTTCTTTAGTTGGTATCGAGTTGAACAATATCAGCTAATTGGTGGGATGGAAACTCTGGTGAATGCCTTTGCTAAACGAGTGCAAGGGAAGATAGAGTTGAACGCAAAAGTGACAGCTATTGAAATTACCGATAGGGAAGCGATCGTCCGGGGGAAAAATTTGGATAGCAGCTTCGCCAAAGAGTTCGATTATATCATTTGCACGGTTCCTGCTACAGCTTTGGCAACGATCGAGTTCGATCCGGATATTCCAGCCAAGAAAAAGCAAGCCAATCGCAGCCTTACCTACGGCAGTGCGGCCAAAACTTTATTTCATTGTACCGCTCGTCCTTGGGAACTCCACGATCGAATCTATGGCGGTGCCAGCTTTACAGATTTACCGATCCAACAGATTTGGTATCCTTCAGATAATGCGAAACTAGCGACTTTGACGAAAGACGATCGAACTGACTATCGCTGGATTCCTCGCGACCCGGAAGTTTCGCATCACCCGTCTGTTTTCACCGCAGGTTACCGTTGGGAAGATAATTCACGGAAGTTCTTAACCCTTAACCAGAGAGATCGCACCGATACGACCTTGCATCAAGTCAAACAACTCCATCCGCAAATCGATCGATACGTTGACGAGATTGTACATTGGTCTTGGGATGAACAAATCAAACCCGGATCTGGAGCTTATGCTTATTTTACTCCTGGCGACCACGAAGAATATCAGGAAGTTTTGTGCCAGCCCTACCCTTTAGATAACCCTCGCGTCTTTTTTGCAGGCGAACACCTCGCGATCAACCATGCCTCAATTCAAGGAGCGATCCAGACAGCACTCTCTGCAACGATCGATGTTTTAGAAATGTGAAAAAATAGCAGAAATCAGCCTGAATTCTGACCAGCTTTTCTCGCTTCTTCCAACCAACTATCAAATAATTTTTGATTCTTTTTTACCCATTCTTCAGCACGCTGACGAATTTGTTCTGGACTGCGTTTACCTTCGTGAAATAGCCACATTTCAGCGTTGATATCTTCAAGGGGAATCTGCACTAATTCAAACCAGCGTTTGGCGGCTGGGTTAGCTGCCAAAAATTTTTTGGTAGCCACCACACGCAGCCCCTCTTTAGGAAAACCGATATTTTTACCATCTACTGAAGTGTCTTTTTCTGTATAGACTCCCAAGCTTTTTGGCATAGAGGTAAAAGGAACTTCTAACCAAATCACATCTTTATTTGGCTTTAAATCCTGCTGAGACTGCCATGAAGGTATGAAGTTATATAAGAGAACAGGTTTTCCTTGCCTGTAACGAGCAATCACATCTACAATTAAGCTGGCAATATCTCCCTGGTTGTGTTCAACTGTAGCCCGCAGCCCATAGACATCTAAGTGATGGTTGATAATCTCATCTGCACCCCAACCTGCCTGGGCACCTGATAAATCAGCTTTTCCATCGCCATCTGAGTCAAAAAGTTTAGCAATTTTGGGGTCTTTGAGTTGCCCCAGATTAGTGATTTTGTATTGGTCGGCGGTTTTTTTATCGATCTGATAACCTTGCAAGAAATTATCGCTTATTTTACCAACCTGCTCTAATTTTACGTCTCCACCACTATTTTGATAAAATTTGGCATAAGACTTCTCGGAGTGGGTAGGAGTGAAATCGATGTCGTCACTGGCGAGTGCAGCGTAGAGAAGGGCGGCGGAACTAATTTGTTTTAGTTCTGGAACGTCGTAACCTAGCTTTTCCAGCCCAATATCCACTACTTCCGCAATCAATCTGAACGGTGGTATATCGAAGCCAGGACGTACCCGCACACCTTTTCCTGGCATCGCTTTTTCCGACCCTGTAGATCCCGCCGATACTGTCGTCGCTTTAGGAGTTGGTTGGCAAGCGATTAAACCCACTACCAAGGCAGTCACTGTAGCTAAAGTAAGTGTCTTTGTTTCTCTTTTCATCCTCAAAGCCTGACCTAGTTTGATCTAAATTTAGATCAAAAGTATATTTTTTTAATAAGATATTTGTAAAGAATTTTTAAGTTAGAGGACTTATCTATAAATCGGGTTTTTCAGCGCTAATCTACCCAGCCAAAATCATCCTCCTCAAAGGTTGACTTGGGGCTGGTAACTGCGATTATCTCCTACTTAACGCACTGAAGAGCGGGATTTTATGTAACAAGCTACAAGCCTTATTGGACAAGGCTTTCAGTTTCATAAGATTAATTTTGCGATCGAGATCTCGATCGGATTCGCCTTTGACCGTAACTATATTTCAGGTTTGTTAGGGAAATAAGGCGGTGAAAGCAATAGACATCTCCAAAAATTCTGGTGGGGTAGGCAGGATGCCTGCCCTTTAAGATTCTTTTGGCGGAGATGTCTATTGTACTCGTACTATTTTTTCACAAAAATTGCTACAATACCTCAAGAATTGATTGAAATAAATGGGATAGAACTAGATACTGCTGTTGACCTGACAGTTCAAAAGCAGAGCGTTCGCAGAAACAACTCAGGTGAGAGGAAAATGAGAGTATGAAAGATAAAATTAGTTTAGTTTTTATTAATTTGTTGACAGTTGCTTTTTTTTTGGCAGTTATAAATTTTTTTAGCAATAAAATTGTCGATATATATTTTGTCAAAACTGCGGACACAGGAGGCGATCGCTCTTACTTAATTAATTACGCTGATGACAAAGATTTCGCAAAAATTCACTTTAAAGAATTGAGTGAAGGAAGTACACTTCAATACAGTCCGACTGTTGGTTG
Organism: Aerosakkonema sp. BLCC-F183; assembly: GCF_041929145.1. Taxonomy (NCBI): domain Bacteria; kingdom Bacillati; phylum Cyanobacteriota; class Cyanophyceae; order Aerosakkonematales; family Aerosakkonemataceae; genus Aerosakkonema; species Aerosakkonema sp. BLCC-F183. The sequence continues at coordinate 144,823 of NZ_JBHFNU010000054.1, read as the reverse complement.
GAGTAGAATCCCCGTTGAATACAAAACATTTCATGTCGATACTAATGGATATCGTATAGATCCCACACCTGTTGATTATCAGCCTAATAGTAAGTCTTTTTACTTTTTTGGCGGCTCGACTATGTGGGGTTATGGTGTGCGGGACAATGAAACTATTCCGGCTCTGTTCAGTTCAATTTCAGGCATACATTCTTACAACAGAGGTGAAATTGGCTATACGAGCCGTCAATTAATCGATCAATTTATTAATGTTTTAGTTGCCGGAGATAAAATTGATGCGGCGGTATTTTATGATGGGGTAAATGATATATATGTCTCTTGCGATTCCCATTTTAAAATTGGTGACAATTTAAAGACAAATAGCATAAGATCGGCAGCAATACTTGCTAAAAGAACTGATGTTTTAGTATTAAATTTAATCAATCGAATTTTTTTTGATGGTAGCAGAAAATTGGCCGGAGAAATTCTCCGTCCTCTATCCGATCCTAAAATTGAGTCAGGCAAAACAAAATCCACTGATGGCTACTATGTGTGCGATAACTTACCAGAACGCGCTCAAAAAGTTGCAGAAAGACTTATAAAAGATTGGGAAATAGCACATGATATAGCCGAAGCAGAAGGCATAAAATTTCTGGCGGTATTGCAGCCAGTAGCTTCCATTGGCAACCCAAAGTTAGACCATCTAAATTTCCCGGAACTCGATCGAGAATTATTATTACAGTACAAATTCGTATATCCGCTCATTAAAGATATTATTCAAGAGCGCGGTTACGATTGGATACTAGATTATACAGACATTTTTTCACGTGACGAATACATCTATACTGATTTTGCTCATGTTTCTAAAAACGGCAATTTAATAGTTGCAAAACAACTATTCAATGATATTTTGAAACTCCCCGCCGGAGAGTGGGGGAGTGGGGTAGCGGGGGAGCGGGAAAACGAGATAGTGGAAAGAAATTCCTAATTTTGACTTTTGACTCTATTGTTTGACAGCAACTACCAGAGTTAAATCTGAACCAAGGTCAGACACTTCGATTCCAGTAAAGCCGACAGAGTGCAGCCAACGCGAGTAATCCGCAGCGGTATGCGCGTTGCCTTCCTCTTTGTGGAGCAAGGTTCCGAGCGCAAAGATGAGAGGTGTCATCGGACCAGTGCGATCGTGATTTGGCATCCAGTCAGTGACAGCAATTCGTCCTCCAAACTTGAGAGCAACCCAGATTCTGCGGAAGAGATTTTGTGCCTCCTGCTCACCCAAATCGTGGATATAGCGTGCGATAATCGCTAAATCGTAGACATTCTGCCCGAATTCCATCTCTCTCTGGTCACCCGGCAGAAAATCATACTGGTTCTCGACGCCATCCTGTTTGAGAAACTCGCGTGCAATCTCAAGAACAGGTGGCAAGTCCATTGCGGTGACACTTGTGTCCCGACCCGTTGCTTGGGCAACAGCGATCGACCAAACCGCAGAGCCACAGGCTACATCAATCACACGTAACTCAGGCTGTAAAACACCTTGGTTCAACAAAACCTGCGCGGCGCGACGCGCAGGCTCACGGTTAACAAAATGTAGTAAAGGAATATAAGCGCGGAAAAACTTCTGAGCTATCCCTGTGTGTACACCATCAGCTTGTCTGAGAGGCTTTCCGGTGCGAACGACTTCCCGCAGATGACTCCAACTTTCCCACATCCACTCTTCCTCGAGCAAAAGACCCATATAGTTAGCCTTGTCTCGAACCAGGAATTCCGAGGAAATTGGTGTAAGACCGTACTCTTCACCCGACTTTGTAAGATACTGGAGACCGACGAGTGCATCCAGCAACATCCGGACACCGCGATCGGAAGCTTCTGCGGCGCGTGCGATCTCTGTCACAGTCCTTTTGCCATCGGCAATATGAGTGAAAACTGCAAGTTGTACCCCAACACAGAGTGCCCGCGACGCAGCTATAAACAAACCCATCTTTTCGATAGGAGGGAACTTATTTTCATTTGAAATCAAATCCGGCTCAATCATCTCTTTTTTCGTGTTATCTCCAAGTCTGTTATGTATAGCTCATTAGACATCTCCAAAAATTCTTGTGGGGTAGGCATCCTGCCTGCCCTTTGAGATTCTTTTGGAGAAGATATGTAATATCCTGACTAAGATGCGCCTGCGGATAAAGTGATATCTTGCATGGTAATCCCAAACGCTTCCTCACGGCACAAAAACAGAGCTAGTGCTGCAATTTCTTCAGGCTGTATAATTCTCTTTTGGGGATTGTTTTGTTTGAATTCCTCAATGTATTCAGCTAAGCTTCGACCTTGGTTTTTTGCCACTTCTGCTAAAAAATTCTTGCTACCGGGAGTTTCTACAAAGCCAGGACTAATCGTATTGCAAGATACACCATGAGCCGCTCCCTCCAAAGCTACACAGCGGCTTAGCCCCACCACTGCGGCTTTAGAAGCACAATAAGCAACATAACTAGAATCGGCTACACTAGATATAGAAGCAATATTAATAATTCGACCCCATCGGCGCTCAATCATCCCCGGTAAACAAACTTTGATAGTACGATAGACACCGTTGAGGTTAACTTCCATAGTTTCTTGCCAAAGTTCGTCAGAATGGTTGCACATTGTCTGCGATACAACAGTTCCGGCAGCATTAACGAGAATATCTACTTTGCCAAAAGTTTTTACCACCGCACCATAAAAAGTTTGTACGGAGTCGGTGGAAGAGACATCCAAATTAACAACCAGAGCTTTAACTCCCTTGGCCTCAATTTCAGCTTTGGACTGAGTTGTAGCAGCAGAACGGGAACCTACAGCTACATCAGATCCTGCTTCAGCTAAAGCTATAGCTATAGCTTTGCCTATTCCAGAAGTTCCTCCCGTTACAATAGCTACACGCTCTTTCAAGAATTTTTCTGGTTTCATCACTCTTGTTCTAAGAAGTAATCGGTTTAATTATACATAGTCAGGATTGTGCGCGTCGCACTACGAGCTTAGCGACGCACACTAACCTAAATCTTCACCTCAGAATTTTTCAGTTTCTAACCCTCCTTTTTGCCAATCATAATAAAAAATCCTCCTTCCTTACTGTTTGTAAAAATCATTGATGATTCAACTAAAAAACGTTCCAAAGCATTTCCAGGCGACTGGGCAACAAATAGCTTCTCATCAGGAGTAAATTTTTTACCGACGCTAGATTTAGGAATACTATTCACAAATGAAAACCCATTTTCTGCAAACCAACCCATTACTTCACCGATCGTATGCTTGTACTCATTGGGATTTTTATACTGATCCATGAACCATGTATGTCGCTTACGTTCGTTGAGATTTACATCTACTATTCTTGGATCTAGGAACTTGAATTTATCTCCTGTTAAGTTGAAAATTAAGCGTCGCACATCTGTCCAGATTCTTCCATACTTGTGGTAAAGTCCTATAATAATGTATCCCCCTGGTTTTACCAGCCTAGCAATGGATGAGAATGCCAATTTAGGATTATGTGTGTGGTGCAACACACCATTAGAGATGACTACATGAAAACTCTCAGGCTTAAAGATAGGCTGAAAAATATTCATTTGGAGAAAATTCACTCTTTGTAATTCGTACTTTTCTTTGAAAGCCTGACCTAGTTTTAATGAATTAAGACACATATCAACGCCAAACACACTGCGATTAGCGATCGACAAGAAAATACTTAACTGTCCAGTACCGCATCCACATTCTAATACCTTAATTCCAAAAGGCAATTGCTCATCTAATACCTTAGCAAATATACCTTCTTTTGCTTTTTGCATTAAACTGCCAACACTGTCTAAATCATTATAGTTAGGAAAGGGATTTTCTTCATAAAATGCCTTCACAGCGTCAGTAATTTTTCCTGATGTGTCCTCAATATTTTCAGGCCAAAACAACAGAGGAATATTGTTGTTAATCTCGTATTGTTGTTGGCAATTTTGGCAGCATATTACATCATTATCAAAATCCAGCGACTCATTTTTGCATCTAGGACAAATCAGTTCGGTTAGTGTGCTTTGAATATATTTCATAGTTCGGCAACTGTTTATCTTTTTCTGAGGTAGATACTGTTGTTATCATCAAGCTAAAATTCTTTTTTCAAGAATCATCCAACTGCCAAGGAGTTTCCTGATTTTGTCAAAATTTAAGGAAACTCCATCCTCAAAGTTACATTGCTGATGGCAACTGAGGATGAGAGTTTTTTTCCGAATTTACAGCACCTTCATATCCTGAAATAAGTGTGCTGTAAAACTTATCTATTTGCTTTAGTTTCTCCTGGTCATCCTCTACCGCTATGGTAACCATGAGATCGAACATTTCATCTGTTGTGTTCATTCCCCAAGTCACCCTTTTGGGCGGATAGTTCGGGTTATGAGGATTATCGCTAGAATTATCAAAGTAGGCTATCATTTCCAGATTTGTACCTTTGGGCAAATTAAGCGGCTCTTTGTACTGGTATTCCATTTGCCAGTTAAAGTCCCAGTCTTTAATCCAGATCATCGGTTTGACCGTACCATCTGGAAGAGTTGCTGTCACTTTCATCTCCCGACCGAGAAAGTGCATATGGGGCATAACATCAATTATTTGCAAATCGACGGGAATTGTCGTGGTAAGAGTGATTTTATGGCGCTTTTCCCCAGCAGGGATATCCAGTTTGTATTGTGCGAATGGAAGTTCAACAGCCAGCTTCTGGGGTTTCCTTTTGGCTAGGTATATCGCCACACTGGATCGATCGGTCATCTCGTTTGCAGCTGCGGGGTAATGGTTTTCCAGAATCAGATCTGAGCCTTTCGGGATTACTCTAGCAACTCCATTAGGTAAGTATTCAGGAGACATTCCCGGTGTCCAAGTGTAAAGACCGTGCCCCCCTTGGTGACTTTTAGGTGCGTCAAAGCACTGATACCCTACATCCAGGTCTTGTGCATCCAATTTAACTGCCTCATCACTTGCAGTTTGAAACAATACAGCATGGTGAACAGCCTTGGAGTTGCCTGGCTTGACATCTATTGCCCTAACGTACAGGTCATTTGGTAGATTTAGCGGCAGTACAAAACATTGATATCGATCGCTCTCTATGGCTTCAACTTTGTAGGGTTGTGGCATTTTGAGGATCAGGTCAGGCTTCCCTAGTTGCCAGTCTCCATCCGGGAATTTTGGTGTGGGTGGCAAATCGGCGGGGTTCCCTTCCGGTGTCCCCTCACTCAACCATCGCTCAATCAGCGCAATCTGTTGCTCATTCAACTGTCGCGGATTTTTGAACTCTCCATAGCCCGGTGCGGCTTTCCACGGTGGCATATAGCGCGATGACGTCGCCCAGGCTATTTCCATTGCATGAGTTGCCGCATCTTGGTAAGTTAACAAAGAAAAGGGGGCAATCTGACCGGGGCGATGGCAGGTGGCGCAATTCTTATTCAGGATAGGCGCAATATCTTTGGTGTAAGTTACCTCACTTGGCTCGTTGCCAGCTTCACTTTTTGTGGTAATAGAGTCATTCGCTAAACTCACAGGTATGCCAATCAGGAACGCAGCTGCGAGCATAACTACCAAAATGAGAATAATCCGATAAATATTGTGCCCTGGTTTCATTTCTCTATAACATTAGCTGAAAAGCAGCATACACTTGTCAAATCAAGAATTTATTATAGGTGCAAAGCGACCTAAGAGGCTGTCCTAAACTGGAGAGAGTTACCCTCATACCGAGCTTCCGAACTGGACGTGAGAGTCTGCTGCGATCGTACTTTGGCAGCCCCAAAGGTAGGATCGCCGCTATGAGGTGCGTGCAACCTACGAGCTCGCGCACGCATAGCGGCCTCATATTCAGAAAGGACTTGGCTGTAAAATTCATTTACCTGCTTTAGTTCCTCCTGGTTATTTCCCACCATTAGGGTGATGATGAAATCACACATTTCATCCATTGCACTCATTCCCCAAGTCACTCTTTTGGGCGGATAGTTCGGGTTACGTGGATTATCGCTGGAATTATCAAAGTAGGCTATCATTTCCAGATTTGTACCTTTGGGCAAATTGAGCGGCTCTTTATACTGGTATTCCATTTGCCAGTTGCGATCCCAGTCTTTAATCCAGATCATCGGTTTGACCGTACCATCTGGAAGAGTTGCTGTCACTTTCATCTCCCGACCCAGAAGGTGCATATGGGGCATGATATCGAGTATTTGCAAATCCATCGGAATTGTCATCGCAGCAGTAACTTTATAGCGCGGCTCTCCAGGGGGAATATTCAAGTTGGGCTGTCCGAATGGTATTTCAATGGCCAGCTTCTGCGGTTCCGTCTTGGCCAAGTATATTGCCACAGTCGATCGATCTGTTATCTCGTTTGCAGTTGGCGGGTAATGGTTTTCCAGAATAATATCTGAGCCTTTTGGGATTAATCTCACAACTCCATCAGGTAAGTAATCGGGAGAGGTTCCCGGTGTCCAAGTGTAAAGACCGTATCCCCCCTCGTGACTTTTAGGCACCTCAAGACACGGATACCCCACATCAGGATATTGTGCATCCCATCTACGTGCCTCATCACTTGCCGCTTGATAAACAACAGCATGGTGAACAGCCTTGGAGTTGCCCGGTTTGATTTCTATTGCCCTAATGTACAGGTCATTTGGTAGATTTAGCGGCAGTACAAAACATTGATATTGGTCAGTCCCTGTAGCTTTAACCGTATAGGGTTCTGGTACTTTTAGGATCAGGTCAGGCTTCCCTAGTTGCCAGTCTCCATCCGGGAATTTTGGTGTTGGTGGTAAATCGGCGGGATTCCCTTCTGGTGTCCCCTCACTCAACCATCGCTGAATCAGAGCAATCTCTTGCTCATTCAACTGTCGCGGATTTTTGAATTCTCCATAGCCCGGTGCGGCTTTCCACGGTGGCATATAGCGCGATGACGTCGCCCAGGCTATTTCCATCGCGTGAGTTGCCGCATCTTGGTAAGTTAACAAAGAAAAGGGGGCAATCTGACCGGGACGATGGCAGGTGGCGCAATTCTTATTCAGGATAGGCGCAATATCTTTGGTGTAAGTTACCTCACTTGGCTCGTTACTTCCTGTTTGACGAAATGTTGAAATAGAGTCAGTCGCCCAGCTTACAGGTATACCAACTCCGAAGGTAGCTGTGACGATAATTACCAAAACTATAATAACTCTAATAATCTTCAGTGCTGGTTTCATCTGTGTGTCGTTCTTCAGCCATATAGATTTGCTTATCAAACAAGTACCAATCTTGAGAGCCTTGCAAAAAATTCACAACCAACTGAAAAATCCCTTGCATAATTTACTCATACCAAATCTTGATTCCCTCGTCTAGTTCAGGAGTCTGGAATTTCTCACTTTGTTCGTATTTTTATGGCAGTGCTTCACGAGGCCAAAAAAGGGTAAGAGGAAGTGGATTTATTATGACTTCTAAATTCTGGTTAGGAAAGCGTTTTAGGATAACGCTTCCCCAATAAAAAAATGGAGGAGAGGAAGCAGATTTGGTATAATCTTAAATTTTGGTAAAATTTTGGGGAACTGCTTCCGTTTAGAGCTTTTAGTTGACGGCAATATCAAGCCATAGTAAAAACTACAATTCGTCTATCCGCATCGAGAATCCGAACATCTCCTCAGATACTGCCAGATAACCGGCAGAACTCAAAAAACTTAGCTTATAGCTCCCCAAACTCGGTAAGTTAATTCAATCCTGTAACTTGAGATTCTGTTTTCAGAGTCACTTCCGCTGCATCACTCCTAAACGTCCTGGGTAGCTGTACTCCATACATTATTGCTTTTACGAGCATAAACATCGACAGACCGAACCATAACAGATGGTTACTGTGAAAATATACAGCGCCTAAAGCCACAGGCAGAAATCCCGCAGCCATAGCGACTAAGGTAACGTTGCGAACCGTATGCCCTTCTGTTAAAGCCAAGAAGTAGCCATCAAATATGTAAGCAATCGAGCAAATTCCCATAACGGGTAATAACCACCGCACATAGATATCAATATTTTCAGTTACTTCGGTATGGTCGGTTAACAGCCCAAATACATTTTCAGGGAAGAACACAGTCAGAAGAGATATGCTAACTCCCAACAGTAGACTGGTTGCTACAGAGACTCCCACCACAGGCATTAACTGCTCGTTGGCTTTTTTGCCTACAAATTGTCCGCTGAGGCTTTCTGTGGCCAATGACACTGCCTCTATCAAGTAGAAGTTTAAGTTAACCAACTGCATCATCAAGGTATTTTGAGCAAAGATAATCGTCCCCATATTGGAACTTAGGTCTTGGAAAATGTTGAAGCAGAAGATGGTAAGTATCATGGCGACAAATAAGTTTCCACTAAGAGTAAAGGCAGATTTAAAACCTGACTTTTGAAAAACTTTTACTGCCGCCGTTTTTAATTCTTGCCACTGGATTTGTAGGCATAAAAAAATCAATCCTACCAATAACACTAGATACTGGGTAATACCTTGGGAAAGTCCAGCCCCCGTACTTCCCCAGTCCCACCGGACAATAAACAAGTAGTTCAGTACCACATTGCTGGTGTTGCCAACAAAGGACATCAGCAACACCTTGCCACTCATCTCTTGAGCCAGCAACCAACCAAACAGGACGAAGTTGATCATCACAGCAGGGGCTGCCCAAATCCTGGCGTTGAAATAATCAAAAGCTGAAGCTTTGGCTTCTGGAGTACCACCTAGTAGCACAAACCCTAGTTCTCGTAACGGATACTGCAAAACCAAGATGAGTAAACCTATCCCTACAGCAATTAAAACATTACGCAGTCCTGTCAGCAGAACTTCCTCTCGATCGTTTCGGCCTACAGCTTGAGCGGTTATGCCAGTAGTACTCATCCGTACAAAAGACAAAATAGCGTAAATGCCGTTAAACAGGACTGTAGCCAGAGCCACCCCAACTAACTGATTAATATCTGATAAGTGACCTAAAAAAGCCACACTGATTAAACCAGCCAATGGCTCCATGATGTATGAAACTGTGTTAGCAAGAGCCAGTCGGAAGAAGCGACCGAGAAAATTGTATTGATTTGAAATGGTCAAATTCATCGATTAATTCGAGTAAGTTACAGGCCAAACAGAGCGACTCTAGGTACAGGCTAGTGCAAGAAGGCAGACGGCTGACGGCAGAAGGGATATTGCTTGTCAAGTCAGCTAGTCAACTTTTTTCAACTGGTGGTTTATTTCTGCCGTGCTGCACTAATCCAAATTTAATCTTAGTTTACATTACTTTTCGCCAACCATCTGGAATCGGCTCTAGCCTGCTTTGGCCGACAGGGTAATGTGAGGAAATCTCACGTTATAAAATTTGCACAACTTCCCCTATAGCCGTAGTTGCCCTCAAAGCTGCTGTTGAAATTAATTGGTGGCTATGGGTACTTAGATGTGCTAGATCCCAATACAAATATTGGTCTGGGTTAACCCCTGGTGGTAGTGTAAAATTGGCTACTTCCGGGCTACCACCAGCGCCCGGTACTACATTGCCGAGGTTAGTGATTCCGTAATTCTGGGGATTGGCCCGCACTTGCCTGAGAAACCCAGTAAAATCTACAGGAATAATGTTAATATTCAGGTTTTTTTCTAGATTTGGTATAGTTGCTGCCAAAATGCTGGCGTGCTGGTCAACTAATTGTGTGTATGATTGTTGAAACTCAGGACTTTGACTAACCGAGAAAGGAGAGCCTGATGGGTTTGGTAAGTTCGGCATCATAAAGTTTTTCCCACCAATAGCGGCCAGTTTTGTTACCGCTGTAGCGAGATTATTAATTGTCGGCCCCGCTTCTGTTGCTCCGCCAACAAGATAATCATTACCTCCGGCATATACTACATAAAGTGCTTTCGGGTCGGCTACCGGATGAGTGGCGACAAAATTATCAACTTGCTTCTGCAATGGTGGCGCGGGAGGTGCGCCCTCAAAGCTAATCACATCCTCATTTCCCGTTTGAGCGCCGCCAATGGCAAAGTTATTGGCAGGATCGACTGGTAATCCCAGTTCCGGTGCCAGATATTCCGTCCATACCGGGCCATTGCTGAAACGTCCGCCAAAATAAGGCGGGCTTGGTGGCAAAAAGCCTCCCAGTATAGCATATAAATTCCCATCGTCGGATTGACTGTCGCCAAAGACGTATATCTTATCGAACATCTGGCGGGGAATGCGACCTTCTTTGCTACCAAACGCGATGAAGTGTTCTGTCGCTCCAATTGTGCCTTGTTTTACTGCATTAGCTACGTCTGTATTCCGGCCCAGGTAAAAGTTGGTATCGACAAAGGAGCTAGGGGCGCGGCCTTCACGGTCACCGAACTCGATGAAATGTTGTATGCCTGTGAGTATATCTGTGTTAACAGCAGCAGCCACATCCTGGTACTGTTGCAGATAATATTTAGTATCGAACAGCTGGTTGGGGTTGCGCTCTTCACTTTGACCGAAGTTGATGAAGTGTGTAAACGCTGTGGTCTTTCTTGCGTTTACTTCACTAGCTACATCCTGATATTTTTGCAGATAATAGCTGGTATCGAAATAGGCGCTGGGGTTGCGTTGTTCAAATTGACCGAATTGGTTGTAGTGGGCAAAACCGGTGCTGAACTCGCCCTTCGATACGGCTACTGCTACATCTGAGTTGCTATTTAGATAATAGGCTTCGTCGAATAGTTCGTTGGCAGTCAACATAATTATTTAGCCTGTGCCTGGTGTTAATTTCTTGGTTTTACCCAAGTATTCGTTTCTTAAAATATGGTATAGATAAATGGTGCCACCGCAGAACTCTGAGCAAATGTAATCAAAATACCGAGAATCACTAAAGTCATTATCAGTGGAGCAAGCCAGTATTTTTTCTGCTCCTTCATGAATTTCCAGAGGTCTTTAAACAGGTCAAGTGTCGTCTCAAACATTAGAAAGGTTTCTCCATACTTGCTATTGTGATTTCCTGGCTCGGTCGGCAATAAGTTTTTCTACTAGCATCAAACTTTCGAGCCATTGGGTCTTGATTCAACAAGCGCATAGTCGCGCCCATCGGCATTATTAAGGCAAAGAAAATAGTTCCCAGGATGATGCGAGTGTTGACCCAACCAAGCACAAGTCCAATTCGCATCCAGACTTGATAAACTGGTTGGAGTACCATCGGCACCAGGACAGCCAAAACCCAAAGAACTCCAGCCATAATCCATGCCCAAAGCGGTATGGTATGACCCCGGAGCCAGGGTAATAATAGGCCAAACAAAACCGCTACTATTGTACCAGCGATTAGTCCAAAATCTCGCAGTTCTTTTTTGTTAAGTTGTGGAATTTCTTCCATGATGCTGTTCCTCTAATCCAACACAAATTCTTTTTTCCAAGCATCATCCTGTTCCAACTGCCCTTGTTGAGACTTAGCTAACAAGAAATTCTCCAGCACTAGATAGTCCATCTCAGTACGCATAAAGCACCGATAGGCGTCCTCTGGAGTACAGACAATTGGCTCACCGCGAACATTAAAGGAAGTATTCACCAACACTGCTGCGCCAGTTTTCTGTTCAAAGTGACGGATGAGTTCATAATATCGGGGATTGGTTTCTTGATGAACTGTCTGAATCCGGGCTGAATAATCCACATGGGTAACGGCAGGAATGGTAGAGCGAGGAACGTTCAGCTTATCTATCCCGAATAGTTGCTGTTGCTCGGAGTTCATCGTATGGCGCAAATTCTCTTTGATAGGAGCGACAAGCAGCATATAAGGACTGGAGCGATCGATTTCAAAGTAATCTGAAACTCGTTCGGCTAAAACTGATGGGGCAAAGGGTCGGAAAGATTCCCGATATTTAATTTTAAGATTCATTACAGACTGCATTTTGGGACTGCGCGGATCGCCAATTATCGATCGACTCCCCAAAGCGCGAGGGCCAAATTCCATCCGACCGGAAAACCAGCCCACGACATTTTCTTGAGCTAAAATTTCTGCCAGTTTTGGTAGGAGTTCGTTATCTTCTAGTTGCTCGTACTTAGCGCCAACTGTATCTAGATAAGCACGAATTTCTGATTGGCTAAATTTTGGCCCAAGATAGCAACCCTGCATGGTATCTCTACCTTTAAAGGAGCGAGGTCGATCTTTGTACTGGTGCCAAATCGCCAAGGCAGCTCCTATAGCACCCCCGGCATCCCCGGCAGCAGGTTGAATCCAGATATCTTTGAAAGGACCTTCTCGCAAAATTCTACCATTGGCGACGCAATTGAGAGCTACACCACCAGCCAGACACAAATAATCTTCACCCAACTGTTGGTGTACCGTTTTGCTCAGCCGCAACACCACTTCCTCAGTCACTTTCTGAACAGAGGCAGCTATGTCCATTTCACGTTGGGTCAGCTTGCTTTCTGGTTGACGGGGTGGGCCACCAAATAGAGTGTCGAACTTCTGGTTGGTCATAGTTAGACCGGTGGTGTAGTTGAAGTATTCCATGTTCAACCGGAAACTGCCATCTTCTTTGAGGTCTAACAGATGGTCAAGTATCAAGTCTGCATATTTGGGTTCCCCATAAGGTGCTAATCCCATCAGCTTATACTCACCAGAGTTAACTTTGAAGCCAGTGTAGTAAGTAAAAGCTGAATAAAGCATCCCCAAGGAGTGCGGAAAGTCAATTTGCCATTTGGGTGTTAGCTGATTGCCTTCCCCTAACCAGAGGGAAGTTGTTGCCCATTCACCGACAGCATCGAGGCAAAGAACCGCAGCACGCTCGAAAGGACTGGGGAAAAAGGCTGAGGCAGCGTGAGATTGGTGATGTTCGGTAAAGAGCAGGGGAGGTAGTTGAGAGGGCTGGCAATTTCCCAGTTTGGCAAGTTCTTTTTTTATGACTGATTTAAGGTAAAGCTTTTCTTTGAGCCAGACTGGCATAGAGGTGATAAAAGAGCGAAACCCCTTTGGGGCATAGGCTAGGTAGGTTTCTAGGAGGCGATCGAATTTAGTAAATGGCTTTTCATAAAAGACTATATAATCCAAGTCTTGAAGCTGGATTCCGGCTTCTCTCAAGCAGTAAGAGATCGCTTGGCTGGGAAAACTTGGGTCATGCTTTTTTCTTGTAAATCGTTCCTCTTGTGCAGCCGCTACAATCTCACCATTTCCGATCAGGGCGGCGGCGCTATCGTGATAGTAAGCTGAGATACCTATAATATTCATTGCTGCTTTCCAAAACCGATCAAAACCTTTTGTCCCCTTAAGTTACACCAAGTAGGCCACCCACGAGTGGGAAAAAATCTGAAGAAATGGGAACCAAAGGGCGTATCAAGGAGAATTGCGTTAATTATAAATCCATAAGGCTCGCTCCTTCCCAGTGCTAAAGAGACGGGGATTCTTGCTTACCTAAACAGTGGGACATTCAAGTATCTCAATCACCACAGGTACGGGAGAGCTTTTTTAGGGATACAAGCAACGTATTGAGTTGCTTTGCGCCTATAATAGCTTCTCGTTTAACGAGTATATATGGCTTTTGTGCCAAATTCATAGACAGATGAAACCAGCGTTCTCTATTTATCGAGTTATTCTAGTCTTGGCAGTTATGCTCACAGCCGCCTTCGCAGTTGGCGTACCTGTGAGTTTGGCGAATGAATCTATTGCTTCATTAAGTCAAGCTGGCAATCAGCCGACGATATCGGTAACTTACACCAAAGATATTGCACCTATCCTCAATCAGAATTGTGCTACCTGCCATCGCCCCGGTCAGGTTGCCCCTTTCTCGTTGTTAACTTACCGAGATGCAGCAAATCACGCCGAAGAAATAGCCTGGGCAACTTCTTCCCGCTATATGCCACCGTGGAAAGCCGTGCCTGGGTATGGAGAGTTCAAAAATTCGCGACGCTTGAGCGATCGAGAAATTGCCCTGATTCAGGAATGGTTGAATACAGGTGCAGTCGAGGGCGATGCAGCCGATTTGCCACCAACACCAGAATTCCCAGATGGAGACTGGCAACTAGGATTGCCTGACCTGATCTTGAAAGTACCACAACCCTACACAGTGGAAGCCACAGATGGGGACCGATATCAATGTTTTGTACTGCCGCTCAATCTGCCGGAAGACCTGTACGTTAGGGCAATAGAAATAAAACCAGGCAATTACAAAGCTGTTCACCATGCGAATCTACATCAAGCTGCAAGTGATGAGGCACGTAAATGGGATGCAGAATATCCAGGTTTAGGATATCCATGCCTGGGCGAGAATAAGAATCACTGGGCGGATATTATTTATATGTGGACACCGGGAATGTTGGCAAACTACTTACCTGATGGGGTTTCTAGCGTAATCCCTAAAGGCTCGGATCTGATTCTGGAAAACCATTACCCCGCAACTGCAAATGGGATGACAGATCGATCCAGTGTGGGAATATACCTGGCTTCGACCAAACCGCAGAAGCTGGCCACCAAACTTTTATTCGGACAGTATAACTTGGAAATACCCCCTGGGGAGCCGCACTATAAAGTCACCGCTACTAGAACAATTCCCATTGATGTGCAAGTCATTGATGTCAAGCCCCATATGCACTTTCTCGGTCGAGAGATGAAAGTTCGAGCAATTCTTCCAGATGGTACGATCGAGCCGATGATCTCGGTTAAAGACTGGAACTTCAACTGGCAATTGGATTACGAATATTCGCATCCGTTGAACTTGCCCAAAGGGACAAAGCTGGAGATGGAAGCCTACTTTGATAATTCCAGCGATAATCCATATAACCCAAACGATCCTCCGAAAACGGTAACTTGGGGAATGTACTCAACAGATGAAATGTGCGACCTCTATGCGACTGTAATGGTAAATAATAACCAGGAGGAACTCAGACGAATCAATGAATTCAACGCTACAGTTACGACTGAGCCTGAAATGTTGAACGCTTCTGCTTCAGATCCCGATCCGGCTATGCCGCTTAACAGGACACATAGTTAGTTGCGATCGCAAACGTAACTTTGCGGATGAAGTTTGATTAAATCTCGACTTGAGGGGGCTTGTCGTCCCCTTAAGGTTCAGACGAGCAAAGGGGAAAGGCACGCGAGTTTCGCGCAATCAATTTAGTAGCAAGAGTTTTAGAACTTTTGTGGTGTGGAATGTCGAGACAGTTATAGCGGTTTTCGATCGGATGAAGTATTTGCTTGAATGCCAAATGTGCTATTGTATCTGCGTATCTCTACTTCAAGTTCTGAATTCATCAACTATGACTGAAGACTTGCTAGCTAAATTAACCGACCGAGCGAAAATTATTGAAGTCGTTAATCAATATGGGTTAGCGATCGATCTGCGTAATTGGGAGCTTCTTCACAACGTTTTCGCCAATCCCGTTGAGGTTGACTATTCTTCTATTGGAATACCAGTGGCAAGTTTCCAGCCAGAAGAAATGGTTAATGCTGCTCGCCAAGATTTATCAGGATTGAAAGCTACTCAGCATCAAATCACTAACCATTCTGTGGAAATATCAGATGATACCGCGACCTGTGTAGCTCATGTGAGTGCAATGCACTTTCTGCCTAACGATCAAGGAGATAACACCTTTGAAATGGGCGGTTACTATATAGCCGGATTGATTCGGATCGGATCGGATTGGAAAATCAAGCAATGGAAGTTTGCAGTGCTTTGGAATCGCGGTAATAACGATATCTTTAGACTTGCCAAGAACGCATAGGAGCTTAATAACTCTGTGGCAATGGATAGACAAAATTCAGAGCGATCGCATCTAATTTTGAATTGACAAAATGTCCTAAATGTATATCTACATCAAGCTAGAGATTTGCACTAGCAAATGCTTTTTTGGCTTCTCTAGCTTTTTCTAACCAGCTATCAAACAACTTTTGATGTTTATTAATCGACTCTTCGGCACGCAGTCGAGTCGGTTCGGGACTATTTTTACTTTCCTGGAATATCCAAATTAAAGTTTTTTCAGATGAGGGATTTTAAGAAAAATTAAGCTCGTCGATGACTTAGGCAGAAATCGGTTTTATTTGACGTAAATTTGTTGGGGATCGTGATTCATAATATAGTTAAAAACGATCGAACTAAATTTATGGAAACAAAACCGAACACATCAAGGCAATTACATCCAGGATGGATTGCCATGATGAAGGAGCTTGAAGCCAGCAATGCTCCCGAACTCTGGGAACTTTCACCAACTGAGGGACGTATTCTTGAGAGGCAATACGCCGAGCAGGTATTTATAAATACAGAACCCCTTCCCTTGTACTCTGTGGAAAATCGCGAAATTCCCGGAGTAGCAGGAACAATACCAGTGCGGATCTACACACCACAGGCAGTAAACAAAGATACGCCTTTCCCCATTCTGGTTTTCTTCCACGGTGGTGGTTGGGTACTCTGTGACTTGGATACTCACGATCCAATCTGTCGCCACTTGTGTAAACAAGCAGATT
The DNA here is from genome assembly GCF_041929145.1 of Aerosakkonema sp. BLCC-F183. Classification (NCBI taxonomy): domain Bacteria; kingdom Bacillati; phylum Cyanobacteriota; class Cyanophyceae; order Aerosakkonematales; family Aerosakkonemataceae; genus Aerosakkonema; species Aerosakkonema sp. BLCC-F183. The sequence continues at coordinate 128,443 of NZ_JBHFNU010000054.1, read as the reverse complement.
GTATTGTGGTCTCAGTTGACTATCGTCTGGCACCGGAACACAAATTTCCAGCGGCGGTGGAGGATGCTTTTGCCGCTACCCAGTGGGTGGCCCAAAATGCTTCGATATTGGGAGGAGATCCGACACGAATAGCTGTAGGTGGCGATAGCGCTGGGGGCACCCTCTCGGCTGTAGTTACCCAACTGGCTAAAGCCAATGGCAGTCCGAGTCTGATTTTTCAACTGCTGCTGTACCCAAATATATATATTGCCCCCAAATTTCCCTCTCGTGAGGTGTACGGTCAGGGCTATCTTCTGACTGAGAAAATCATAGAATGGTGTAATAACCACTACCTCAACAGTGAAGCAGATGTGTTCGACCATCGGGCTTCGCCTGGATTAGCAGAGGATTTAAGCGGTTTACCACCTGCGTTGATTATCACCGCCGGATTCGATCCGTTTGTTGATGAAGGCGAAGACTACGCAAAGAAGTTACGCAATGCTGGAGTTGAAGTTGAATATACCTGTTATGAAGATATGATTCATGGCTTTATCTATATCCAGGGCGTAACTGAGGGACGTGAAAAGGCGCTAGTCCAGAGTGCAACAGCTCTGCGTCGCGCTTTCACAAAATCAGAATTAACCAAAAGCTTTCTCGGCTTCTCTAGCTGCTTGTAACCAGCGATCGAAGGTCATTTTTATGACTGATTTTGATTCTGTAGTTGCTCTAGTTGTTGCTAGCGCAACCAAAGTCACTACTTTTTTGGTGTTTACTTCAACAAACTGGGTTTCTTGAGAATTCTCTTTTTTTTTATTATGTTTAACTGGGAGAGGAGAAAACCGATCGGTCCTTGCTCGAACCAGGAAACTTGGCGATCGGCTTCACCTACTGCTTGGCTAATCCGATCGAGCATAATCGCAATCAAAACAATCCCCAATCCGCCTACGGCAGCCAGTCCTACGTTCAAGCTGCTGGTGCCCTGTAACACCATCATTCCCAGTCCTTGCACGGCAATCATCGAGGCAATCACCGACATTGATAAGGCGATCAAGATTGTTTGATTCAAACCGGTCAGGATGCTGGGCATCGCGAGGGGAAGAAGTACTTCCCACAGCACTTGTTTAGGGGTCGAACCAAAAGCGATCGCTGCTTCGACTACTTCTGTTGACACTTGCCGGATGCCCAAGTTGGTGAGGCGAATTAGAGGTGGTATAGCCACAACTAATGTAACTATTACTCCCGGCACTTTGCCAATGCCGAACAGCATTACTACAGGGACGAGATAGATAAACAATGGCAGGGTTTGCATAAAATCGAGTACAGGGCGGACAAATTGTTCTAGGCGATCGCTTCTGGCACAAGCAATGCCAATGGGAACGCCGATCGCCGCACAAAACAATACTGCTGTCCCCATGAGAGAAAGTGTCATCATTGTTTGTTCCCACACCCCCAAAAAGCCAAGGAATATGAGCCCAATGACGCTATAAATAGCAATTTTTCGCCCAGCCAGTTGCCAGATTGTCAAGCCAAGAATTAGCAACAAAATCAGGGGAGGAATAGCAAGGAACAGCCATTCTATGCTATCAAGTGCTAAGCTAAAAGGAATCCGAATGATTTGGAAGATGGGACGACAGCGCTCGACCAGTAAATTAACTCCGGTGTTAATCCAATCTTGAATGGGTAAGGTATAAAGTTTAAAGGGATTTAAGATAACATCAAGCCAGCCTTGACTTAAGGCAATGAAATGACTGGATAGAGCCAAAGAATTTAACATTTTAGATTTTAGATTTGGGATTTGGGATTGCCTTTCTACTCGTTTGCTCCTCCGCTCCTGACGCTCCTGAAGGCTGTCAATAAGCTGATGGTTAGTTGGGGAGCGTCAATATATTAACAAGAACATCCGATTTTTCAACAACTCCTTTGAAAAATCCTGACCCATCAACTACAGCTATAGGAAGTCCTTGTTGGCAGAGATGAAATGTATTTTCTAAACTCGTGGAAGCATTAACTTGGGGAAAGTTGGTCTGCATCACTTGGCTGATGTCTTCCCGGCCTTGTGAAATGGCGGTTTCCAGAGTTTTTCTATTGACGGTACCAACAGGTTTGCCGTCGCGATCGACAATATACATATCGTTGAAGTCGTGATGTAACATTTGCTTTAGTGCGGCGCTAGGATCGTTGTCTTCACCGAGAATTAAAGGAACTGTTTGACGAGCAATAGTACCAGTTTTGATGACTTGGGCGCGGTTGACATCTTGGATGAAAGCGCGGATATAATCATCGCTAGGGTTGGTAACGAGTTCTTCGGGAGTGGCGATTTGAATGATGCTGCCATCTTTCATCACGGCAATGCGATCTCCTACTTTCAGCGCTTCGTGAATATCATGGCTGATAAAGACGATTGTTTTGTGCAGTTGTTTTTGCAGGCGCAGCAATTCCTGCTGCATTTCACGTCGAATTAGGGGATCGAGAGCGCTAAATGGTTCGTCCATCAGTAAAATTTCAGCATCTGTAGCTAAGGCACGGGCTAGCCCTACCCGCTGCTGCATTCCCCCACTCAGGGAAGCGGGTAAATAAGAAGCCCATGCAGTTAAACCCACCGTTTCCAGGATTTCTAGGGCTTTTTGGTGGCGAGAAGTTTTGTCCATTCCCCGCACTTTTAAACCGTACTCAACATTTTCAGCCACAGTCTTGTGGGGGAACAACCCAAAATTTTGAAACACCATTGAGATTTTGAGCAGGCGAATTTCTCGCAGTCTTTGTTCCTCAACGTGAGCGATGTCTTCGTCATCTATATATATATGCCCGCTGGTAGGATCGTTCAAACGGTTAATGCAGCGTATTAGCGTCGATTTTCCCGAACCAGATAATCCCATTACGACGAATAATTCGCCTTGATTGATTGTCAAAGAAACATTTGCAATGCCTACAACATGACCTATGGCTTGCCTAATATCATCTTTACTTTTACCTTCGCGAAACATTTGGAGAGCTAAGCGCGGGTTTTTTCCATAAATTTTGATCAAATTTTCAATTCTGACTTTAGGTTGTAAATTTTTCATTATTACCTCTCAATTTAATTCCTAAATTTCCTCAATATTAATGTTTTTCGCTGATTAATCATTTCAGAATAAATAACCCTAATTCATTTGAAATCCTTAATTTAATCTACCTGCTTGCTAATTAGATTTTTAGCATTTATAATTAAAGTATGTGTTTCGAGCGGAACGATGGTGTTAAGCTTCTCCCCATCCATATCCTAATTATTGACTTCTTTTTCATACTTTTTTCAGGATAGAATTCCAGTTTTTCGAGCCGTTATAACCGTACATATCTTGATAGTATGTATCGATTAGATATTCGTTTTGATGATTCATTAACCAGCTTTTCAACTCCTCTAATTTACGTTTTCCTTTCTCTAATACTTCTTGGTCATCCCAATCATCCCATTCCAACTCCCACATAGCTTGATTGGTATCTTCGACAATCAAGTAGTCTCCACTTTGGATACCTAATTGGTGAAAATATTCAACAACTCCTACCGCATTAGCATGAGCATCTTCTATGATTAACCAAGGATGAGCGAGCGTTGCCAGCATTTCCGGTGGCATTATGGCAGCCATATTGTGACAATCCCCCTCTAAGAAATGAACTCGCGAGTCAGTTTTTGCTTTTTCATCAAGGAGAGAAAGATCGATATCTATACAATAGACACGACCTTCTACTTGGAACATTTCCAAGTGATCGGCTAGCCAAATGGCACTGCCACCGCTTAATGCTCCGATTTCAATAATTGTTTTCGGTTTGAGTTCGTACAAAAGCATGGGATAAAGAGCCATTTCGGTTGGCCCTTTATCGAAAAGTATTCCTTTCCAAGTTTGGAAATAAGCGTTTTCCAAGAGCGATCGCCAAGCAGGTGCTGGAATATCGCATCGATCTTTTCTTTCAGAAATTTTGGCAAACCGATTTGGGTTGAAAGGTGCCTGTTTGTGGATTGCTGCTTTGACAACGCTTTGGTAGCTCATCCAGTTTTCTTCCTTGCTACTTTCAGGTCAATTTCCATTGATAGCGAAATGGGTTACTTCCAACTCGCGTTGATAAAAGTATCTTGCCAAAAAGTAGTCCCATTCCATATAAGCTACCCTAAAATCTCTCGCTCCGACAGTAGCATCGTAATCTGTCCGTCCGTGCAGCGCCCGGAAGTTCTGGATGAGCAGACAATCTCCGGCAGTCAGACGAAAACGGTATTGGTAATCTGGATTATTAAGATAGCGAGAGAAGGCAGTATAAGCTTCATAAAAACGCTCTAATTGGTCGAACGGTAATTGCGGTACGCAGTTCTTATGACTGAAGCGAATTGCGGTAGTATTACCTGCTTTATCTACTTCGATGATAGAAGCTACCGGACGAAAGAAATATTGATGCTCGTGCTGAACGCGCCAAAATTGTATGGGAGTTTCTGCCAAAATTTGAAAATAGTCAGGATGATTTTCACGAAAGTCTTTGGCGACGCGAAAACCATCGATCGTAAATGTTTGTCCGCCAGCCGCTTCGTTTTTTGCACAATGGATGAATTGTGTTGTCCGATGTCCGTACCAGAAAGTCAGATCGTTGTGGGGTGGGATGCCGTGACTGGTTGCAGCTAAGTCTTTGCCGACTTTTTGTGTCATAATGCCACCGTATTCGGTGTTGCGGACTGGGCCGAAGGATGAGATAAAGGTATCAAGTTCTTCTAGGGGAATATTTCGCAGGATGATAAATCCTAGAGATAACAATTGCTCGATCCACATTTTAAAATCTGACTTACGAACATCGGGCCATTCGATCGGGTTGGCTTCCAACCAAGCTTTGTCCCACAGAATCACATTTTCACCGATCGGAGATTGAGGTTGTGGATCGCAAGTGTGAGCGAGTAGCCAAGAAATGGGAAAAACGCTGCGGAGAGGGGGATTTTCATTCCAATCAACGATCAAGTTTCCATCGCGTTCTTCGATAAACTTCGGTTGTGGGTGTGAGGGGCGATCGCAAATATCATTCAGTTTTTCGAGGGAATCTGGATGGCGATTTTGAGAATTCAGACAATTGTCGCGCAACCAAGTATAGTGAAAGCGTTTACCGCCAATGGTGACAAATTGTTCTTTTTGCATAAGCAGAAACTCCTAAATTAAATTTCAGATTGTAGATTTGAGATTTCAAATTTCGATCGATCTGAAACCTCAAATCTGAAATTAAAACCAAGGTGGTATTTCTTCTGTATTTATATAAACAACGATCGCTTGAGGCTTGTTATTAATATCTGCTTTCGAGATCGCTTCTGCAAATACCAGCCGCATTTCCTCCAGAGTGCGAACCTCATAAGCATCTGCTCCCAGTCCTTCGGCAAACTTAGCTAGATTTGGTTTTCCCAGCTGATAGTAATTTTTCCAGACTGACGGCTCTGGAAAATACTGATTCATGGCTTGACCGATCATATTCAAGTCATTGTCATAAAGGATTACCCAAACGACACCAACATTGTACTGGGCAGCGGTCGATATTTCATTTCCCTGCATCATAAAGCCGCCGTCGCCAGTAATGGCTACGCAAACCTGATTTGGCGAGCCTATTTTACCACCGATCGCACCAGCAGTGCCAAATCCCATTGGCCCGATCGTAGAGGAAACGTGAAATTCGACTGGCGGATCGAGTTCCAAGTAGTGCCACGCCCAGTGGGTAGAGTTACCGCTATCGATAAAGATATGACCTCCTTGACGCAGCTTTTCGTTATCGTTGATACACTTCATCAAAGCTTGCGGTAAAATAGGCGCAGCTTCAGAATTGCGCTTTTGCGGTTCGAGGAACGGCGAGTGAGTTTCCCGGATCTGTTTAATCAATGCTCGCCGCTCTGCTACAGTTGATTCGTCTGCTTGGGTACGATCGCTTAGCTCAAACAGATTGTCAATTACGGTGCCAACTTCTGCGACAATTCCTAGTTGGACGGGGAAGAAGCGGGCGATCGCGCTTTGATCCAGATCCACCTGAATCAAAGCACCCTTGGGAATCAACGGTTCTTTGCCTGCTTGAGGAGGAATTGTACTGTATCTACCCAGACTCGATCCCATTACCATCAGGGCGTCGTAGTTGGAACTCTCCAGATAGTATTTAGGCCAATTGCAGCCAGCAATGCCGTAATTTCGGAATGACAACCAATGGCTTTCTGGAAAAATGGCCTTAGCATCGGGAGTTGTCATCACTGGAATGGCAAACTTTTCCACAAATGACTTGAATTTTTCCAGTCTCTGGCGATCGCGAAGTGCTGGGCGACATCCGTTCCCCAATAAAATTAGTGGCTGTTTGGCATGAGTGAGATAATCAAATGCCTGTTGCACCTGATGAGGACTTGAGAATTGGGGAATGGCCCGATAATGTTCTGGCTTAGTGGGAAATGCCATCTCCTCAGATAGGTAACTCCCCGCGAGTTTGTCCGGCAAACCGATACAAGTAGTACGAGATGGAATAGCCAGTGCATTTCGCAATGCTTGAGTCAAAATAGGTTGGAAAGTTTGGGGACTGCGGATGCGATCGCTGTACTGACAGATATTGCGGTAGACAGCATTAATATTCTCGCTAATCTCAACTTCATCTAAGATGTGGCTGTTGCTATAATTTTCTGCTGACGGCTCTACACTAATGACCAATAAAGCGGATTTGTCGTGTTGAGCGGTTAAGATTCCAGTTAAAGCATTGGGCAATCCAGCATCACAAGCAACCAATACCACCCCTAGTTTACCTGTCACCCGAAAATAGCCATCGGCTATGAAAGCTGCCCCTGTTTCCTGACGGCAAATAACGTAGTCGAATTTGTCGTTTTGGTTCTTTAATTCGTTCAACAAGTGCTTCATAGCGGTACTGGGTATGCCAAACAATTTAGTGACACCCTCCAGTTCAAGGTATTTTAAGAGGACCTGAGCCAGGGTAATATTGCGATCTTTTTCACCCAGACCAGATGGCAGAGTTATGTAATAGGAAGTTTGCTCTTGTTCCACAAATATTTACCTATTAACAAACGCCATAAGTAACACCTATTTGTTTAAGCCATTTGCGGTAAGTAAGCGAAGATCGATCGCTCGGAACGTGCAAATCGGCTGGCCATCTGTTGTCTGTGGGAGGGATGAGCGGCATCCGTTTTGGTTGTAGGCGTTCTGCCATCCAAACATCTTCTTGTTGCACTTGCTGGTTAAACACCAACCATTGTGGGAGCATCGCCTTATCCATGTTCGTGGCTGTAAAACTCCACTGCACGCTCTTCTCCTCTTCAACTGGTGTTATTGCTGTCAAGAATGCGAACCGCCCTTTGTACGGCCCTTGAGTAATTTCTATGTAACTGTATAACCTCAACGGATGAGGAATCTTCATCGATGAACTGGATGTATAGGTGACTCGCTTGCCTTGGCTATCCGCATCCGGAAAGTGTCTTTCGCAGACAGTAATTCCATCGGTCGTCATTTCCACTTGAAAATCTTGGTGGACTTGCGGATTGCATTCAGTTTGGTTGTGGAGATAACGGAAATGAGTAAAATCTATACCAATCTCCACCAAGCGAAAACCACTAGCGTTACCGTGTATAGGTTCGCTCAGGATCTGAAGGCAATTGGGTTCGTCCCACTCTGGGAACGGAGGCACATCGGCAGAAGGAGTGCCCAAGCATACCCACACGGCACCATAGCGTTCCCGACAATGATAGGTTTTAATCCGCGCTCCCGCAGGAGGCTCTAAGGCTGGATGAGGGGGAATCAGGACGCATTTACCTGTGGGATCGTATTCCCAGCCGTGATACACACAAGCCAGAGTGCGATCGCCAACTTTTCCCAAGGATAAAGGGGCACCTCGGTGGGGGCAACGGTCTTGCCATGCTTGTACTGGCGCTTGCGGGTCTAATGGACGCCATAGCACCAGGTCTTCTCCTAATAGGCGTGTAGTGAGAATTTTACCTGGTGGACAATCTTCTACCTTGGCGACTGGGTGCCAGTCATTGAGTAAAATCGGATCGGCTGCGATCATAATTGAGTTGAAGAATTTTTCAATAAGATACAGACTTGGTTGAAAATTTTGAGAGATCGCTTATGGAAATTAACATACGCCAAAAGTGACGCCTTTATCCTTGAGCCATTTGCGGTAAATCACGGTACAGCGATCGCTCGGAACGTGCAAATTCGCTGGCCATTGGGAGTCTGTGGCAGGTCCGAGCGGCAGACGTGCGGGTCGTTGAGAATTGACAATCCGAATATCTTCCCATAGCAGCCGTTCGTGCATCTTTCCCCACTGGGGCACTAAGCTACTGTCTAGATCGATCGCCGCACAAGTCCACAGCAGACACTTTTCCTCCTCAACAGGTGTGATTGCTGCCAGCCAAGCAGTTCGACCGGGCGACGGCCCTTGTTTAGTTTCCGTAAAAACGGATACAGTCAACAGAGAAGAAACCTTCGTCAAGCTAGTTGCTACTTCGATCGTCTGCTTACCGTCGCTGTCCATCTGAAACATTCTTTCGGGGATACTAATTTCCTCGGTCGTGACTACCACCTCATAGTCTTCTATTTGGGGGTTAGATGGACCGAGACTGTGCCTATGGACGAAAGGGACATGGGCTATATCTACAAAACTCTCCATCAACCGAAATCCACTCGCATTGCAGTTTAACGGACCGCACCAGAGCTTAGCGCAATTGGGATCGTCCCAAATTGGGAAGGTAGGCACATCACCAGATGGACTGCCCAGGCATACCCACACCCAACCGTAGCGTTCCTGACACTGGTATGTTTTGATTTGGGCTTTCTCTAGCGGCTCTTGGTTTGGGTGCGCCGGAATATACTTGCATTTACCTGCTGTATCGTATTCCCAGCCATGATAGGCACAAACTAAAGTGCGATCGCACACTTCTCCCAAGGACAGACGCGCACCTCGGTGAGGGCAGTAATCTTGCCACACTTGGATTGGAGAATTAGAATCTTTCGGACGCCATAGCACCAAGTCTTCTCCTAACAAGCGTGCAGTGAAAATTTTACCGGGTGGGCAATCTTCTACCTTGGCTACTACGTGCCAGTCGTTTAATAAGATTGGGTCTTCGATCATAAATTACAGAGAGCGCCTAATTTGGCTAACAAAGGTGCTTTGGGAATCTCTATGCAAAAGTTAATACATGAACGTCTTTGACGCCGCTGTCCTACTCCCCGCTGCCAAAGATCGGCATCCTCAAAACTAAAGAACCGTTTTAATCTTTGATTCAGACGGAATAGTTCGCTACTTGCGAAAAACCAAAATATACATTACTTCATTCTCATATATCTTGAACTCTGACTGAGCAATTACGCTCCACGGTAACTCAAAAAGCGATCGTTCCATCTCCTTGTAGTAATCCGATCGCATTGTCGCCACAAATAACCCTCCAGGCTTCAAAAAACGGAACAGATTTTGTAAGACCCCAACACCGGCGTGGGCATAGGCAAACATACCCGCCGCGATAATGGCATCGAAAGTCTCCAAGGAGTCAAAAGCCTGGGGATCTTCTAAATTACATTGGTGCAGAACCTTGTAAACCTGTTTGTTTCTAGCAGAAGCCAGCATCTCCTCGGAAAGATCCGCAGCTACTATATTGGTATATCCCCGTTTGGCTAGAGCCTCGCCCACGAGCCCCGTTCCCGCGCCAGCATCTAGGATGAGAGCCTCCTTGAGGGGCAGCGCTTTTTCGAGAGTAAGTGCGGCATTCTCAGTCATAAATCGCCAATGCTTTTCCACATCAGCTTCGTAGGCGCTAGCCCAGATGTCGTATTTAAGCCGGAGTTCTTCTGTATTGGAAGTCTCGCAGATCCAAGACAGCCAGTTGGTTACTTTTTGGCATTTGTAAAACCACCATTCTACTTTACCAGAGTCGATCGCTTCCCAGATCCTCCGATCCAAATAGCTCTGTTCCGATCGATCGAGTTGTTGCAGTTCGGACAAGACTTTGCAGTTTTGTTTGACTATTTCGCTCAAGTCTTCTGCTTCTAAGACCAAAAAGCTTAGCTGCGCCAGTTTTTCCCTCCAGTCATCGGGACTCCAAGTTGATGTAAGTCCCTCTTGCCGATCGACTTGTTTGGCAACTACTTTACTGAGAGCCGATCCTGGGGTTACCATTTCATCAAACATAAAAGTACCGCGTTCCTGAAGAACGCGGTGAATTTCGCCTAAAGCTAGTTCGGGTTCCGGAATTTTGGCGAGAGTTCCTTGGCAAAGAACGTGGGTGAACCATCCGTCTGGGAAAGGCAGGCTGGTTGCTTCTGCCTGGTGGAAAGAGAGACGCAGTGAAGGGTGGTTCTGAGCTTGTGCGATCGCGTTGGCGATGCAGACTTCGCTCATATCTACCCCTACAACTTCACATCCTGTTTGCTGGGCTAACCAGATCGCAGTTTTGCCCTTACCGCAGCGGACATTGAGAAGCCGAGAGGAGGCTGTAATCTCGCTGCTGGAAATTGTATCATTTTTCGTTCTCCCCCAGATTTTCTGAAAGTCCTGATTGCTGACATCAGACAAGTTGCCGAAATAGCCCCAAGCAAGACTTTGATATACCTCTTCCAATTCCTCTTTTTGATAAGCCGTGAAAACTGTAACGTTGGGCAGATTTGATAAAGCATCTAGATGAAAGTCCATTTTTACACTCTGCGTAAAATGTAGGCGATCGCTAGATCTTACCCCATTATGCTAAAGCCTTTCTCACTACCAAATTGTTAAGTATATTTACACTTTATTAAGAAATTGCTTGATGATTAGATTAATCGATCTGGAAAGATAGTGTGTTACGTGACAGAATTACAGTTTTGGGCATCATAACTTTTTTAAGTAACTCATAGTTAGTGGAGGTAAGAAAGAAGTTGACACTGTGGTAATTTTCTGATAAATTGACGTAAACGCAGAAATATAGGCTAAAAATTGTGTAGTTTGTCAACTACATTCGATTTAAAGCTGACCGATCTGTAAAAAAAGTAAATAACTTGACGAAACTTCGTTAAATGGGTTGAAATATAAAGCCTAAACAATTTTCTCTAGCAATATGTAATTAAAGGGAAAAATAGCGGTGTACCAATTCCAGGATTCACTTCCCAAACAGCCTCTACCGCAACTAGAAGATACTTGCTCCCACTATCTAGATGCAGTCACACCGCTGTTAAGCGAGACAGAACTAGCTTGCACAAAGGCGGCAGTGAAAAAATTTCAACAAGAAGAAGGACAAAAGCTCCAAAAACAGTTGGAGATGATCGCCAGTTCAACTAGCACCAGCTATATAGATGAATTTTTAGATGAACGCTTTTTAGAAGCGAGATTGCCATTGGTGAGGAAGACAAACATCGCACAAGTGTTGTCTTCCTTCATAGGAAGCGAGGAACTATCTCCTACTCGCGTTGCAGCCATCCTAATTTTTAACCTACTAAAGTTCTACCTGAAAATTAAAACTCGTTCTCTCGAACCAGATCGGGATATATTCCACATAGGGCGTCCTGCGCTATGTATGGTTCAGTATGACAACTTATTCGGTACATCGCGGATTCCAGGCATCAAGCGAGATAGTCTGGTACGCACTCAAAACTCAGAACATATAATAGTAATCCGACGCGATCGCTTTTACTGCTTAAATCTAATTAAAGGAGAGCAACTACCAACGATCGAACAGATCGAACAACAACTCAACTGGATAATTGACAACACTACCTCCTATGATTGTGCGGTGGGGACATTGACAACCTTACCTCGCACTCAATGGGCTGTTCTCCGTTCCTATATTACATCTATTAGTCCGGAAAACGCTCGCTCTCTAGCCTTATTGGACAGCGCTTTATTTGTTGTATGTTTGGACGAAACAACACCCACCAATTTAAAAACAAGCCTTGAAAATGCCTTTTACGGTGATGGGCAAAATCGCTGGTTTGACAAACCCGTACAAATAATTGTCACTGCTAACTCCCAGGCAGCAATCAACATCGAACACAGCGGATTTGACGGTTATACAGTAATGCGTATGACTGACGAAATCAGCCAGAAACCTCACCAAGAAGCACCCACACTGACTGCTTTTGAAGAAGGGGAATCTCCCACTCAATTAGAGTGGAAGTTAAGCCCAGAAATTATGGAGGAAATCGAACTAGCAAAAGAAAATATTGGGTATTTCAAGACACAACACCATTTGCAAGTACTGGAATTCCAAGAATTCGGTGCTGACTTCCTGCGGCAGCATACCCTGAATGTTGATGCTGTAGTTCAACTATCCATGCAGTTAGCTTATGCTCGGTTGTATGGTAAGATTAGGTGTGTGACTGAATCGGTACACATCAGGAATTTCCAATACGGAAGATTCGAGGAGATCCGTACAGTAACTAGCGAATCGATTGAGCTAATCCGGGTTTTGTCCCAGGCTAGTTCAAAAGAGGCACAATACTCAGCTCTAAATGCAGCAATAGTTGCCCATATGCGACGATTATTTAACTGTAAAAAGGGACTGAATGTTGATTCGCACCTGCTCGCGCTTTACAGTCTCAGTCGTTATCAGGATATGGTTCCGGAAATATTCCTGGATAAAGCCTACAGTCAAGTCTTTACTCAACCAGTTATATGGACTAGCAGCTTACCTGGTAATATGGGTATTGCTGGCTTTGTTTTCGTATCACCACCAGTGAATTACGGTTACGGAGTTAGCTACATAATCAACCCTGAGAAAATTACCTTGTGTGTTACCAGTCAATTTAGCCAACCGTCAGAATATACCAAACTTCTGAATCAATCACTTTCAGAACTGGGAGATTTACTCAAGACTTTTAAGTAGTAAATTAAACTTGAAAGTATCGAATATATTGGGTATTTTCAGAGCGGCAAGTCAGCGTAAGAATATTAGATGTAAATTCGAGCAAATTTAGTAAAAAAAAGTATGTTAGAAGAACTCCTACTAAAAAATGCCCAACAATATCCTTCAAAAACTGCTATTGTCTATGACAAATTGAGGATTAGTTACGAAGAGTTATACATTAAAGTTAGGGGTTTAAGTAAGGGCCTGGGAACAATTGGTATCAGACCGGGTGACTGTATAGCATTGATTTTGCCTAATTGTCCGGAATTTGCGATCGCTTTTTATGCAACTGCTAAAATAAATGCGATCGCACTGCCGTTAAACCACCTTTTTAAAGAAGAAGAAATCAGTTACTACATCAGTGATAGCAAGCCTAAAGCCATTATTACCGATTTAAAACGGGTCGATCTTTGTCGTAATATTATTGCCAAAATCAACCAAAATATACAATTAATTATTGTAGATGGAATCGAGCCATCAACCACATACTTTTATGATTTGATTGTCACAGAAGAAACTAAAAATTATGAAAACGCGACTTCTGAAAGTGGGAGCGTACTTTATCAATATTCCTCTGGTTCAACAGGCAAACCTAAAAGAATTGGTAAAACCCAACATAACTTATATCACGAAGTAAAAAACTTCGGCGCAACTACTAACCTAAACTCAACAGATAATATTTTATGTATAGTACCATTGTATCACGCTCACGGTTTAGGAAATTGCCTGTTGGCTGCCATCTGCAATGGAGCAACTTTGGTAATATTAGAGCAAGTTTTGCAGCAGGGAAATCCTGTTGAAGTACCATTTATTTTTAGGCGTCAAAGGGTATTAGAACTGCTCCAAAGCGAGAAAGTGACAATTTTCCCTGCCATTCCTTACATTTTTAATATTTTGGCAGATATCCCATCCGATCTCGAAGTCGATTTATCGGCTTTAAGATTATGCTTTTCCGCTGGTAATTTTTTAACTAAAGAGATTTTTGACAAATTCCTGACTCGGTTTAAAATTCCCATCAGACAACTCTATGGCTGTACAGAAGCTGGGTCGATTTCGATTAATTTAGATACAAACATGGAAAATACTTACGATTCAGTCGGTATTCCCATGAAAAATGTCCAGGTAAAGATACTTAGCGATGAAGAAGAAGAACTTCCTGTTGGTAAAATTGGAGAAGTAGCCATCAAAAGTGAAGCACTTACCAGCGGCTACTATAATATGCCAGAACTAAATCAACAAGCATTTAAGGATGGGTGGTTTTTAACTGGCGACTTAGGGAAAAAAGATGAAAACAGTTATCTTTATATTACTGGTAGAAAGAAGCTGTTGATCGATACAGGAGGTTATAAAGTAGATCCTTTGGAAATAGAAGCTATCTTGACAACTCATCCCTCGATACAGGAAGCTGTAGTTGTTGGTGTGAAACAAGATGATATCGGAGAGATAATAAAAGCAGCAATCGTGACAAAAGAGGGAGCAAAAATCGAAGAAAAAGAAATTGTACTGTTCTGTAAAGAGCGGATGACAGAGTTTAAGATCCCGAAAATCATTGAATTTCGAGAAGAAATTCCTAAAAGTGCGTTAGGTAAAATTTTGAGAAAAGATTTAATTTAGTAAAAACAAGAGAGTAAAGTGATGAAAAGCGTCGAATTCATAAAAGCAGAAACCAAGAAAGTGCTATTAGAAATTTTACCCAATGTCAATCCAGAAACCCTATCAGATGAAAGTAATATTTTTAGTTTGGGATTGGGTTCAGTTGACGCAATGATGTTGCTTGACAAACTGGAAAACACTTTTGATATTAAATTTTTAAATAGTGAGATTAATTTAGATGTATTTGAGAATTTAGCAAGTCTAATAAAACTGATACAGAAAAAATCTTCTAATTCCCCTTTTTCTGAAAATTAAAAAGAGACTTAATATTTATTTGTAGCCCTGACAAAAAAAATCAAAAACATCCCTCAAGTTTGGCGATCGCTAATTTGTTGTATGTAATTACTAGGAGCCAAAATGTTATCAGATCATCCCTCTTTAAGTTTTCAACACATCCGGTTAAATAACCTAATTTTATACCCATACATAGTTCGGGAAACGGTACTTAACCTTCATAAATACGAAATAAGACCAGACGATGTTTTTCTAGTAACCTATCCCAAAGCAGGAACCTTCTGGCTAGCAGAAATTGTTTATAACATTGCTAAACCAAAGCCCCCTAACGAACAAGTATCTCGTACTGAAACAATACCTCTGCTGGAATTTTACTCTTTAGACACACTAGAACTATACCCGTCGCCACGTTATTTTAAAACCCATTTACCATCCGAAATGATCCGACCTAATAGCCAACACAGAGCGAAGTATATTTATCTGGCCCGAAATCCAAGAGATGTGGCAGTTTCGTACTTTCATTTCCTGCGTAGTGGAGTAGAATTTGGCTGGGATGGTACTTGGGAAGAATTTTTCGGGTATTTTATGCAGGGAAATGTGCCTTTTGGCTCCTACTTCGATCATGTCTTACCTTGGTGGAACCACAGAAATGATGAAAATGTGCTGTTTATCAAGTATGAGGATATGAAGAAGGATTTGATAAACAATATCAATCTAATTGCTGAATTCCTAAACTTCAATCTTTCTAGGGAAGAAGCAGAATTTGTAGCTCAAAAATCCTCTTTTAAAGAGATGAAGGCTAACCCAGAAACGAATATGGATCAATGGTCTGAATCTTTTAAACCAGGTAGTTCGTTTATGCGTAAAGGGATTGTTGGCGACTGGATAAACTATTTTTCAGATGAGCAGATCGAGCAATTCAACCAATGGTACGCATCCCATATAGAAGGCACCGATCTTGAGTTTGAATGGTTATCGTAGAGATGAGAAATCATCGGCTTCTAGAATTTATCCGATCGCCATAAAATAGCTTGTTCGATCCTCCACAGGCAATCCCCGTCGAAGTGACGGTTTTTGGATGATTTATATCCCGATGCCAATGCTCTAAATTAACATTAAATCCTCGCAGCAACGTCCCTTAGCTCCTCTACTATCTTCTTATTTTTATGGCTGCGGCTTCCGTATAAGCGGGCTGAGAAAACAGTAATTATTTCCAACACATCTTTAGCTAAATGGCTCTCCCGTGGTTGTGGTGATAATAAAAACTTATTTAATCGTAGGGTGGGTTAGGCACGGGCGATAATTTCAACACTTTCAAGCAATAATTAAGTTCCCGTGCCGTAACCCACCATCCCAGCTATCTGTAACATATACAAACATTTTCCACCATCAACCCGAAAGACCCGCAGAGGCAAGCCCTCAAGCTTAAGGATTTTCGCGGCACTCCCAGATGGGAGTGTTACCTTATTGCATACTTTCTTTTGCGAATTTGTATGTTATGCAACAAATTATTGCATTGTTAGCCATTATGCAATTTATCCTGCTATTGTATAAGAGTACACAAAACAGGGGAGGGAGTTGTGAGTCAAAGAGTCACCATTGCAGTTCCGGAATCACTGTTTGCCCGACTTCAGCCCGTCAAGCATCAATTTAATATTTCCGCTATTTGCCAGGAGGCCCTAGAGATGGCTATCACCTACGAAGAACTCAAAGTCCAAGTCACCGAACAAGACAATTTGGTGGAACGCCTTCAGACGGAAAAGAAAGTTCTCCTCAACAAAGTCCGTCAAGAAGGGTTTGAATTAGGCATTCGCTCCAGTGCCAAGTTATCGTACAAAGATTTCCGCCATTTTGAACGAGTTCAGTCTCTGGCGGTTGCCCTTGATGAAGATGTGCTGGACTACCTCTGGACTTTTCTGAATCTGAAAGACTATCCAGAACAAGCTCGTTTGAATGATGCCGATTTTACTTACTTACTGGAAGTCGATCCCCAAAGTCGGATTAGCTTTGTTCAAGGATGGATCGATGGAGTGTTATCCGTTTGGCAAACCATAAAGACTCAAGTAGAGAACCCTCAGTAGTCGCATCCTCAACCCAGGCTTTATCTTTTGAGCAATTACCCAAGTGGTATCACAATAGACATCTCCGCCAAAAGAATCTCAAAGGGCAGGCAGAATGCCTACCCCACAAGAATTTTTGGAGATGTCTAATAGAATTCATCGGGTAATACCGAGCAAGTAATCTAACAATTCTGCTGTACTCGTGCCAGTAGCCATATCTGTATAGTTATAGCCATTGCCACCACAGACAACTGCCCATTTAACGATCGTCAAATTTGGTGAGTGGGAGAGCTTTAGGATGAGGTCAGTTTCCACCTCTCCCCCTAGAGATCCCCCATAACCGCGCTCAATTTTCAAGTCACAGCCGCAGACAGTAATTATATTATAAATCCAAATATTTGCAGCGTTTTTACCCTCTATATTTGCGACTAACTGCTCATAGTGATATTCGTCCATATATAAATCGTAACTAGCGTTATGATTATGTAACCAACACGGAGAATTTGTGGCTGTGTAATGTTTAAATCCTGGCAGTGGTTGTTGCCTGACTTCTTCAGCTAGCTGTAGCCCTTCAGAGGGCTTGAAGGTAGCCAAAAATAAGTAATCTGGCCCAGCGCGATTAAGCTCAATTTCCCAGAACCAATTCAAAACCATCAGCAACATCCTTAATCTAATATCTTCTCTGAAAATTTCTTTTTACCACTACGACAGATTATCGCGGGAAAGCAACTTGATAGAATACATCTAGTGTAGGGCTGGGTGAGAGCCTTTATCCCTGAGTTATACTATCTATCCAATAAGTTGCTTTCTGCTGACATTAATAGAGGAACTGCCCAATGGCGACAAAAGAGGAAATCTTACACAACTTCGATCCTAGCGGGATTGGTGTCGATAACGGTAATCTGTTGGGACTTCCGTTTGATTGCGAATCAGCCAATATTATTGTATTTGGCATTCCTTGGGAAGTTACTGTTTCCTATGGCTGCGGTACAGCGGCGGGGCCGCAAAGGGTGCTGGAAGCTTCTCGGCAACTAGATTTATATGACTTCGATTATCCTGATGGCTGGAAAGAGGGTATTTTTATGTATGAAATTCCCTCACATATTCAGCAGAAAAATGAAATTTTCAGACAAGATGCTGCCAAGATTATCGAGCATATGGAACAAGGGGGGCTGGTGGAAGATAATCCAGACTTAGTTCAAGTGTTGGAAAATATCAATCAGGAATGTATTGCTGTCAATCAATGGCTGTTTGCACAAGCTACTGCTGCCATGAATCAGGGCAAACAAGTGGCTGTAATTGGTGGCGACCACAGCGTTCCGCTAGGATATTTTCAGGCATTGGCTCAACGTTATCCTGAGTTTGGAATTCTGCATATTGATGCTCACGCAGATTTGAGAGAAGCATATGAGGGTTTTCAATTTTCTCATGCTTCGATTATGTTTAACGTGCTGCAATTGCCGCAAGTTTCTAAATTAGTTCAAGTTGGGATTCGCGATGTTTCTTTTGATGAAATAAATCTGATTGAGCAGTCGGAAGGGCGAGTTTCTGCTTATTACGATCGAATGCTCAAACAAAAACTTTATGCTGGAATTACTTGGTTAGAGCTTTGCAAACAAATTGTGGCAGAATTACCCCAGCAAGTCTATATCAGTTTTGATGTTGATGGACTCGACCCCAAACTGTGTCCGCATACGGGAACACCCGTCCCTGGAGGTTTGGAATTGGAGCAAGCTTTTTGTTTGTTCCGGGAAGTGGTGGATAGCGGACGGCAGATTATTGGTTTTGATCTGTGCGAAGTTGGCAATGATGAGTGGGATGGCAATGTGGGGGCGAGAGCGGTTTATAAATTGTGCAATCTGATGAGTTTATCGCGGCAAAAGCTGTTTAAGTGACTGAAAACCTCGAAGACTCACAAAGATGTGATGGTGGGTGATGGCACGGTTCGTTAATTATTGGTTTTTCTCAAAAGTTATCGCCCGTGCAGTCCCCCACCCTACTGGTTAGATAATATGTTAGATAATATGTTGCGATCGCTCTCACTATAAACATAGTTTTTAAACAAAAATAATATCAAATCGCAATTTTATATATTAGATATCTCCTCCAAAAGAATCTCAAAGGGCAGGCAGGATGCCTACCCCACAAGAATTTTTGGAGAGGTCTAATGTTTGTCTGTCAAAAGGGAGTCTGTGTCACAAGATGGAGAATTTCTCCTAAGTGGGGATGCAGAAAGGAAAGTTCTCTGGCGTGCAAATGTAACCGATTTGCTATTGTACGACAACCATAGAGGCGATCGCCTAAAATAGGCACGCCAATTCCTCTGGAATCGGCAGCGTGAACCCTAATCTGATGAGTGCGTCCTGTGACGGGAACAAACTCCACGCGAGTGTAGTTTCCTTCTCTTGCCATAACTCGGAAGTGCGTCATACTGGGTTTTCCGCGCTGTTCATCGACTTGCTGAGAAGGGCGATTTTGCGGATCTCCCCATAATGGCAATTCGATCGTACCTCGTTCAATCGTGACAGAACCTGAAAGTAGAGCTTCATAAACCTTGCTCACCAGTCGCTGCTGAAACTGCCGGCTGAGTTGTGCATAAGTTTGACGATTTCGAGCTAACAGAAGAATTCCAGATGTTTCCAGATCCAAACGATGCACGGCAAAAATCTCCATACCATCCGGTAGCTGATGGCGCAAGCGACTGAGAACGCTATCAATGCGATCGCGATAACGCCCAGGCACAGAAAGCAGTCCGGCTGGTTTGTTGACAGCAATCAGCCATTGGTCTTCATAAATAATCGGTAGCGATTGCTCTATAAAACAGTTATGTGCGATCGCATCTTTGCCAGACAATCCTGATAGCAGAAACCCCATTAAAGGCTGACAGCGCTCCGCACAAGCTGCATAGAATTCTCCCGGAATTTTGTCACCATTAATAGAAGGTAGGCCCCACCAAAACTCCGCCATTGCCAGGGGTTTTAAGTTGTGTGTTGCTGCATAGTGAAGCAGCTTTGGGGCGCAACAGTCGCCGGTGCCAGTGGGCGACCCTCCCGGCATTAACTGCTGCAACGATCGCGATTTTCCGAAAAAATTGGTGAGAGAGTAGGCAGCGTGCATCTGAGCTTGCAGTTGACGCGACAACTCTTTGCGCTGTTGTTTTAGTTCGCGCATCCTCATATTAGCTTGTGCGATCGACTGTTGGAGTGGCTGCAATGCTTCATCCCGTTGACGTTTGAGTTGCCGTCGTTCCATACCATCTAATTGGCTTTGTCGATCGAGTTGTTCAAGCGCAACGGAAAGTGCTTCTTTTGTGAGCGTTTCGCATAAAATTTGACGTTTTTCTTGTCGTTCCTGTTTGTTCGTGCGATGGTGAGAGTTCATTTGCAGCAAACGTTGTTCAAACTCGCGACAAAGATTTTCGTACTGCTGCCTTTCTGGAAGTTGTTTGAGGGCAATTAGTTCTTGCTTAATAGCCTCCAATTGTGCTAAAGTTAGAGACTCTTGCAAAACAACTTCATCTCTTCCTGGAATCGGCGGCACCCAGCCCTCAACCACACTCTGACCCAAAAGAAGTCCGGAAAAAGCTTTGAGAACTTTTTCTTCTCCAGAAGGCAGTTGCACCAGCAATACTCCATACATCTTGCCCTCACGAGAATAACGGTCATCGCTGGCAAGGAATCGCATCAAACCAAAAGCGATCGCTTCTATTTTTGCTGTGCGAGGAAGTCTCAACAAATCGCCGCTTTCAGGACATCGCCCTTCGTACCAATAATGAGGAAATAAATCGCCGATAGCATTATTGTCATCAATAAAATCTGAAATTAAATGAATAATCGCCATATATTATTGTGTTTTTGTGCTAGACTCTGACAAAGTTAAAAAATTCCGACAATGCCGTAATAAATGCAAGCACTGGCACCAATAATGTAGACGAACCAGGTAAGAAAGAACCCAATAGCACGACCGGGCGAAGGCCCATAGGTTTTTATCAAGCCCCAAGCATGGGCGATCCGACCAACTGTCAGGGCACCTCCAAGTAGCCACAAAAGCAACCTGGGTGCGTGCATTAACTCAAGTACAAGTACGAACAACAATGCGTGGGGAACATATTCCGCAAAATTACCGTAAGCACGCACTTTCCGTTGCAAAAGACCGTCATCGTTTGTTTTCGTCGGTACAGATTTTTGGGTTAAACTCTCGACAAAAGCTGCCCAGGCATTAGGGTTTTCCAAGTAATTTGATTGTGTGGCAATATCTTCTTTTGATTCTCCATGCCAAACCCTTGTTTTCGTGCGCTCCATCACGACGATGTAGGAAAGTGCAAAAGCAATTAAGCCGTTGACTCCGATGAATAAAGTGGAAATGGGGATAGGGATCGAGTTCATTTCGAGTTTCCTTAGTTAACTGACAATGGTGTTTCGCGTTTATGGTGGAAAATGTTTGTTGATGTTACAGATGTATGAGATGGTGGGTGACGGTACGGGAACTTAATTATTGCTTGAAAGTGCTAAACTTATCGCCCGTGCCTAACCCACCCTACGGCTGAATAAGTTTTTACTATCACCCCAAAAAGGGGAGAGCCAAAACTTAGTATTAGGACACATAAATGCGTTAAGTGCGGTACAGTTTGAGATTGTGCGATCGCCATGCGTTCAAAAAACATTTTTAAACTGAAAATCCCCCACTAAAATCTTTGATTTGGTGGGGGAGAATATCAAGATTTGGGAGAATATTCCAGCGCTGCGCCATCCCAGTTGCCTGTATTGGCAGCTGCTTCGTATGTAGTTTGCAAGAAAGCAAGCAGCATAGCATCTGGGTCGTCAGCTTGTCGCACTGCTTCGTAGGGGAGGATAAATTCTCGCAACTGCGAACTGTAAAATGCCTCTTTTGGCTGCACGGGGTAGTCTGGGAATCCTTGCGGTTCCGGGTAAGCGTAGGCGTAAAAAACAGGCTCGTCTACTGACCCACCACCCGGCCAAAAACCACAACTGCTGACCTCGTGCGAGTATGCGTCTCTGGTCACCCAATCTGCTAAATTAATAACCCCACCTGGATGTTCTGGCGCACGCCGTCCGGAGAAGCGGGTGACGGCGAGGTCAAAGCTGCCCCAGAAATAATGTACGGGGCTGCATTTACCGATAAAACGAGCCCGAAATGCTGTCATCACCCGGTCTGCTTGCACAAAAATCCGCCAAAGCCGCTGTGCGTATTCC
This sequence comes from Aerosakkonema sp. BLCC-F183, assembly GCF_041929145.1. NCBI lineage: Bacteria > Bacillati > Cyanobacteriota > Cyanophyceae > Aerosakkonematales > Aerosakkonemataceae > Aerosakkonema > Aerosakkonema sp. BLCC-F183. The sequence continues at coordinate 106,457 of NZ_JBHFNU010000054.1, read as the reverse complement.
GCATCGTAAGCTGCGTGTTTCGTGTCTCGGTCAAAAGGAATTGGGTCTGCGACTTCCTGGGGCATATTCCAAATCTTTACTTCGATGCCCAATTCACTTAATGTACGCATCACGTCCTCGTAGAAATCTGCCACGGAGCGCGGTGCGAGCCCAATAGTTTTGGTCATACCGTCGCTAGTCTGGAAAAGCAACTGGTGAGCGAGAAAATCAAAGCTAATTTCAAAGGTACGAGTTCCGTAGGGAATTGAAGCGGTTGTTAACCCACGGGGCGTTACGTACAAAGTGCAATTCCAACAGTGGTTAATTTTGGGAACGAGCTTGAGCCGAATTTTGCCGACTATCTGAGTCCACATATGTAGCGTTTCATAGGTATCTTGCCATGCGGCAAGAGGCAAACTTGGCCAAGCGTTATCGGTAATGGAATCTACCATGATGGAAACCTCGATGTGAGGAAATGGCTAATACAGTAGAGAATGCTTCCATAGTAACCGATGGGCTCTTCCGGATTTACAGAGAAAAATGTTTGTTTATGTTACAGTTGAGTGCGCTCGGTGGGTGACGGCACGGAAAGTAAATTATCGATCGAAAGTGCTATAGAAGCGCGAGATACTGCTTCGGTTGTGCCGAGAGAACGCAGAATACCAATTGCTACTACTAAAACTCATATTGTTCAATTCGCTCTGTCTCTCCAATGGCATCTTTAACCCAATCTTGCATAGCTGGTAAAGACCAAATTGTGTTTGCATAAGCTGAAGAAACGGGGTCTAATTCGACAGCATAAGTAATAAAACGAGAAACAACGGGAGCAAACATAGCATCGGCGATCGTAAAATGTCCGAACAGAAAATCACCGCCTGACTCGAACTTCTGACGACAATCTTGCCAGATACTGACAATGCGTTGAATATCTTCTGCGACTCCCGGTTGTCTGCCTTTTCCAGGCAACCGGGCTCGACAGTTCATGGACATATGCTGGCGGAGATTGGCAAAACCTGCGTGCATTTCTTGAGAAATGGAACGAGCGATCGCTCTTGCTTGTCTATCGATTGGCCATAAATTGGCTGACGGAAAACATTCGGCTAGATATTCGCAAATTGATAATGATTCCCACACATTCACATCGTTGTGTAGCAAAGCTGGTACTTTTCCGTTTGGAGAATATTGCAAAATCTCTTGTTTCGCGGTCGGCGTATAAAGGGGAATGCGTATTTCGGTAAACTCAATGTCTAAGTGTTTGAGAACTAACCAAGGACGCAGCGACCAAGAAGAATAATTTTTGTTGCCAATTATTAAAGTAAATTCTGCCATTTTAACTCGACTTCAATTGTATTTATCGGAGATCGATCGAGAGGGTATGGGCTTGATGAATTTGAGAGTCATGCGATCGCTCTCCTCCAATTCCCGATTTGTCCGCAGATAATCTCGCACGCGATCGCAACCATAATTTAACAAATCCAGCTTGAGGATTCGCTCTACATTCCACAGATTCAGGGTGTTATCCTCACTGACGGAAGCGACAAAAGTTCCGTCAGGACTGTACGCCACTCCCCTAATTGCCGCAGTGTGACCTCTGAGGGTTGTTAATTCCGTACCGTCGAGTTTCCACAACTTCACCGTATTGTCTACACCGCCAGAAGCGATAATTTGACTGTCAGGACTAAACCCCACTCCCCATACTGCTGCTGTGTGACCTACAAGCGTTCTGAGTAATTTCCCATCAACTGTCCAAAGCTTAACGGTATTATCGCCACTACCAGAAGCGATGATATTACCTTGACGGTTAAAAGCAACTCTCCAAACTGCCGCAGTGTGACCTCGGAAAGTTCTCACCAAACTACCGTCCAGCTTCCACAACTTTACAGTACCGTCTCCGCCTGCGGAGGCAAGTAACTGACCGTCGGGACTAAATGCTACCTGCCAAACAGGAGCGTGATGTTCGGTCATGGTATGCAATAATGTACCGTCGCGTCGCCAAAGCTTAATTGTGTTATCTACACTTCCCGTAGCAATAATTTGAGCGTCTGGACTGAAAGCGACTGAAAAGACGGTAGCTTGATGACCTGTTAAAGTTGCGATCTCTTTCCCATTTCGCTCCCAAATATTTACCTTATTATCGTTTCTGGTAGCAGCAATTAACTGGCCATCCGCACCGCTAGCAACACCAACTCCATAGAGTGCCGAATTTTCTCCAGTGAAAGTCGCCAACAATTTGCCTTCCCGACTCCAAAGTTTAACTGTACCGTCCTCGCTAGAAGTAGCGATCGTCGAACTATCGGCACTGATAGCGATTCCCCAAATTCCACCTTTATGGGCAGTAATAGTTGTCTGTAAGGGATTTTGACTTTCCCACAATCTGACGGTATTTTCTGCACCCGCCGAAGCAATATAGCTGCCATCGGGACTCCAAGCTACATCCCAAATCGAGGCGCTGTGACCTCTAAAGGTAGTCAGTTCTGTGCCGTCAATATGCCAAATTTTGACAGTTTTATCCCGACTTGCAGAGACGATTTTTTGACCGTTGGGACTAAACGCCACTGAAGATATGACAGCAGTATGACCGACAAGCGTCCTCAGCAAAGTACCGTCCAGCTTCCAAACTTTTATGGTTTTGTCTCCACTTGCCGAAACAATTGTTTTACCGTCGGGACTAAACGCCACTGAAGATACGATCGCAGTATGACCGACGAGCGATCTCAAAAAAGTACCGTCAAGCTTCCAGAGTTTTATAGTTTTGTCTCCACTTGTTGATGCAATTATTTCACCATCGGGACTAAATGCGACTGAAGTTAAGGCACCACCAGTACGAGCTGGGAAAGTTTTTAATAAAGTACCGTCTAACTGCCAGAGTTTCACAGTATTATCTTGACTTGCAGAGGCAATTGTATTACCTTGCGGACTAAAAGCGACTCCCCACACGGCAAGACTGTGACCCTGAAAAGTTTTCAGTAAAGTGCCATCTAACTTCCAAAGTTTTACAGTACCATCGTCACTTCCAGAAGCAATTAGCTGACCGTCTGGGCTAAATTTGACTCGGCGAACGATCGCTTGATGACCTTTGAGGGTGGCAATTTCCGTACCATCGACGCGCCAAACTTTAATTGTTTTATCTACGCTTGCCGAGGCAATTAGCTTGCTATCAGGACTGATATCGACTGTCATCACAGCCGCTTGATGTCCCGAAAAATGATTGTATTCATCTATTCCGTAAACAGTTTGCCGCATTACATTTTGTACGCGATCCTGAATATTAGCGTTTGTTTCACTTAATTTTTGCAATCTTTGTTGGGCTTTGATTGCTTCGATCAGTGCATCTAATCTGCGATGGGAGGCAAACAATCCTTCAGAAGAAGAAACTAATGCTCGAATTTCGCTGAGTCTGGCTTGGCTTTCGCTTTTGACTGCTTGGCGGTACTGAAGGAAAGCTCCTATTCCCAATGCGGTAGAAACTACAGAGGCAATACCGACTGTTACCAGCAGGAATCTTTGCAATTTAGCAGTTTTTTTCTCTTGAGTGAGTCGCGCTTCTACTTCTTTAATGCGTTCTGCTTCTAGTGCCTGCTGAACTTCTTTGCGATCGAATTCAACCGAAGCTGCTAAAAACTTATAGTCTAAATCGCTCAAGCTTTTACCTTGCGCCCAGAGTTGGGCATCTTGCAAAGCTTGTCCGCGCAATAATCGCGATTCGTCTGTTTGTTGAGAGACAATCCAAGCATCAAATGCTTGCGAATAAGGACGCAGCAACGCTAATTGATTTTCTACCCATGCCAAGGTAAAAACTTGTTGATAAATGAGATTTTTTACCTCCAAGTAACCTTGCTGTTTTTCGATCGAACCGCTGAGGATAAGTTCGATTTGCTCGCGGCTATCATCGCTGGGAACTTTCACCCCTTGTAAAATTTGCTGATATATGCCCAATAATCTGCCTGTTTTTTGGCCGTTGTGAAGGATGCGATCGCGTATCGTTTTTAAATGCTCAGGCTCATCTTGCGATTCCCATTTATTGATGATGTGTTCTCTCACCACCGACTCCACAAAAAATCCCTCTGTCCCCAGCGGTATTGTCAAAGTGCCGCTTTCGGATTCTTCTGCCGCTCTTATCACCAACATACACAGCTTTTGGGTCAAAAATGGTTGTCCGCCAGTCCAAGTCAATATTTCTTTAATAACTGCTTGGGCATTACTTATGACAGTTTCTAATCCCTTGACTAAGGGCGCGGCTTCTGATAATTTAAAGCCCTGCAAATCTATGCTTTGTCCGATATTAAATGGCGTTCGACTTTTATCGGCTATTAAGTCGCTGGGTGTGGCGACTCCGAAAAGGGCAAAGGTAATCCGGTTGTACTCTGGATCGATCGCGCGTTGGTTATAACAATATCGAATTAAGGCGAAAAAATCATCGACGGGAAAATCTAAACTTAAAATACTATCAATTTCATCGACAAATATAAAAATTCTGTCATTAGGAAATTTCACCAATAAGATTTCTTCTATAAATTGACTCAACCTTTGCAGGAGGGAAATTTCTTCTTGTTCCTGCCACCAACTTTTTAAATTAACTTGTCCTAATAGGTTAAAACCGCGCCACAAATCGCCCACAATTCCTTTGTACCACTGTAAGGGGGTGATGTTTTCGCTGCCGATGCGAGTCATGTCGATCGTACTGCATAAAAATCCTTCTGCTTGCAGTCGGTGTAGGGTACGAACGAGCAGTGAAGATTTGCCCATTTGACGGGAGTTGAGGACGTAACAAAACTCGCCCTTTTTTAAGGCTTGATAGAGTTGGTCGTCTGCTTTTCGTTTGACGTAGGTGGGTGCATCTGTGTTGAGACTGCCACCTACTTGGTATGTAACATTGTTCATTGCCCATCTGCAAAAATCTGTTTGGCAGTCAAATTTAATTCTGGAAATGTCGGAGATACGATCGAGTCATCACCTCGAAACTGATTAACCTGATATTCCCCATCGACTAAATAATAGATGGAAATAGTCGGTTGTTTGGGATGTTCCACTCACTCAACAGTTTAACTAACTGAGGACTGCTCTTGCTGGTTTATGGTGAAAAATGTTAGCCTATGTAACAGAATATCGTGATGGTGGGTTACGCACAGAAAGTTAATTATTAGTTTTTTGGTAGAAGTTATCGCCCGTGCCTCCCATAAATTTATTTACGGGTTTCTACTTACGTGCTAGGGTACAAATATTTTATCCGGGAAGGAACGGAATAAAGAGTCTACCCTATGAGGGAGACTGCATCTGCGATCGCGATTTGGTCGATCGCCTAAAGTAGATGCCAGAGGTGACCCGCCACAAAATTGCCAAACTATTGAGTAGGTTGACCAACTAGCCCTGTCAGCTTTTTTGCGATCTATCAAGATTTTTCTATCTTACCGTCGTTTTTGCAACAAATTTTTTACTAATTGTTCCGAGCGCTCGCACAATTCGCCCAACCCTTACAAATTATTATATTTTTAGTACAATTAAGATATGCCTAGCTTAAGTTGATTTTATTATTCTCCCAACTGTGCTGTGCAAGTTTTACAAAAAGAATATTGAACTTATGCAAATTATTCCAGGGTACATAATTACCGAAAAAATCTACGAAAACTTTAAAACGGTTGTTTATAAAGCATATAGCCATGAAGCTCAAGCAGCTGCGATCGTAAAAATACCTAGAGCTACTCATCCTACGTGGGAAGAAATTATTTGTTTGAAAAATGAATACGAAATTTCTAAAAACCTGGACATACCGGGGATCGTCAAACCTTACAAATTGGCGAATTACCCGCACGGATTAGCCCTGATATTAGAATATTTTGACGGCGAATCTCTCGAACAATTTGCTCTGGGGAAACCCCTGGAAACAATTGCTTTTTTAAAAATTGCGATCGCGCTGGCCGATACACTTAATAGAATTCACAGCAATTTGGTAATTCATAAAGACATCAAACCGCATAATATTTTGATAAATCCCCAAACATTAGAAACAAAAATCACAGACTTTAGCATTGCATCGCGGCTGACAAGAGAAAACTTATACTTAAGTAACTGTAATTCTCTAGAGGGTACGCTTGCCTATATATCACCAGAGCAAACTGGTCGCATGAACCGGAATATTGACTATCGCACTGACCTTTATTCATTAGGAGTCACATTTTATGAAATATTGACCGGGCAGTTACCATTTGATAGTACAGACCCATTGGAATTAATACATTGTCATATTGCCAAACAACCCTTGCCCCCAAACAAGCGGATTAGTAATATTCCCGAAGCTGTTTCCGATACGATCGTCAAGTTGTTAGCTAAAAATGCTGAAGATCGATACCAAAGCGCTTTGGGATTAAAAGCAGACTTAGAACTTTGTTTAGATCGGCTATCAGCCACTGGCCAAATTATAAACTTTTCTCCCGGTCAGTGGGATAAAGCCAGCCAATTCCTGATTCCGCAGAAACTGTACGGACGAGAGAAAGAAGTAGCCAGTTTGATGGAGGCTTTTGAAAGAGTCAGTAACCCCCGTCTTTCACAGGAGCGATCGGGAAATGAAAGCGGGATAGAGATGATGCTCGTAAGCGGCTATTCCGGGATTGGCAAATCTTCCTTAGTGAATGAAGTTCATAAACCGATTGTGCGTCAGCGAGGATATTTTATCGCTGGTAAGTTCGATCAATTTAAGCGGAATATCCCTTATGTTTCTGTAGTCAGCGCCTTTCAAGATTTGATTCGGCAGTTGTTAACGGAAAGTAAAGAAAATATTGCTGGCTGGAAAAATAAACTATTAGATGCCCTTGCTGCGAACGGTCAGATAATTATTGATGTGATACCGGAAGTCGAATTGATTGTAGGGCCACAGCCACCAGTGCCGCAGTTGGGGCCGGCTGAATCGCAGAATCGATTTAATCGGGTATTTCAGCAATTTATACAAGTATTTACCAAACCAGAACATCCCCTCGTCCTATTTTTAGATGATTTACAATGGGCGGATTCAGCATCTCTGAAATTGATTCAGGTGCTAATGACGAATTCGGATAGCAAATATTTGTTGCTGATGGGAGCGTATCGAGATAACGAAGTCAGCGCGACTCATCCGTTGATGCTGACTTTAGAGGAAATTCTCAAAGCTGGCGCGATCGTCAATAATATTATCCTGCGTGCTTTGGATATGGAAAACGTCAGCCAATTAGTAGCGGATACGCTTGGCGATATGCCATCCGGCACGAATAGCGAACGCACTCACAGATCCCAGCCGTTAGCCGATTTAGTTTACAACAAAACTCAAGGCAATCCCTTCTTTTTAACTCAGCTGCTCACCTCGCTTTACCAGGAAAAGTTATTAAACTTTGATTTTAGTAGCGGAATGTGGCAGTGGGATATCGCCCAGATTCAAGCGATCGGTATCACCGATTATAACGTAGTCGAACTCATCGCGAAAAATATTCAGAAGCTGTCGGAGGAGACGCAAACTGTCTTAAAATTAGCTGCCTGTGTTGGCAATCAATTTAATTTATCCGTTTTGGCAATTGTCAATGAAAAATCTCAGTCAGCTACAGCTGCCGATTTATGGTCAGCGCTGCAAGCCGGGTTAATTTTACCTCTTAGCAATGCCTACAAAATACCGCTCTTACTTGAAGAAGACAGCAGGGCGGCTTTAACGTTCGATCGTGTGAACGTTAGCTACAAATTTTTGCACGATCGCGTGCAGCAAGCAGCCTATTCTCTGATTCCCGAAGAACGAAAAAAAGAAACCCATCTGAAAATTGGCCAACTGCTGCTGAAAAATACTAATCCAGAAGAACGGAAAGAAAATATTTTTGCTTTAGTTAACCAACTGAATTTCGGGACTGACTTAATCGCCTGTGAAGAAGAAAAATATGAGTTGGCTGAGTTAAATTTTATTGCGGGTCAGAAAGCGAAGGCGGCGACAGCTTACGAACCAGCGCTCAAGTATTTAAATGTTGGGCTAGAACTGCTGGGTGCAGATAGTTGGCAAAGCCACTACGAATTGACATTAAATCTGTATTTAGAAGCAGCAGAAGTAGAATATTTGAATATTAACTTTGAGCGCTCGGCTATTTTAGCTGACACCATTTTACAACACGCCACTAACCTGCTCGATCGAGTCAAGGTCTACGAGATCCAAATACAGTTTTATATGGCTCAAAACCAGATGCTTACAGCGATGAATACTGGCTTGCAAGCACTGGAGATGCTAGGTGTTAGTCTATCAAGTCCGCCGAGTAGCGATCGTTGGGTGGTTGATTTGCCTGAACTGGAAGACTTAGAAAATCTTCCCGCTATGACAGATCCCTATCACCTGGCAACTCTGCGCCTTCTTATGACCGTTGGCGCTCCTGCTACTATGGCAAAGCCAGAAATTTTACCGCTACTGGTATTGACTCAAGTCAATCTTTGTATCGAACACGGCTATTCGGGAATAGCCGCTTTTACCTATGCTTTTTATGGCATGATCTTGTGTGCGATAATCGGTAAAGTGGATGCCGGATACAAGTCTGGGCAACTAGCTTTGAGGCTCTTACAAAGATTTGATGCCAGAGAACTGCAATCTAAAGTATATAACCTATTTAACCTTTTTATCAGACCTTGGAAAGAGCATACTAAGGAAACTATTACACCGTTTTTGCAGGGTTTTCAAAGTGGATTGGAAACTGGTGATTTAGAGTTCGCTTGCTATTGTGCTAATAACTATTGCTCTAATATGTTTTGGTTGGGAGAACCAGTTGAATTAGTTGAAAAACAGCAACATCAATACCTTACTCTCCAGTTAAGCTTTAAGCAAGAATACTCTATTTACTATGCAAAAATATGGAGACAATTGAGCTTAAATATTTCCGGTGCGGAAAGTGGATACCTATTAATTGGGAGCAGTCTAGATGAGTCGGAGAGCTTGCCAGTTTTTTTAGAACTTAATAATCCGATTTTGCTTTTTTCCATTTATTTTGCCAAAAGTTTTCTATTTTATTTATTTGGAAATTATACTGAAGCTGTTGCCAATGCCGAGTTAGCAGTAAAATACGCTGCTCCTGTGATGGGTTGGATAGTAAGTTTTGCTGCTTATAACTTTTACTATTCTCTTGCTCTTCTGGCTGTGTATCGCCAGGGAGATTGTGGGAAAGAGGATCGGCAACAAGAATTGCTCAAACAAGTGGAGGAAAATCAGGAAAAGATGCGGAAATGGGCAGAATACGCCCCATGCAATTTCCAACACAAGTACGAGCTAGTGGAAGCAGAGAAAGCACGGGTATTAGGACAAATTTTAGCAGCGATGGAGTATTACGATCGCGCCATAAACGGAGCCAAGGAACAAGGATACATTCAAGAAGAAGCACTGGCTAATGAACTAGCAGCAGAATTTTATTTTTCCCTGGATCGAAAAAAAGTAAGTCAGACATATTTGATGGAAGCATACTATGGCTATATTCGTTGGGGAGCAATGGCAAAAGTTAAAAATTTAGAGTCAAGATATAGCCAAATATTATCTCAAATAATCAAAACAGAAACGCAGATTTTTAATATAACAAAAACAACTACTTTGACGAATAGTATTGCTTCGGATAAGTTGGATTTTGCCACAGTAATCAAAGCTTCACAAGCCGTTACGGATGAAATTGTTTTGGATAGATTGCTAGATAAATTATTGAATATTGCGATGGAAAATGCGGGGGCCCAAAAGAGTTGCCTTATTTTAGATAAAAATGGTCAACTCTTAATAGAGGCTACTGGTAGCGTAGAGCGAGACGGGGTTGTAATGCCATCATCAATACCCGTTTCTTGCAGTCAGCATCTGCCGATATGCCTGATAAATTTTGTAGCTAGGACTTGTGAAAACGTAGTTTTGAATGATGCTGCAAAAGAAGGGAAATTTACCGCAGATCCTTATATTATCAAAAATCAACCGAAATCGATTTTATGCGTACCGATTATCAATCAAAGTAAATCGATCGGCATTCTTTATTTAGAAAATAACTTGACCGCTGGTGCATTCACTCCCGGACGTTTGGAAGTCATTAAGATCCTTTCTTCCCAAGCAGCCATTTCTCTAAAAAATGCTATGTTGTATAACAATTTAGAAGTGGCAACTGAAAACTTAAAACAAGCCAACGAACAGTTAGAAGATTACAGCAAAACTTTGGAACGGCGGGTGGACGAGAGGACGCTGGAATTAAGGGAAAAAAATCAGCAGTTACAACAAACTTTGCAAGAATTACAGCAAACTCAGACTCAGTTGATTCAAAATGAAAAAATGTCTTCTCTGGGGCAGTTGGTTGCTGGGATCGCTCACGAAATTAACAATCCAGTTAACTTTATCTATGGCAATCTTAACCATGCTAGGCAGTATCTTGAAGACCTCTTACACCTGATTCGGGTTTATGACAAATACTCCAATAACTCACCTGAAATTGAAGCTGAAATAGAAGCGAGCGATTTTGAATTTGTCAGGACTGACTTCCCGAAAATTATAGATTCCATGCAGGTAGGGGCCGATCGCATTCGTCAGATTGTGCTGTCACTGCGAAACTTCTCCCGCCTGGATGAAGCGGATATGAAATCTGTGGATATTCATTCCGGTATCGATAGCTCTTTGTTGATTTTACAGCATCGCCTCAAAGAAAAGGTAGGAAATCCACCAATTGAAGTTATCAAAGATTACGGTCAGCTTCCGAAAGTCGAGTGTTATCCAGGGCAACTGAACCAGGTATTTATGAATATACTGACCAATGCTATTGATGCTCTATACGACCGGGAATATACAGACAAAAATTCGGTACACGCTAAGCAATCACCTTACATCCGAATTTGCACGGATGTGCTGGATAACGGTTGGGTACTAATCAAAATAGCAGATAACGGCCCTGGTATGAGGGAAGAGATCCGTCAAAAGTTATTTGACCCCTTCTTCACCACAAAACCAGTCGGTTCTGGCACTGGGTTGGGTTTATCTATTACCTATCAGATAGTGGTGGAAAAACACGGCGGTAAACTCAAATGTTCCTCAGTGCCGGGAGAGGGGGCGGAGTTCGTCATTGAAATTCCTGTCAAGCAGCAGAGAAAGGGGTTAGGGGTTAGGATCTAGGAAAAAAACTCTTCTTTTGGGAAATTGTTAAACTTTTCCTAAAACTGGGAATACTATAAACTACCAGGGATGTAGCGCCTATAAATAGTCGCAAAGTTAAGCGCGTTCAAAACTCGCGTTTGCCTCTAATAGATCGTCAAACGCTATCTAGGACAAAATGACAAAAATATACCTTTTGGGGGATGCGGTAACGCCATTTGCTTGAAATTACTTTTGCCCAAAAGCTCGGTTTGATGGTCAAAGATAGCGCGATCGACGATTTTTAGGGAGGCATCTATGTTTTGGTTGTTTAAATTACAAATAAAAGCTGTAACCTCATGTCAGGCAATTTTAGGGATGCTTCTATCGATCGGCTGTTTGAGGAGCAAGTAGAGCGAACCCCCTCTTCGATCGCCGTAGTTTTTGAACGCGAACAGCTGACTTATCAAGAACTGAATCAACGAGCGAATCAGCTAGCACATTATCTGCGAAATCTGGGCGTGAAACCAGAAGTGCTGGTGGGGATATGCGTCCATCGCTCTTTAGAAATGGTCATCGCGATTTTGGGCGTCCTGAAAGCTGGTGGGGCATACTTACCGCTAGACCCTGCTTATCCGAAAGAGCGCTTGGCTTTCATGTTGCAAGACGCACGAGTTTCAGTGCTGCTGACTCAGGAAAAACTACTGGCAGACCTAACCCCCCCTCCCCGTGGCGGGGAGGGGTTGGGGGTGGGGTCACAACAGCAACATCCCACAGTTATTTGTTTGGATAAAGACTGGGAAAATATCGATCGCAACAGCAAAGTAAACCCCAGCAACATCGTAAAACCGGATAACTTAGCTTACGTTATTTACACTTCAGGTTCTACAGGTAAACCCAAAGGAGTATTAGTAGAACACGAAGGTTTGTGCAATTTAGCGATCGCACAAATTAAAACCTTTGACGTACAACCAAACAGTCGCGTTCTCCAATTCGCATCCTTCAGCTTCGATGCTTGCGTTTCGGAAATTTTCATGGCATTAATTGCAGGCGCAACGTTAGTTTTGGGAACGCGGGATGCTTTAATGCCGGGACAAGGTTTAATTAAACTGTTGCGCGAGAAAGAAATTACTACAGTTACCTTACCGCCGTCAGCACTTGCAGTTTTGCCAGTCGAAGAATTACCATCTTTGCGATCGCTCATTATTGCTGGAGAAGCCTGTCCTCCCGATATCGTAACTCGTTGGGCGAACAATCGTCGCTTTTTCAACGCTTATGGGCCAACAGAAGCGACCGTTTGTGCAACGATCGCCGAATGCACTCCAAACGGGAAGAAACCGCCGATCGGTCGCCCGATTCCCAACAAAGAAGTATATATATTAGATGAGGAATTACAGCCCGTTTCTATCGGTGTTCCCGGCGAAATTTACATCGGTGGGATTGGCATAGCACGAGGTTATCTCAACCGTCCCGAATTAACTAGCGATCGCTTTATTCCCAATCCCTTTTTGAATAATTCCGAATTAAACTCAAAACTTTACAAAACTGGAGATTTAGCTTGCTATTTACCTGATGGAAACATCGAATTTTTGGGGAGAATTGACGAACAGGTAAAAGTTCGCGGCTACCGGATCGAATTGGGTGAAATCGAAGCAACGCTGCGCCAACATCCAGGCGTGCAAACTGCGGCGGTGACGGCGCGAGAAGATGTACCGGGACAAAAACGTTTAGTCGCGTATTTAGTGCAAAATCCCGATTACGAGGGTGATGGAGAAGAATCTGAATATATCGAACAATGGCAAGCTGTTTCTGATGAAACATACAGCCAAACTTCTGTAGAACAAGATGCAACATTTAATGTAGCTGGTTGGAATAGCAGTTACACGGGAAAGCCGATTCCAGAAGAAGAAATGCGGGAGTGGGTAGAACAAACAGTCGATCGCATTCTGGCTTTACAACCCAATCGCGTCTTAGAACTCGGTTGCGGTACGGGGATGTTGCTATTCCGAATTGCTCCCCAATGCACCTTATATTTTGGTGCTGATTTCTCGCAAGAAGTGGTGCGATATCTGGACAAACAGTTAGAAAAACGAGAACAAAAGTTACCGCAAGTAATTCTCAGTCACAGAACCGCCGATAACTTTGAGGGAATTGAAGCGGGAGATTTCGATACGGTAATTCTGAATTCTGTTAGTCAGAACTTTCCCAGTATCGAATATCTTTTGCGAGTTTTGGAAGGAGCGGTAAAGGCGGTTAAACCGGGTGGCAGCATTTTTGTGGGAGATGTCCGCAGTTTGCCGTTGCTGGAAGCTTACCACACCTCGGTTCAACTGGATCGAGCATCAGAAGAATTGGAGCGATCGCAACTTTTACAGAAAGTGCGATCGCGCCTAGCTCAAGAAGAAGAATTGGTCATCGCTCCAACTTTTTTCACAGCACTTAAGCAACATCTACCTCAAATTAGCGACGTTCAAATTCAACTCAAGCGCGGCGTTCACCACAATGAATTAACTCGTTTCCGTTACGATGTAACTCTCCACATTGGCAACGAAGTTATCCCCAACGCCGATATTTCTTGGTTGGATTGGCAACAGGAGAAATTCACTTTGCCAGCACTTCTCCAGCTGCTAGTAAAAACCAATCCCGAAATTTTAGGATTGCGTGGCGTACCCAATGCACGTTTATTAACAGAAGTCAAGACTATTGAATGGTTAAATAGCTCTGATGGTTGCCAAACTGTCGGCGAATGGCGCGAAGAGTTATTGCATAAATATGAGGGAACTGGATTAGATCCCGAACAATTTTGGGCATTAAGCAGGGAATTACCTTATGCGATCGATATTAGTTGGTCGAGTGAAATTGGCTGCTACGATGTGGTGTTGCAACGTCGAGAAAGTGTAGGAAAGTTCACCAATCACCAACTAGCAACTACCAATTACCCACCACGTTGGAACGACTACGCCAACAAACCGCTGCAAGCAAAAATTGCCCGCAAACTAATCCCGCAATTACGCAGTTTTTTGCAAGAAAAACTGCCCGAATACATGGTGCCAGAACGCTTTGTGATGCTGGATAGTTTGCCGCTGACTCCCAACGGCAAAGTCGATCGCAAAGCACTGCCAGCACCCGATTCTAGCAGACCGGAATTAGAAGAAAACTATGCAGAACCTCGCACGCCTGTCGAAAAAGTTTTGGCAGGAATTTGGGCGGAAATTTTGGGAGTGGAACGAGTTGGCATCAACGACAACTTTATAGAATTGGGCGGACAATCATTATTGGCAATTCAAATAATTTCTCGCGTGCGCGAAACTTACCAAGTAGAGTTACCGCTGCGTTGCTTATTTGATGAACCTACCGTAGCGGGATTAGCTCAACAAATTGAGATCGCACGCCGAGAAAAACCGGGATGGCAACTTCCTGCGATCGCACCCATTTCTCGAAACCAAAACATACCTCTTTCTTTCCCCCAGCAAAGACTTTGGTTTTTTGAACAATTGGTGCCGGGAACTCCATTGTGTAACGAATCTGCCGACGTTCGCCTTCCTTGCGCGATCGATGTAGAAGCAATGGAAAAAAGCCTCAACGAAATTATCCGGCGTCACGAAATCTGGCGAACTACTTTTGCAGTGGTAGACGGACAACCAGTGCAAATTATTCAGCCAGCGGCTCATCTTAAACTGCGCGTGGTAGATCTCCAGCATCTTCCTTATTCGGAAAGAGAAGCAGAAGCGCTTCGGTTAGCAACAGAGGAAGTCCGACAACCTTTTGACTTAACAAAAATGCCGCTATTGCGAGCAAGTTTAATGAGATTGGGCGAGACAGAACATCGGTTATTCCTAACTCTGCATCACCTAATTTTTGATGGCGTTTCTCTATATAATGCTTTCCTGCAAGAACTGGCAACACTTTACGAAGCATTCTGTGCGGGTAAACCTTCTGCCTTGCCAGACTTGCCAATTCAGTATGCCGATTATGCTTACTGGCAGCACCAATGTGCCGAGGAATATTTGCAAAATCAGATCGAATATTGGCAGCAGCAATTAGCAGATTTACCAACATTACAAATGCCGACCGATCGACCTCGACCCGCAGCAGAAACTTTCCGAGGTGCGAGATATTCTCTGGCATTACCCAAACAGTTAAGCGAAGATATCAAAGCACTTAGCAGTCGGTCAGGAGTAACCTTGTTTATGACCCTGCTGGCAGCATTCAAAACTTTGCTGAGCAGATATGCAGGACAAGACGATATTCCCGTTGGTGTGGTTATCTCCGGTTCTAATCGTCCGGAAATTCAAGAACTGGTTGGCTTCTTTATTAACATTTTGGTTTTGCGTTCCGACCTTTCGGGAAATCCCAGTTTCCGACAATTATTAGGGAGGGTGAAAGAAGTAACCTTGGGTGCTTATGCTAACCAAGATGTACCTTTCCAAAAGTTAGTAAAAGAACTGCGACCCGATCGTCATTTATCCGGACATCCCCTGTTTCAAGTCATGTTTCTCCTCGAACCGCCAACACCTGCATTAGATTCGGGGTGGAACCTCAGACCGCTAGATGTGGATACGGGTACGGCGAAGTTGGATTTAACTGTTTCCTTAGACGACAAACCAGAGGGATTGATCGGTTACTTCCAATACAATACAGATTTATTTGATGCGGCGACGATCGATCGCATGGCAGGACATTTTCAAACTTTGCTAGAAGGTATTGTCGCCAATCCCGATCGCCAACTCTCCGAATTACCTTTACTAACAGCAAAAGAGCAGCAATCGCTCCTAGAATGGGGAAGCGATCGTCAGATATCGGGAATAGAAAATAACTTAATTCCCAAACATTCCTGCCTTCATCACCTGTTTGAGGCGCGAGTGCAGCAGACACCAGACGCCGTGGCGGTGGTTTTTGAGGGGAAACAGCTAACTTACCGACAACTGAATCGGCAAGCCAACCAATTGGCCCATTACCTGCAAAAATTGGGCGTTGGCCCAGACGTACTGGTAGGAATGTGCTTAGAACGTTCTTTGGAAACGATCGTAGGCATTTTGGGCATCCTGAAAGCAGGTGGGGCTTATGTCCCGTTAGATCCCGCCTATCCGGAAGAACGGCTGGCTTTTATGTTGGAAGACTCGCAAGTTTCGGTGTTGCTGACGCAGGCGCATCTAGCTAACACGCCGATCGCACAAAAAGCTAAAGTAGTTTGCTTAGATACAGAGTGGGAAATTATCGATCGAGAAAGCGATAATAACTCGAATAGTTCAGTAAAACCCGACAATTTAGCTTACGTTATTTACACTTCCGGTTCTACAGGCAAACCTAAAGGTGTGCTGGTAAATCACTCGAATGTAGTTCGTTTGTTTGCCGCAACAAATGAGTGGTTTGAATTTAACGAACGGGATGTATGGACGCTGTTCCATTCATCTGCATTTGACTTTTCAGTTTGGGAAGTCTGGGGTGCTTTAATTTACGGTGGGCGTTTGGTAGTAGTTCCCTACTGGGTAAGTCGATCGCCCGAACAATTTTACAACCTTTTGTGCAGCGAAGGAGTAACAGTTCTCAATCAAACTCCCTCTGCTTTTCGCCAACTGATGCAGGTCGAGGAATCTTTGGCCGAAGTTAAAAAGCTGGCACTTCGCTTCGTAATATTTGGCGGAGAAGCTTTGGAAATCCAAAGTTTGAAACCTTGGTTCGATCGACACGGGGACGAGTTACCGCAGTTAGTCAATATGTACGGCATCACGGAAACAACTGTCCACGTCACCTATCGTCCGCTGACAAAAGCCGATCTTAATAGTAGGGGAAGTGCGATCGGTATTCCTATCCCCGACTTGCAAGTTTACATCCTCGATCGATACTTACAACCTGTACCTATTGGCGTTCCGGGTGAATTATATATCGGTGGTGCAGGTTTAGCGCGAGGCTATCTCAATCGTCCCGAATTGACTGCCCAAAGATTTATTTCCAACCCCTTTAATGATTTGGGATTGTCAGATTCCAGTCCCAATCCCAAATCCGAAAAACTCTACCAAACGGGAGATTTAGCGCGTTATCTGCCGGATGGTAACATTGAATATCTAGGCCGCATAGATAACCAAGTGAAGATTCGCGGTTTCCGGATCGAGTTGGGAGAAATTGAGACAGTGTTGGGGAAACATCCCGACGTGCGGGAAACAGTAGTAATGGTTCGCGAAGATGTACCGGGCGATAAACGTTTGGTGGCATATATTGTTGCCAAACATCAGCCAGAAAGAGTGCCTTATCAAACTTCGTGTTTGGTAGAATTTGGCGGTACAAATTCGGCAATAGCCCGCACAGAGGATATCTCATTCGGTGGTATTTGTCTGGAAAATGTGCCAGATATCGCTCCCGGTCAACCTGTTCGACTGCACCTCCAACTACCCGGTGCTAGCGAGCAAAGCTGGTTATCTGGAACCGTTGTCTGGCAGTACGAAGAACGCACGGGAATTGAATTTGAACGGGAAGAAGAACAACAAAATATAGTTCGGGAAAGCGTTAAATACCTTTTGACAGATCGAGGCTTTTTGAAAGTTTGGCAACGCACGTTTACGTCAAAGTTGCGCGACTTCCTCAAGCAAAAGTTACCCGATTATATGGTGCCTTCCAATTTTGTAATTTTGGATGCTTTACCGCTAACTCCAAATGGTAAAATTGACCGTCGATCGCTACTTGCGATCGGGCAAACAATAGGCGATCGCGTGCAGGTAAAAACAATCGCAGAATCCGACAAAGGAGAGAACAACCAAGACTCTTCGGAGGGAATAATTACTGATAACCTCCCAACCGAGTTGCCAGCAGGTTTTGTTGCGCCTCGCAATGAAACCGAGCAAGTAGTAGCTGGGATATGGGCGGAAGTTCTCAGAGTCGAAAAAGTTGGCATTGATGATAACTTTTTGGATTTGGGCGGACATTCTTTATTAGCTACTCAAGTAATTGCTCGGTTGCAGGCTGCTTTCCAAATGGAATTACCGTTACGCACCATTTTCGAGTCACCTACTGTACGCGAACTTGCTGAGGCAATTACGAAGTTAAAAAGTAGTAAAAATCCCTTCCAAGCACCAACTATTACATCAGTTTCCCGCGCAGCTTATCGCCAGAAACTGTCCTCCCTCAAAAAGGGGCTAGGGGATAGGGACTAGGGGATAGGGGGAGCGGGGGAGCGGGGGGGCAGGGGAGCGGGGGAGCGGGGGGGCGGGGGAGATGGGGGCAATTAATCTTTTTCTCTTTCTCTTTCTCTTTCTCTTTCTCTTTCCCTTTCCCTTTCCCTTTCCCTCTCCCTTTCCCTTTTCCCCTAATCCCTAATCCCTAATCTCCCTTTTCCCCTAATCCCTACTCCCTAACCCCTTATCCCTAATCCCTAATCCCTAACCCCTAACCCCTAACCCCTAACCCCTAATCCCTAACCCCTAAACCCTTGCCCCTAGCTATGACAACTATCGATATTTCCGATGAAGATGTGTTCGTACTTCCGCTATCTTTTGCCCAGCAGCGGTTGTGGTTTTTCGATCGATTGTCTCCCGGTAGTGCTATTTATAACGTTCCCGGTGGCGTACAATTTAACGGGGCGCTGAATCTGGAAGCGTTAGAACAGAGTTTTAACGAAATTGTACGGCGTCACGAAGTATTGCGGACTACCTTTACTATCGTGGATGGGCAGCCAGTTCAAGTTGTTGCCCCAGCGCCAACTGGCACAGCAAGGGGGCGTCACTACCTGCTAGATGTAGTAGACCTCAGTTACCTTCCAGAAAACGAACGTCAGACGAAAGCGCAACAATTGGCTACAAGGGAAGCCAGACAGCCGTTTAACCTGGAGCGCGGCCCACTGCTGCGCGTCAAATTGCTACGCTTTGGCGAACAAGAGTACGTCTTCCTGATGACAATCCACCACATCATCTCGGATGGTTGGTCATTGGGAGTATTCATGTATGAATTGATACAGCTTTACGATGCTTTCTGCTTGGGCTTGCCCTCCCCACTGCCAGAACTGCCAATTCAGTATGCCGACTATGCGATTTGGCAGCAGCAATGGCTGGAGGGAGAGATTATGGCCAGTCAGCTTTCCTTCTGGCAGCAGCAACTCGGCGGTAGTTCGCAAACGCTGGAATTGCTCGCAGATCGATCGCGACCTGCCGTGCAGAGTTTCCGTGGTGCCAATCAACCGCTAACACTATCGCCAACTTTGGTGGAAAAACTCAAGGCACTGTCGCGTCGAGAAGGTGTCACTTTATTTACGATTTTGCTGGCGGCATTCAACATTTTGCTATATCGTTACACCGGACAGGAAGATATTTTAGTCGGTTCGCCGATCGCAGGTCGTCAATATCCCGATTTAGAAAAATTAATTGGCTTTTTTGTCAATACTATAGTAGTGCGAACTGACCTCGCTGGAAACCCCAGTTTTAAGCAACTGTTGCACCGAGTTTGGGAAACTACCTTTGGAGCTTTTGCTAACCAAGAGCTACCTTTCGAGAAGTTGGTGGAGGCGCTGCAACCAGAACGAAGCCTGAGTAAAAATCCGCTGTTTCAGGTAATGTTTGTTCTCCAAAATGTCAATATGCCCAGCCTCGATTCTAGATGGAGTGTCACCCAGCTAGATTTTGATACTGGTGCGACGCAATTCGATTTAACTTTGGCATTAGAAGAGAGGCACGATCGCATCGTGGGCGGGTTTATATACAACACGGATTTATTTGATGCCGATACCATGACCAGGATGGCAGGGCATTTTCAGACTTTGCTTGAAAGTATTGTCGCCCATCCAGAACAGCGCATTTGCGAATTGTCTTTGTTGACCGAGCGAGAGCATCAGCAACTTTTGTTGTGGAATAACACGCAGGCAGATTATCCTTTAAATGCTTGTATTCACCACCTATTTGAAGCTTGGGTAGAACAAACGCCAGATGCAGTAGCTCTCATCTTTGAAGATGAAGAATTAACTTATCGAGAACTGAACGCCAAAGCAAATCAGCTAGCACATTATCTAATAAGTTTTGGTGTGAAAGCAGAGGAACTCGTAGGAATTTGCGTAGATCGATCGGTGGAAATGATAATCGGAATTTTGGGAATTTTGAAAGCTGGTGGTGCTTACGTTCCGTTAGATCCGGCATATCCCCAAGAGCGCTTGGCATTTATGTTAGAAGATGCTGGCGTTTCGGTGTTGCTAACTCAAGCAAGTTTATTAGCAACTCTTCCCAAACACAAGGCGCGTGTTTTCTGTTTGGATAAAGACTGGCAAGAAGTTGCATTACAGAGTGAGGAAAATCCTTCGCTGGAACTGACACCGAATCATCTCGCTTACGTTATTTATACTTCTGGATCTACAGGCAAACCTAAAGGGGTACTGATAGAACATCTGGGTTTGTGCAATCTAGTTACTGCACAGATCGATTTGTTCGATGTGCGATCGAATAGCCGCATCCTCCAGTTTGCTTCGCCAAGCTTTGATGCTTCCATTTGGGAAATAGTCATGGCTTTAGGATCGGGCGCAACGCTGGTGATGGGAACGCGGGAATCCTTAATGCCGGGACAAGCTTTGCTGAGGTTGTTGCGAGAGAAAGAAATTACTATAGTTACCCTTCCGCCGTCAGCATTAGCAGTTTTGCCATCAGAAGAACTTCCGGTATTAAGATCGATTGTGGTTGCTGGAGAAAGTTGCTCTCCAGAGATCGTAGCTCGTTGGGCGAAAGGTCGTCGTTTCTTTAACGCTTATGGGCCGACAGAAACTACCGTTTGTGCAACTGTTGCTGAATGCACTCCTTTTGACAAAAAGCTTTCGATCGGTCGTGCGATCGCTAATAGCCAAGTTTACATCTTAGATACTCATTTGCAACCAGTTCCGATCGGCGTTCCAGGAGAAATATATATCGGTGGTGTTGGTTTAGCAAGAGGTTATCTCAACCGCCCCGATTTAACTGCCAAAAAATTTATTGCCAATCCATTTCTCGATAATTCTGAGTTTAACTCAAAACTCTACAAGACTGGAGACTTTGCTCGCTATCTCCCTGATGGCAATATTGAATATCTCGGTCGGATAGATAACCAAGTAAAAATTCGCGGATTCCGCATCGAAACGTTAGAAATCGAAGCACTTCTGAAACAGCATCCCGACATAGAACAAGCGGCGGTAATTGCTAGGGAAGATATCCCTGGCGACAAGCGTTTGATAGCTTATGTAGTTTCTAAACTGATGCCCGATCGCGTGCCTTATCAAAGGGAATGTTCGATCGAATTTGATGGAAATACAGCGGTAAAATTACAGACCGAAGATATTTCGATCGGCGGCGTTTGTTTGGTAGGAATATCAGATATTGTTGCAGGTAAGCGATTGCGCTTGCACTTCACACTCCCAGGTTCTCATGAGGCAATATGGCTGTGGGGAAAAGTTGCATGGCAAAAGGGAAAACAAGCTGGCATTCAGTTTGAACTTAACCCTTCAGAACAAGCCATTTTAAAGAAGAGTCTAGACTATCTTCTGGAAACTCAAGGTTTCTTGAAAGTTTTGCAACGCACAGCCGTTGAGAGCTTACGCAGCTTCTTAAAACAAAAGCTGCCTGACTATATGGTTCCTTCCAGCTTTGTGTTTCTGAACGAATTGCCGCTGACACCTAATGGCAAAGTCGATCGCAAATCGCTACCCGCACCAGAACATCTTCGCTCGGATTTGTCAGCAAATTACGTACCTCCCCAAACTGAGATCGAACAAACCATTGCTAAAGTTTGGCAAGCAGTTCTGCAAACTGACAAAGTGGGTATGAATGACAACTTTTTCGATTTAGGCGGTCATTCATTACGCATGGCTCAAGTTCATAACAAATTACAAGAGGTATTGCACAAAGAGCTATCGTTGGTAGAACTATTTAAATATCCGACGATTGGAGCTTTGGCTAAGTATTTAAGTCCAGAACCTAGTCATACCAAAGCTGACCAAATGAATGGATTCAATGGCTCACCTTTACAACAAAGTATCAACAGGGCCAAGCAGCAAAAAGAAGCGATCGATCGCCAAAAGCAACGCCTACAGGTAAGGATAAATAACAATGGATGAACTGCAACAAGCTATAGCCATTATCGGTATGGCTGGTCGTTTCCCCGGTGCCAAAAATGTCGATGAATTTTGGCAAAACCTGCGCGACGGCGTGGAATCGATTTCTTTCTTTTCTGACGAAGAATTGCAAGCTTCTGGTATCGACTATGCTTTGCTGAAAAATCCCCATTACGTGAAAGCGAAAGGCGTTCTGGAAGAGATCGAATTATTTGATGCGGGATTTTTTGGTATTAATCCGAGAGAAGCAGCAATCACCGATCCGCAACATCGTTTATTTTTAGAGAGTGCTTGGTCAGCACTGGAAAATGCTGGTTACAATCCGGAAACTTACCAAGGTTCGATCGGCGTCTATGCTGGCGTCGGAATGAGCGGCTATTTGTTAAACAATCTTTATTCAAATCCCGAAGTTATCCATTCGGTTGGCGCTTATCAGTTGTTGATTTCAAACGATAAAGATTTCTTGCCTACGCGAGTTTCTTACAAGTTAAATTTGAAGGGGCCAAGTGTCAATATTCAAACAGCTTGTTCTACTTCCTTAGTTGCTACTTGTTTGGCTTGCCAAAGTTTGTTAAATTACCAATGCGATATCGCATTGGCGGGTGGCGTTTCCATCAGCGTACCATCAAAAATAGGTTATTTGCATCAAGAAGGAATGATTCTTTCTCCCGACGGACATTGTAGAGCTTTTGATGCGAAAGCGCAGGGAACTGTGAATGGCAACGGTGTGGGAATTGTTGTCTTAAAGAGATTGGAAGATGCGATCGCAGACGGCGATAGCATCCATGCAGTTATCAGAGGTTTTGCAATTAATAACGATGGTTGTTTGAAAGTTGGCTATACTGCTCCTAGTATAGACGGTCAAGCTGAGGCGATCGCACAAGCTTTGGCGATGGCAGAAGTCGATCCGGAAACTATTAATTATATTGAAGCGCACGGAACTGGTACTCCTTTGGGAGATCCGATCGAAATTGCGGCATTAACGCAAGCTTTCCGCGCCAATACTGAGAAGAAAGGATTTTGTGCAATTGGTTCTGCAAAAACAAATATCGGACATTTGGATACCGCTGCTGGCGTGACTGGTTTAATCAAAACAGTGCAAGCACTCAAACACAAATTATTGCCACCGAGTTTGCACTTTGAAAAACCCAATCCTCGGATTGATTTCGCCAATAGTCCGTTTTTCGTTAATGCCAAACTTTCCGAATGGCAGAGAAATGGCACTCCCCGCCGTGCTGGTGTAAGTTCTTTTGGTATTGGTGGAACTAACGCTCATGTGGTTTTAGAAGAAGCGCCTATTCTCGAACCATCGGGAGATTCTAGACCTTGGCAATTGCTAGTTTTATCTGCTAAAACTGAATCTGCGATCGATACCGCAACTGCTAATTTAGTTGAACATTTAAATAATTATCCTGAAATTAACCTTGCTGATGCAGCTTACACGCTTGGCATTGGTCGAAAAGCTTTCAATCATCGACGGATATTAGTTTGCCAAGACCGAGAAGATGCTGTTACGGCACTTTCTCAACTCGATGCCAAACGAGTTTTTACTAATTTTGGAGAAGTTAAAAATCGACCTGTCGCGTTCATGTTTTCCGGTCAAGGTTCGCAATATGCAAACATGGCGGCGGAACTCTACCAACTAGAACCGATATTTAGAGAAGAAATCGATTTTTGTGCGGAATTTCTCATCCCATATCTGGGATTGGATTTGCGCGATGTGCTGTATGCAAGCGAGGAACAAGCAGAACAATTAGACATCTCCAGAAAAGAATCTCAGAGACAGGCAGGATGCCTATCCCACAAGAATTTTTGGAGGGGTCTATTGCAGCAAACTGCGATCGCACAACCAGCTTTGTTTGCGATCGAATACGCCTTAGCTAAATTATGGATGTCGTGGGGTGTGCATCCGCAAGGTGCGATCGGTCACAGCATCGGCGAATATGTCGCCGCTTGTCTCGCAGGTGTTTTCTCCCTAGAAGAAGCACTATCGCTAGTAGCTGTACGGGGAAAATTGATGCAGCAAATGCTACCTGGGTCGATGCTGGCAGTACCGCTGACCGCACAGCAAGTGCAACCTCTGCTGGACAACGAACTTGAGCTTGCTGCGATTAACGCGCCGTCTCTGTGCGTTGTTTCCGGTGCGACAGATGCGATCGAAGCACTGCAACAAAAACTGTTAGAAAAAGGCGTGGAATGTCGTCGCCTACATACTTCTCATGCGTTCCATTCTCAAATGATGGAACCCATTTTAGAGGTATTTACAGAACAGGTGAAGAAAGTAAACTTGAAAGCACCACAAATTCCCTACATTTCCAACGTCACTGGCACTTGGATCGCCGCAGAAGAGGCAACAAATCCGCATTATTGGGCTAGACATTTGCGCCAAACAGTGCTTTTTAGTTCGGGATTGCAAACATTATGGCAAGAATCGGATTGGGTGCTGTTAGAAATTGGCCCCGGCAAAACGCTTACTACCCTCGCCAAACAGCATTTAGATAAAGTTAGCGATCGCATTGTAGTTTCTTCTTTAAGACATCCCCAAGATCGACAATCTGATGTTACCTTTTTATTAAACACAGTAGGCAAACTTTGGCTATCGGGAATACAAATAGATTGGTCGGGATTTTACAGTCAAGAAAAACGCGATCGCGTACCTTTGCCAACTTATCCGTTTGAGCGTCAACGATATTGGATTGAACCGCCAAAAATAGTAGGTGATAAAAACAATAACTCTGTACCTGAATGGACATCAATATTAGAAGCAGCAAAGATACAAGCACTTGCGGAAATATCGAAATTTGACAATCCAACCTATCTAAGAAAGAAAGAGTGTTTGGATCGTTTGTGTATTGCTTATATGAACCTTGCCTTGAGAGAATTGGGCGCATTTAGCAATCCAAACGAAAAGTATTCTCTAGAAGAGTTGTGCGATCGATTCCCAATTCTGCCGCGTCACAAGCAATTAATATCTGTATGGTTGAAGACTTTGGTAGAAGAAAGGCAGTTACAGGAAGATGGAGAAAAATTTACCAATCTTGTCACAATTTCTCCAGATTCAATCAATGCTCTTGAAGAAGAACTAAAAGCAAAATGGGCAGACACGCCTGAATGGGCAGAAGTTATCCAAACCTATCGGCAAAAGCTTGTCCCGATACTTGTTGGCAAAGAAGATCCGCTACAGTTAATATTTTCTGAAAGCTTCTATGATGTAGCGGAAAGTATAGGTCGAGCTTTACCTCTGCTTCCTTATCACAACAATATCCTACGAACAAGCTTGCAGCAATTGGTGAAGTCGTTATCACCGCAAGTAAATCTGCGAATTCTGGAAATTGGCGCGGGAATGGGACTCACTACAACCGAGTTATTGCCTGTCTTACCACCGCAGCAAACTAACTACATTTTCACTGATGTTGCTCGTTTTTTCTTAGACAAAGCCAAGCAAAAGTTTAGCGATTATCCTCATGTTCAATATCGCCTATTAGATATCGAACAACCTCCAGAAAAGCAAGGTTATGAGGCGCACAGCTTTGATGTAATAATAGCCGCTCAGGTGTTGCACGTCACCCGCAATATAGAGGAAAGTTTAGCTCATATCCGCTCTTTGTTGGCCCCCGACGGTTTGTTATTAATTTGGGAAGTAACGCAAGCTCAAATGGATTACAACATCACCGATGGTTTAATGATGAAACCGTTGTCCGATGGAGAACGCACTCAAGGTAATCCATTTTTATCTAAAAAACAGTGGATTGAAGCATTACGAAATCATGGATTTGTTGACATCGCGGTTTTCCCTGAAACCGACGTTTTAGGACACCATATTTTGTTGGCTAAAGCTTCTGCATCGGCAGATATAGCCGCACCTTCAGCATTTACAGTTTATCGAGAAAATGCTGTAGAAAAAGCAGAAGTTGCTTTTGGGAAAAAGGCGAAGATTGCTGAGTGGTTTTATACTCCTTCTTGGCAACGATCTCTACCTCCAAAACCCGATAAGCTAATTAATCGACAAAGTTGGTTATTGTTTGTTGATGAGTGCGGTTTTGGTGAAAAACTGGTGAAGAAGCTGGAACAAGAAAACCAGGATGTTATTGTTGTCAAAGCGGGTAATGAGTTCATCTCTCACAGCGATATTGTATATACAATTAACCCTCAACAACGCGATGATTATGAAGCTTTGCTGAAAGAAGTTCGGAAAGTGAATAAAACTCCACAAAAGATCGTTCATTTATGGAGTGTCACGCCAAACAATGAATTAGAAATCGCATCTCTGGAAGCATCTCAAAATTTAGGTTTCTACAGTTTGCTATTTCTAGCGCAAGCACTTGGAAAACAGGATTTTAGCGAGGAAATTGAAATCGCGGTTATCTCGAATAATATGCAGGAGGTAACTGGCGATGAGATACTTTGTCCGCAGAAAGCAACTATTTTGGGGCCATGTAAAGTTATTCCGCAAGAATACTTAAACATAAGCTGTCGCAGCATTGATGTTGTACTTCCGGAAGCAGGAAATAGACAAAGAGAGAAAATTGCCGATTATCTGTTCGCGGAAATAACTGCAAAATCATCCGATTTAGTTATTGCCTATCGGGGAAATCATCGCTGGGTACAAACTTTTGAATCGGTACAATTGGATAGTGAAGAAAAATTAAATTTGAGAGAAGGGGGAGTTTATTTAATTACAGGTGGATTGGGTGGGATTGGATTGGTGCTGGCGGAATATCTGGCAGAAAAAGTGCAAGCTAAATTAGTTTTAATCGCTCGATCGCACTTTCCCGCCAAACATGAATGGCAACAATGGCTAGCCTCTCACGAAGAGAAAGATAGCATCAGTTGCAAGATTCGGAAATTGCAACAAATAGAATCCTTGGGTGCAGAAGTTCTCGTAGCCAGCGCAGATGTGGCTAACTTAGAACAAATGCAACAAGTAATAGCTAATGCGTGCGATCGCTTTGGCACAATTAACGGAGTTATCCACGCGGCTGGAATTTCGCCCGGAGGCATGATTCAACTAAAAACCAAAGAAAATTTAGCCAATCTTTTAGCGCCAAAAGTAAAGGGAACTTTGGTAATTGACGCTTTGCTCAAGGATTTTAACCTGGATTTCCTGATCCTTTGTTCGTCTCTGAATTCATTTATAGCTGGACTTGGTTTAGTAGACCATTGCGGTGCTAATGCTTTTCTCGATGCCTTCGCACATTACAATACTACTAAATGCGATCGCTTCACCATTTCAGTTAACTGGGATGGCTGGCAAGAAGTAGGACAAGCAGCCAATTCAGCCACATCAGAACAACTCAAAAAGTGGCGCGAAGCAAGTTTCAAACAAGGCATATTTCCCCAAGAAGGAATCGAGGCATTTAAGCGCATTCTAGGAACTACATTGCCTCAAATTATGGTATCGACCCAAGATTTTATAATTCGATTCCAACAGTACAAAGCTTCTAAAGAATTACAGCACTTGCAATCTCAAAAGGAAACAAAACAATCCAAACTGCTAAACTCGCGACCGCAACTGAATACCGCTTATGTAACACCTCGCGATCGCATTGAGCAAACTATTGCTGAAATCTGGCAACAATCTCTAGGGATCGACAAAATTGGCATCTACGACGACTTCTTTGAATTGGGAGGAGATTCTCTCCTAGCAATTCATTTAATTGCCAAGATTAGCGAAGCTACTAATACAAAATTGTCAGCCCATAGCCTGATCGATGCACCGACTATTGCCGATTTAGCTAAATTAATCGCACAGGCAACATCGCCAACAACATCTAATTCCACACTGGTGGAAATTCAAACTGGCAGCAACACTAAAAAACCTATCTTCTTAGTGCATCCCATTGGCGGTCACGTCTATATTTATCGGGAATTAGCACGTTATCTGCCGGATTTACCTGTTTATGGATTCCAGGCGCAAGGAGTAGATGGAAAAGCAGAACCTCTGACTACAGTTGAAGAAATGGCGGCTCAATATATCGAAGCATTGCGCGTCGTTCAACCTGAAGGGCCGTATTTTTTGGGCGGTTCTTCTTTTGGCGGAACTGTAGCTTTCGAGATGGCACAGCAACTACAAAAACTAGGTCAAAAAGTAGCAATGCTTACCTTAATCGATACTCCTAGCCCCGATCGATTACCATCAGAAAATTTAGAAGATGATGACCTCAAAACGATGGCTTATGCACTCGGCGTTGGTGCGGATATTTCGATTTCAGCAAACAAACTCGCACAGATGAACGATGAAGAAAGACTGCTTTACTTTTTGGAAAAAGGTAAGTCCGATCTGAAAATGCCTGCTGATTTTGGCGTTGCCGAACTTCGCCGCTTTTATCAGGTTTTCAAACTCAATATGAAGGCGATGAAAAAATATATCCCCCAAGTTTATTCTGGCCAAATTATCTTTTTCCGTGCGTGCGATCGCGATGCCTTTAACCCGGAAAATCCCGAACTCGGCTGGAAAGATTTGGCTGCTGGGGGACTGGAGATTCACGTAATACCTGGAAATCACATTACCATGAATTTCGCTCCTAACGTGGATGTGATGGCCCAAAGGCTGAAGACGAAGATCTCTGAGGTACTGTCAGCAGACTGAAAATTTGTGCGATCGCTCAAACTTTCACCGCTGATATCGATCGATTACCTGCTCAATAAATGCCTGCCATTTCTGATTGGGAACCCAAATTCTATGTAAATCATTTTTGGCAGTTTCTTCATCTACCCCTTCATGAAGCAATCTGTATAAATAGATAAAAGATGAAACTCTCATATTGGCAGCGCAGTGAACAAACACCGATTTGTTCGCATTCGCTTGCATGACGCTAAAAAATTGACTGATATCCTCAACAGTAGGATTTTCCCAAACTACTGGGATGTGTACGTATTCCATTCCCAAATTTTCAACAAGTGCTTGCTCGTTTGGCAAGGCTTTGGGTGATTCGGCTAAGGCTAAATTCACTATAACTTGATATCCAGCATCTTTAATAACACCTAACTGCGCTTCGGTCGGCTGTCCCGCCGTTGCCACTTTTGCCGACACTTTGAAAAAGTTGTAAATGCTTTCAATTTGGTTCTCAGACATTCTGTTCTCCTTTGGTCGGCAAATGAGCGATCGAAATATTGCCACCAGTAATATTTACTATTAAGGTTCTCTAGCGGAATAGCTGAGGATAAATCTGCCTCCAAGCCATCCACGTAAAAACTCCAGTTAACAGCACCATCCATAGCAATTGTATTAACCAATACTGCGGGATTGCTAACTCCCAACGCAACAAATCTACCAACGGAGAAAGAGGAAGAAAACTAGCCACTTTACTCAATAAAGGTGGTAGAGTTTCGCGGGGAAAAAAGGTGCCGCAGATAGTGTACATTGGTACAATTAATAAGTAAATTGGCACGTTTATGTGATCGATCGTTCGCATGACACCAGCTGTGAGCAGTCCCATCGCCGCAAAGAGCAGACTGCCCAGGCAAATTAACGGTAAAGATAATAACAAATTCCAGCCAGAGAAAAACCCCAATAAAACTTCTACGATACCCGTCACAACTCCGGTAATTGCGCCGCGAGTCGCCGCCCAAAGCCAGTCGCCGCAGAACACTTCTGCAAAAGTCAGCGGTGCTGTTAGCAACGCTTGCCAAGTTTTTTGGAAATTCAAACGAACAAAGCTGCCGAAAGCTCCTTCAGAATAGGACTGGAAAATCACTCCGATCGCAATCATTCCCGGTGCAATAAACGTCATGTAATCGACAGTTTTACCCGCATAAGTAACGTCTCCCAGTAGCGGCGTTAAGCCATAACCAAAAGCTAGCAAGTAAACGATCGGTTCTAACATAGGAGGAAGACAGTTAACCAGCCAAGTCTTTTGATAAACTTTAGCGTGGCGATGCCAAACTGAATAGATTCCCCAAAGTGTGATGCTCGATTTAAACTTCATTTAAAGACCTACCAGTTAGGCGTAAAAAGACATCTTCTAAATTAGCTCGTCGCCGCGTGAGCGAGGTTGGCTGTTTGGCGACGAGTTCCTCCCACAACAGATTGGGATTTTCAGGCGGTAAGGTCAACAAATATCCGCTACTGAAAGGACGACACCAAGTTCCTGTTTGTTTTGCAAGTTGTTGCAGGATTGATTCGGCAACGCCTTCAATTTCGACAATTTCTTGACCTACTATGCGCGAAATTAGTTCGGTGGGAGTGCCAGAATCAATTACTTGACCTTCCTGAAGCAGCAGGAGACGATCGCACAATCGTTGCGCTTCGTCCATATAATGAGTAGTCAATAAAACTGCACAGCCATTTTGTTTCAATTGACTCACCAATTTCCAAAATTCTTGCCTTGCATCTGGGTCTAACCCCGTAGTCGGTTCGTCTAAAAACACTACATGAGGTTTATTAATTATCGCACGCGCTAAAACTACTCGCCGCTTCCATCCTCCAGAAAGTTCATCAATTTTATAATTTGCATAATCTTGCAATCCCAGTCGATCGAGTAATTCTCCGACCTGATGCCGCGCCGCTTTACCCGTGATGCGATAATGATGGGCAAAGTGAATCAAATTCTCTTTAACTGTGAATTCCGGATCTAAATTATCTTCTTGAGTTACAATTCCCATGAAATAGCGAGCTTGCCGACCCTGAAGGTGTACTTGCCAGTCTCCCAACTGCACAAATCCTCGACTGGGAATCACCCCTCCGTAAAGCATCCCCACCGTTGTGGTTTTTCCAGCTCCATTCGGCCCTAAAACTCCGAGAATTTCTCCTGGGTTAAGCGTAAAATTGACGTTTTGCACGACTGGGCGAGTGCCGTAAAATTTCCACAGGTCGTTTGCTACTAATGCGATCGATTCCATAAATTACCTGGATGTTAATTATCCTCACTGCCCTAATTTACAGATTGCTATATAATTTGGCGATCCTGATGTGAAAGCTGCCTTATCGTAACCTCCCAACTTAGTTTCTACTGTAAATCCATTGTACTTAAGCAAGTTCCCCATCTCGTTCGGGTGATAAAGCCGCAGTTTTGTTTCTTCCACAAATTCCTTTTTCTGTTCTATTAATCGGAAAAATAACTTACTCTTGGCGATTTGTGCGCTCACATCCAACTCGTTAACAACAGTTACCACCATTGTTCCTCTTCCATCTGGATCGGGATATACAGAATATAGGGTGGGCAATGGAGACCACATCGCCTCTATAGTCTGTTTCGTATAATAATTAAGCATATCTATAATAAATTTTCCGTCTGGTTTTAAATGTTTTTTCACGCAATTAAAACAGGATTCCAAATCTTCTATCCTTAAGAGATGGTAGATTGAGTTTAAGGAAAATATAATTAACGAAAACTGCTTGCCCAAATCGAAATCGCGGACATCAGCTTTTATCCATTCTACTCGGTCAGATTTCTTTCTAGCTTCCCCCAGCATAGAGTCCGAAATATCAATTCCCGTTACTTGCAAACCTTTTGCCGCTAACGGAAAAGCGATTCTCCCCGTACCGCAACATAGTTCTAAGACAGGTTCGCCATACTGACTAACCATGTCAGTCCAAAAAGGAATGTCTATCTTGGCTAAGTTAGAGAATGGGTAAAAATTATCGTAGATTAGATCGTAATGTCTGCCATCATAATGGATAGACTCGCGATCGGAAAGCTTGATAATGCTTTCCCCCTCTGGTTGACTTTTTAAATCGTCAATATTTGAGATTATCTGATTTTCTAATTCGTTGCTCACTTCGTTACTCACCGTTAAATTTACTCATTTTATTATATAGCAAGGGCAAATGAGTGAGGGAAACATTGCCACCAGTAATAATTACCCCGATTTTGGCATCAGATGCCGTAACTGCACCTTCTAATAAAGCAGCAGCAGCTAGCGCACCTGTAGGTTCGACAACAATCTTTAAACGTTCCCACAAGAAAAACATGGTGCGAATAATTGCTGCTTCAGATACAGTTACCATGTCATCAACATAATGCAACACTAATGGAAAGGTAATCTCACCAAGACAAGGGGTGCGAACACCGTCGGCGATCGTATCGGGATTGCGAACTTTATGCAATACTTTGGTGTGGAAAGAACGAGTGGCATCATCAGCTTTTTCTGGTTCTACGCCAATGACGCGACAGTTTGGCGATCGCATCTTGGTAGCGATCGCAGAACCGGAAAGCAAACCTCCACCGCCACAACAAACTAAGAGTAAATCCAACTGACCCACTTCTGAAATTAGTTCCAGCGCTGCTGTACCTTGTCCCGCGACTACATGAGGATGGTCGTAAGGAGGAATCAGGGTTAAATTGCGATCGCTTGCTATCCTTTTACCCAGTTCTTCCCTTGTGGTTTCGTTAGGATTGTAAAGAATAACTTCCGCACCATAACCGCGAGTGGCCGCAATTTTCACATCTGGAGCATTCTCCGGCATTACAATAGTAGCGGGAATTGCGAGTAGTTTGCCAGCCAGAGCTACTGCTTGTGCGTGATTGCCGGAAGAATATGTTAAAACACCCTGCCGCTTTTGTTCCTCCGACAATTGTACCAGTGCGTTATAGGCTCCTCGAAATTTAAACGAACCCGTGCGTTGAAAATTTTCGCATTTAAAAAATACCTGACAGCCTGTTAGTTCGTTAACCGTAGTTGAAGTGATAACGGGAGTGCGATGAGCTATACCTGCTAATCTTTTGGCAGCAGCTTCTACGTCTGTATAGGAGACAGGTAAACTTTTGGAAGAGGATGTGTTTGATTGATTTTGCGTCATAAAAATTACCAAAAATAAAGCCAAGGATTGTTTGCGATCGACTCTCATTTAATCAGACGCAAGAGGGTAGAGGACTTTTGACTTTTAGAGCGCCCGTGCCTAACCCGCCCTACGATTACATAAGTTTCTATCACCACAAAAAGTAACATTGGGTTTCTCCAGAATTATACCATTATGTGCGGTTGTTACTACTTGGTATGTAGGGTTTTCTTCACTCCCATTACCTTGACTGATTGCCCAATCATAAATTTCCTAAAAAATACGGTTTACTTCTATTTATTTTTCGGTTTTCCTCATCGCCATCACTGATTATCTTAGGCATCATAAAGATGTGCTTGAACAAAAGCTACAGCAAATCTCAAACAAAAGCGAGGAAATAGAGTTATGGCTCTTCTTAGATGGAATCCTTACATTGAAATTTCTACTATCCACAGTCAATTGGATAAAATATTTGACGAAATGATTGGATTTTCTCCATCCCAAAACAGCATTTGGACACCAGCAGTTGAGTTGCAAGACAACGGCGACAATTTGACCTTAAAAGCTGAACTGCCTGGTATTGAAGCTAAAGATTTGGATGTCAGCGTTACTCGCGATGCTGTTGTTCTTCGTGGGGAACACCGCTACGAAAATCAATCGGAAAATAATGGTTTCTTCCGTTCTGAGTTCCGTTACGGTAAATTTGAGCGCGTAGTTGCTTTGCCTGTGACGGTAGAAAACGATAAGGTGGAAGCTAATTTTAGCAACGGTATTCTGATGCTAACTCTGCCTAAGACAGCAGCAGCTAAAAATCGCGTAGTGAAGGTGAATTTAGCTGAGACTGAAACTGCTGCTAATGTAGAAACAGAACCATCTGAAGCTAAGTAAGCCGATTCGAGCGACAAAGTAATCTCTGAATAGTTGAGTAAAGCCACTCAAGTTGCGATTAATCTGACAACTTGGGTGGCTTTTTCGGCTCTTTCCGATTGATGGGGTAAAATGTTGATTTGTGTTACGAATTTGGGGGATGGTGCGTTAGGCACGGCAATTTAATTATTGGTTGCCATACTCAATTTATCGCCCTTGCCCAACACAACTTACAGTTAAATAAGATCTGATTATCTAGTGGCTAGGGAAGAGGAAAATTTTTGACTTTTAACTTTTGACTTTTGACTTTCCTATTTAACCCCTAGTTTTGTCAATTCTTGAATAATCTCGAATTCGTAGTTGCTCGCTAAGTCTGTAAGAGCCTGCGCTATGGAAGCATTTTCTGGCGGAATTTGCTTAACTAAATTCAAAATTATATCATCGCTGCATTGAACTGCGGCTTGCTGTATTTGTGCGACCAACTCAGTTGGAATTTTCTTGAAACTTTCAGATGTTAACTGAAAAGTGGTTACCGAATCATCTCGATCGGCAGCTAGTTTGCTCGCGTCTGCGGATGATTCCGCACAGATATATTGGACACCTAAATGTTTCCTAATTTTTCCTAGCAATTCCTCTTGTTGAAATGGCTTGCTCAGAAAATCGTCACAACCGGAATCGAAGGCCATTTTTTGGTCTTCTTCAAAGGCGCTGGCACTCAAGGCAACGATCGCAGTTTCTTGACCTCGCAAAGAGCTTTTAATGTGTTTGGTAGCTTGATAGCCATTGACGATCGGCATTCTCATATCCATCAAAATTAGGTGCGGTTCCCAACTTTCCCACAGGGAGATCGCCTCTAGCCCATTTTCGGCTTCTTGGACTTGAAAGCCGATCGAGGTGAATAATCTGGCTAACAAAAGGCGGCTTTCCGGGCGATCGTCTACGACTAAAATGCGATATTCTACTTGGTTAGGCGCTAAACCAATTACTTTGTAGTTACTGCGATCCGTTTTAATCTCAGTACGATCGGCAAAGCTGATTTTGATATCGAATGTAAATATACTTCCTAACCCCAATTTGCTACTGACTCTAATATCTCCGCCCATCAATTGCACGAATTTTCGGCTAATCGGCAAACCCAATCCGGTTCCTTGTCCTGATTTTATACCTGTTTCTGTTTGCCCAAAGGCTTCAAATAACTTGTTCATCTCAGTCGGACAAATGCCGGAACCGGTGTCTTCTATTTCAAAATAAAGTCGAGCATCCTTCATTCTCGATCGTTCGTCGTTCGTTGTTGATGGCGATGAACCATCAACTCTCACGCGCACCGTTACCCTACCTTTTTCTGTAAACTTGATGGCGTTCCCCAGGATGTTAATCAAAACTTGGCGCAATTTTCCTTCATCTGTTTTGATAAATTGAGGTAGGTCTGTAACTCTCTCGAAAATTAGCTGCAATCCGTTAGATTTAGCTTTTAATCGAAACATATCTTCAACGCTATCCAGCAAACCAATTAAATCAAAGCTGCTTTCATTTAAAGTGGTGCGACCTGCCTCTATTTTGGACATTTCGAGAATGTCATTAATTAGGGACAGCAGGTGTTCGCCAGCGCGATTGATAATTCCCAGATATTCTTGTTGCTCGGTTTTGAGGGAAGCATCGCCAGCTATCATTTGGGAAAAGCCGAGAATAGCATTGAGAGGGGTACGCAGTTCGTGGCTCATCGAAGCTAGAAATTCGCTTTTGGCACGGTTGGCTGTATCTGCTGCCAATGCTGCTTTTTGTAACGCTTCCGATTGCTTTTTAGTTCGCTCTAGTAATTCGGCTTGCTGCAATGCAACTCCTAACTGATTGCCAATTTGAATGGCGATTTTAATTTCTGCTTCTTGCCAGTGGCGATGGCCAGAGTTTTGATAAATTGCCAGCAATCCCCAAAGTTTTTTGCCGGAAAAGATGGGAACTATGATGTATGCTTTGGCTTGAAATTGCTCTAATAAGTTAATATAACAATCGTTAAATCCAGCGTTGTAAATGTCTTCTACAGCTAGGTAGTTTCTCCCTTTACTGTAAAGGCCACCTTTAGTTTCTTGCAGATAAGTATCTTGAAATATGACACTATTTCCGCTTTCAAATGATTTCACAACGCAGCGATCGTGTTCTGTAGAAACGGCTGTCAAGCTGGGGTTACTAGCTTGTGACTGCATTACGGACATCCATCCCGGCCCAACTGACTCGGCGACCAATTCGCCGCTCCAGTCGGGTTGGAAACAATAAACTAGGACGCGATCGCACTTGATTACCTGCCGCAATTCTTGGGTAGTAGCGGTAAATATGGTTTCCATATCCAAGGTTTGCCGCATTCTTTGAATTACTTGGGCGATCGCTTTTTCCCGTTCCGCACTTTCTCTGACAGCTACTTCTGCTTTTCTGCGCTCTGCAATTTCAGTTTTGGCTTGTTCAAATAGGGTAGATTGCTGAATCGCGATCGCCAGTTGCACGGAAATTTGTTTGAGAGATTCTATTTCCGAAGCGAGCCACTGACGAGGGCTGCTACAGTGATGGACAACCAGCAATCCCCATAACTTTTCATTATACGAAATGGGAACTACCAAGTTAGCTTTTACCGCAAATTGCGAGAGTAAATTAACGTGGCACTCGCTTAAATCACCTGCGTAAATATTTTCGATCGCCCGAATGCGACCTTGCTGATAAAGAATAGCGTAGTTTTCCCGGAAGCAATTATCTTCAATATCGATGCCCTTCATCGGCGTCCACCCTTCCCCCACCGACTCGACAACGACCGAGCCACCCCAATCGGGATAAAATTGATAAATAATTGTCCGATCTGTTGACAAAAACTGCCGCACTTCTTCGACTGCCGTTGTCAGCACTTCCTCCAAGTTGAGAGAGGAACGAATCCGCTCTTGGATCGCACTGACTAGGCGCTCCCTTTTCAGTTGTTGCTCCAGGGCAATTTCCGCTTGCTTGCGATCGGTAATGTCAGTCGCCGAGCCGATCGCCTGTTTCACCTTACCATCAGGGTTTCTGGCGAATACGCTCTCTCTCGTGAGAATATACCGCCATTCTCCTTTGGTATCTCTCACCCGATATTCCAACTGGAAAATATCGCCATCCGTCGCCGTTTCATATTGTTGGAAATGCGCGGCCATTTTTGGTAAATCTTCAGGATGAATAATACTGCGGAAAAACGCCCCTCCCATTTCTGGAACTTGTGCTGGGGTATAGCCGAGCAAGGTAGCAATTTGGCGATTGCTATAAACAGTGCGGCGCTCGATTAGATCGTAAATATATAAAACATTTGGAGAAGCCTGGGTAATCCGCTCAATAAAATGCTTGCTCTGTTGCAAGGCTTCTTCTGCTAACTTGCGATCGCTAATATTGCTAAATGTACAAACCACGCGCTCGATGTTGCCATCATCGCTCAATTGCGGATCGACATTCAGCAGCAACCAAAGCGTATCTTGTTTGGCAGGACGAAATGCGCCGATGACGAGGTTATGCACGGGCTGACGCTGCACGATCGCTTGCTTTAAAGGATGGCTCTGTTGGCAAACGACATTACCTTTTTCATCGAGTAGCTGCCAATTGAGGTCAAAAGCACTTTTTACCGGGATTTCGCATGGGCAAATACCCAGCAATTCTCTCCCCACTTCGTTAATTAAAATAATTTGGCCATCCCCATCCAGCAGCAGCACTCCTACTGGCATAGTCTCGATCAGCGATCGAAAGCGTTTTTCGCTTTCTTGCAATGCTACTTGCCTAACTAATTGAGCTGTATATCGGCGATCGAACAGTGAGGTGACTAACGTTCCAACTAAGACGATCAGGGTGCCAACTCCAATCTGAATTGCTAACCAAGAATTATCAGATCTTTCGATTGGGATTTCTTCCCAATCCGGCATTTGTAAAAAGCAAGTCGCCCACATTCCGGTGTAGTGCATTCCGCTGATGGCAATACCCATGACGAAGGCGCTGGATAGTTTCAGCAACGGGATCGACCTCGACCCCCAGCCTACCTTCCCTAGAACGGTAGACGGGAATGTTTCTCCTTCTCTCGTAGGCAAGAAGGTTGCGGGGTTAGGTTTACTTGCATTGCGAAATTGAAAAGCCAACCACAAGGCAGTACTGGATGCGCCGATCGCCACCGCCACTGACAGGGCGACGAGGTGGGGGCGGTAGTGTATCGCCACCGGCACTCTCAGCCCTGCCATACCCAGGTAGTGCATTGAGGCGATCGCCAGTCCCATCGCCGTGCTACCCCCCAGCAGCACCGATAGATTCAGTTCGGGGCGGCTGAATAACAGCAATGCCAATCCCGATGCCACAATTCCATCCAACCAAGAAAGGAAGGTTAGCGGCACGTCGTAGTTGACTGGGATAGGTAGCTGGAAGGCTAACATGGCGATGAAGTGCATCGACCATATCCCCGTTCCCATTGCGATCGCGCCACCCAGTATCCAAGCCAGTCGCGATCGCGGCGATGATGCAGGCGTCACTCGCCCCGCTAAATCTAGTGCTGTGTAGGAGGCGATCGCTGCGATCGTAAATGAGAGGGTTACTAAAATCGGGTCGTAACTGCCAGGAATTATGTCCATAAAAAAATACTTGACAAACTTAAACTGGGACTCCTTCACTTACTAACACTTTTTCAAAACAGCTTATTTCCGATCTTACTTTTGACTTGAGAGGAATTTTAATCACAAACTCGGTGCCTTTCCCGAACTCAGAGTAACATTGCAAGAAACCTTGGTGTTTTTTGATAATCTGATAAGAAATCGCCAAACCCAGTCCGGTTCCGTAACCTATGGGTTTGGTAGTATAGAACGGATCGTAGATTTTAGCCATCACTTCCGGACTCATACCCATGCCGTTATCGGCAATGTGAATTTCCACCCATTTATGTTCGACTAAAACGGTGCGAATGTGTATTTTAGGGTGGTAACCTTGCACCCTGGTAACGTTGTATTTTTCCCGCTCTTCGATCGCATCGATCGCATTACTCAGAATATTCATAAACACTTGATTTAGCTGCCCTGCATAACATTCGAGCGGCGGCAAATCCCCATACTCTTTTATCGTTTGGATCGCCGGACGGTGGGGCTGTTCTTTCAAACGATGTTGCAAAATCATTAAAGTGCTGTCAATCCCATCATGGATATTTACTCGTTTCATTTCCGCTTCGTCTAGGCGGGAAAAGCAGCGCAAAGAATTGACAATTTTTTTGATTCGCTCTGCTCCCACTTTAATAGACGCTAAAATTTTCACCAAGTCTTCTACTATAAAATCTAGTTCGCTCGCGTTAATTTTTTGCTGAATCTCGCCCACTGGCTGAGGATAATGCTTTTGATAAAGTTTAACTGTTTCTAAAATATCTCGAATATATTCACTCGTCGGAGCAATATTGGCATAAATAAAGTTGATGGGATTGTTAATTTCGTGAGCTACTCCGGCTACCATTTGCCCCAAAGAAGACATTTTTTCGGTTTGCACGAGTTGAATTTGGGTGCATTTAAGTTCTTCTAGGGTTTTTTCTAACTCTTGCGCTTGGCTGCGAAGTTTGGCTTCCGATTGTCGCAAAGCCGCTTCTGCCAAGGAGCGATCGCAATTTTCCTGTTGCAAAAGTTCATTTGCTCGCTCTAATGCTGCGGTTCTTTCGCGCACCCGCTTTTCTAACTCAATTGTTAGTTGGCTGAGTGCATTTTGAATTTGTTTGCGTTCGGCAATTTCGTTTTGTAAAGCCGCATTTGCTGCTGTCAGTTGCGCCGGATTGGGTATAGCTATAATTTTCGGGATCAGTTCTATCATTACAGCTGCTGTAGTTATGGAAACACCAGCTGTCATTGCTTTCAGAAAACCCGACCACCAATAATCGGGATGCCACAGCGTCCAAATTTCCATAATGTGGGTGATGCCGCAGCAGATAATGAAAGAACCGAACAAAAAGAAAATCCAATCAAACGGCACGTCTTTCCGCTTTTTTATTATGTAAATTAGTTCGATTGGAATTAAAAAGTAAGCTAAGGCAATCAGAGAATCTGAAACTATATGCAATCCCACCAATCCAGGCTTCCATAAGTAGCAGTGTCCGTGCGGAATAAAGTACCCTGAAAAAAATTGCCCTGAAAAAAATTGATGGAGATTTTCTGTCACGATAAATTATCCTCCCTGGTTGGCAAAAATTTACTTTATTATTGATGGTTTCCTAAAAAAGCTAGGTTTGTTCAAATTTTAATTTGACGAAAGTTTCTATATCTTAAGATACAGTTTAATTGTACCTTGACAGGAGGCAGACGATCGCTCTGTTATAAATATACATTTGCCGACTGTAATGCTAGCTTATTTGCATTGTGGAGTTTACCCTGGCGAGATCGTCACTCTAAAGAAAGATTTTTTTGATTTTTCTGGGAGTGCTGCTGCGCTCCAGAAAAAATAAAGCTGGCAGAATTTTGGTAAAAAAAGTAACAATTCTTAATTTCGATCGCATATAGACCTTCTCAAGTAAATAAATGTTCCGCTTTTTCCCCCTGATTTTTCTAAAGCAAGCCCAACAGTTCTGTTTGCTTAATACATTTAAATAAGTTTATCTTAAAAAAGATTGATTTACTGAATCTAGATTGTCACATTTTTAACAGTGTCCGAGCCTATGATATGTGACATTTAAGGTGACACGCCGATGGATGATCGGGCCCATCTTGGCAGCAGGGATAGCTCTGTGAAAACTGTCCGGACTCGCTGAATGTACGGCGACAATTTTTTTGACAGCAAAAAAAGAATGAAAATAAATTTTATCAAGGTGAAGCGATTGACAGTCACCCTACCCTTTATAATTTATCGTGTGCTGACGAAACTCAAAATACGAATGTTTGCTGAAACAAAGGACACCAATATAACATAAAGAGCGTCCCGCCTTAAGTCGATAGGCTTTTGAATTGATACATCCAAAAATTGACTATTTACAGAAAAAGAGAAATTTGGTAAATAAATAACACAGTAAGATTAATTGACAATTAATAATTCATAAATTACCTGCTTACAATTGCAATTTACAATTCAAGCGAGGAGTCAGATAAGTTTATTTTATATGGCGATGGTACGTTATGACAATAGACGAAGTAATAGAATTAATCCGCGCTAAATTCCAAAAGGAATTAAATCCCGTACAGGAAATGGTACTCCGCGAAGTCTGGCAAGGAGAAACATATTCTAAGATAGCATCTGCCTCTCACTATGGGGAGCATTACCTGAGAAACACAGCGTCCTCCTTGTGGCAATTGCTGTCAGGAATTTTTAACACAACCATTACCAAAGCCAACTTCCGCTCAACTCTAGAGTCCCGCTCCCTGTCAGCGGATGAGCAACAGTTAATCGCAGAATTCAGCTGCAAGCAAGCTCTGGCAACACCCTTGGAATTTCCCAGTGGCCCAGTGCCGATCGCTTCCCCATTTTACATCGAGCGCCCACCGATTGAAGAACTTGCTTATCAAGAAATTGTCAAACCGGGAAGCATTATTCGGATCAAAGCCCCTAGAAAAATGGGTAAAAGCTCCCTGATGCTGCGGATATTAGAGCGAGCCGTTTCGACTGGCTACCGCAGCGTCACTTTGGACTTTCAGCAAGCAGAAGAAGCTGTTTTTGAGAACCTGGATAAATTTCTGCGTTGGTTTTGCGCCAACGTCAGCCGACAGCTACAACTAAAATCTTTATTAGACGATTATTGGGATGAAGATATGGGTAGCAAAGTGAGCTGCACTATCTATTTCCAAGCGTATCTGCTCAAAGAAACAGACAGCCCTTTAGTGTTAGCTTTAAATGAAGTGAATGCGCTTTTTGAGTATCCTAAAATAGCTCAAGAATTTTTGCCCCTGCTGCGAAGTTGGTACGAAGAATCCAAGCGGATTGACAGCCTCAAAAAACTGCGGTTAATCGTGCTACACTCCACAGAAATTTATGTTCCCTTAAAACTTTCCCAATCACCTTTTAATATAGGATTGCCACTGGAATTACCTGATTTTACAAAAGCGCAAGTAATCGCTTTGGCGCGACTGCACGGACTGAATTGGACAGATGGCCCAGAAGCCGATCGACTCCTCGCAATGGTGGGAGGACATCCCTATTTAGTGCGGCTCGCTCTCTATCAAATGGCTCAGGGAAATTTGACCTTAGACCGACTGCTCCAAGAAGCTCCCACAATAGGTGGAATTTATAAAGACCACTTACGGAGCCTGTGGGCAATTTTGCAAGAGCATCCAGAACTGTTGGCAGCACTCAAACAAGTGGTCGTCGCCCAAGGCAAAGTACAATTAGAACCGATACTCGCCTATAAGTTAGATAGCATGGGGCTAGTACAACTCGATGGCAATGAGTGTAGTTTCAGTTGCGAATTATACCGCCAGTATTTTAGTTCGCAAAACCTGGGTTAAAAGGGATACCTTGGGCGGTTGCACTACAATATCTAATTGCAATCGGCTTGAATTGTGTTTGAAGATGTGAGCGATCGCAATTGTTAACTCATCGATTATCGTGCGTTTCCAAGCTTAAGCTTCCGGGTCAAGGAACTGCATAACTTTTCGCGCAATCAGTTCGGGAGAATAACGAGTTGTATCGATTACCAGAGTTCGATCGGGGGCTAATTTTTCTAGTGCTACTCTTGTTGCAGATGGATCGTAGCTTCGTCGTTCCTCAACTACAATCTTTAAGCGATCGCGCACAGCAGATACCGAGTATACTCCCTGACGTACCCGCTCTAAAATTTCTGCTGTTTCTCGATCTGAAAAGAAAGCTGTGGCTTCTGGCACTCCCAAATCTGCAAAACTGCTACTTTG
This sequence comes from Aerosakkonema sp. BLCC-F183, assembly GCF_041929145.1. Lineage (NCBI taxonomy): Bacteria > Bacillati > Cyanobacteriota > Cyanophyceae > Aerosakkonematales > Aerosakkonemataceae > Aerosakkonema > Aerosakkonema sp. BLCC-F183. The sequence goes on along the minus strand of NZ_JBHFNU010000054.1, from coordinate 63,933 downwards.
GCTTACTTCAGAATGATGTCCTGCTTGACTCGATTTGGCAACGCGATCGAAAGAATCATTACGAATTAAAAGGCGTTGCAATCTCACATATTCAGGAGCATCCAAAAACACAAATTGCGCTAGGGGAAGCATTTTTGTTGCATAAGTAACCTCATTTTCACCCCGCAATCCATCAAATATGAGTGGGAAATGAATTTCCAAAGGATCGATCTGCAATTGGCTTAAAATATGTACCATTCCTGCCGGAAATAGCTGTTTGTATCGACGGGTATAGTAGAGCCGCGATAAGCGACACGAGGGATTCCCCCCTTTTTCATCCATCTTGACGATCGTCGGAATAATAAACCGATCGGTTAAAGTGCGCCGATTCGGGAGCAAGCTAAACTCTAGTCCTGCATGGGATAACGCAGCAGTGACCGTACTTTTGCCAACACCAGTCAGCCCTACCAAAATCAAAAACGGACGCTCCACCAGTGGGAGCCACCCTTGAGAAACTGAAAACCCGATGCCAATACCAGGAGCTAGTTCCACGGAAACAAGCTCGTCTTGAAAGAACAGCATTATGTTGATTCTACTTCCTATGATGTAAATTTATCAGAACTTTGGTTAGTTTTGGTGAAAAAAAATATACCCCTTAAAACAATCACAAAGGCCAATAAGTTTAAGCATTATTAAAAGCACATTAACTAATTCGCCGTCAGCCTGCCAGTCAATTCAGTAGTCCCCATCAGTGATGGGATATAAGACGGGGAATGGCCGATCGATCTCTAACCGCTTCAAAAGGGCGGTTTGAAAGGGCAAGCGGTCGATGAGGAATCCCCAAATATTTCCGTAGGGGACTTTATCTCAAATTGTATATTGTGATATGATCTCTAAATCCAGGAGGTGATATCGAGTGTTATAGAAAGGCATACAAGTTCGTCTATACCCATCAGGAGAGCAACAAATACTATTAGCTCAGATGTTTGGCTCTGCCGATTTGTGTAACTATGCCTTGAACAAATCTATTGAAGTTTAGAAAGAAACAAATAAAAGGCTTGGAGGTTCACCACTCAATGCACTTCTGCCCGCATTCAAAAAACCATTTATAAATTGTTGTTACAGACGGTGAGAAAGGGTTATACCTTTGTTTGTCAGAGATCGCTTCGATCGGTTTATTGTCGGTGTATTTCCAATTCCAACACTATTTGACATCATTCTGCGCTCGCCGGAAGGCGATCGGATCGGAACCTATCAGGACAATAAATTAATTTACGGTGTCAGTGCGGGGAATGAAACCTCATTACTAAAAGAAACTGTGTCGATCGCAGCCTATGGCGCGAACTGGAAATTAGAAATTATCACGAATCCAGCATTAATTATGGGAGCGCGATCGCTGCTGCCCGATATTGTTTTATTTGGCGCACAAAACTTTGAGTTTCTTCGCATTGTGCAGTTGGCAGAATTATCTCAGAATCGGGAATTATTAAGTTAAGGGGGTATCGTTATGTCTGCAATTGCAGTTCCTAAAAAAACAAAGAGCAAAATCAATATTCTGATCGTGGATGACCAGCCGGACAATTTGCGAATCTTGTCTAGCATTTTGCGGGATGAAATGTACAAGGTGAGACAAGCTATAAGTGGAGAAGTCGCCTTGGCTGCGATTCAGGCAAATACTCCCGATCTGATCTTGCTCGATATCCGGATGCCACAAATGGATGGCTATCAGGTTTGTTCGATTCTGAAAGCCAATCCTGCCACTCGCGATATCCCCGTGATTTTCTTGAGTGCGTTGAATGATGCCAGCGATAAGGTCAAAGCCTTTGCGGCGGGTGCAGCAGATTATATTACCAAACCCTTTCAAACCGAGGAAGTACTGGTTCGGATCGGACATCAACTCACGATTCGGCAGCAGCAGCAGCAATTATTAGAGCAGAATCAACAGCTACAGCAAACCGGAGTAATGCTGCAATTTCAGGCAGAACAAGAACGATTAATGGGCACGATTATTCAACGAATTCGGCAATCTCTCGATAAAGAAGTTGTTTTCAGTACAACGGTTTCAGCCATTCAACAGTTGCTGCGAGCCGAGCGCGTTTTAATTTATCAATTGTTTGATAATCACACGGGAAAAGTGGTTGACGAAGCCGTTTTGTCCGGTTTTCCAGCTATTTTGGGAATGGATTTTCCAGCAGAAGTATTTCCCTCCACTTATCACGAACTTTACAAACACGGCAGAATTTGTATCATTAATGATATCTATGCCAAAAATGCCGATATTACCCCTTGTTTAGTTGAATTTGTCGAACAATTGGCAGTTCGGGCCAAGTTAGTTGTACCGATTCTGGCTAATGAAAAACTGTGGGGATTGCTAATTATTCACCATTGCTCTGCCCCCAGAGTGTGGCTGCGTTCGGAAGTGAGTTTGCTTTCCCAACTGGCAGGGCAGATTGCGATCGGTATTCAACAGGCAGAACTATATCAAGAAATCCAAAATTTTAACAGCACTTTGGAACGGCAAGTGCATATTCGTACTTTACAATTACAGCAATCCCTCGCCTTTGAAGCTACTCTCAAACGTATTTCCGATAAAGTACGCGACTCGTTAGATTCCCATCAAATTCTGCAAATTGCAGTCAAAGAGTTAGCCACCGCCATCGAAGCAAAAGCTTGCGATGCTGCTCTCTACAGTCCAGATCGCCTCACCTCGACAATTCACTATCAGTATGTACAACCTGGGCTACCCGCGACTCAAGGACAACAAATCCAGCTCGAAGATGCACCTGAGATATACGGTCAATTGCAGCAGGGATATTGTTTTGCGTTTTGTCAGATGCAAGCTAGCCCCATTCCCCATCATTCAGCAATTTTCGTCTGTCCGATAGTTGATGGGCAATTGCCACAAGCTGGAATCATTGGCCATCTTTGGGTGTTCAAAGCGATCGCTTCTAGCTTTAGCGAGATGGAAATTAATTTAGTGCAACAAGTTGCTAACCAGTGTGCGATCGCTCTCCGTCAAGCTCAATTGTATGAAGCCGCTCAAGCTCAGGTCAAGGAACTCCAACGACTCAATCAACTCAAAGACGATTTTCTCAGTACTATCTCCCACGAACTGCGTACTCCAATCTCTAGTATCCAAATGGTCACTAACTTATTGATAACGCTAACTAATCAGGAAGAAACTTTCGTGCGGGAAATTTTTCATTTGAAAGAACAAAATAACAAAGCGATCGATTATCTCAAGGTTTTGCAGGAAGAATCTGAGCGGGAACTAAACTTAATCGAAGATCTGCTCAGTCTTCAGCACATCGAAGCGGGTGTTTACGCCAGTCAACCTACTCCGATCGATTTGCGAGACTGGTTGCCTCATGCGATCGAAAGTTTTGAAATTAGAGCCCGAAACCAACAGCAAACACTACAAGTTGAAATCGCTCCCGATTTTCCGATCCTGACTGTTGACTTGCATAGCTTCAGCCGGATCGTCACCGAACTACTCAATAATGCCTGCAAATATACCCCCCCCCGTGAGACGATCTCTATTTTTGCTTATACAAAAGCCGACCATTTCTATTTAAATATCGTGAATACGGGTGTCGAAATTGCTCCTGAAGAACTGCCTCGTGTTTTTGATAAGTTCTACCGGATTCCTAACAAAGACCCTTGGAAACACAGTGGCACTGGCTTGGGACTGGCACTGGTGAAAAAGCTAGTTGAGCAAATGCGTGGGACGATCGCTGTTCAAAGCGCGAACAATGCCACCCAATTCATCATTCGATTGCCTCTTTTTATTGAAAATTGAGATAACTGGGGTGGGCATTGTCCACCTTACTAGCCCCGCAGCCCCAGTCCCTTTAAATTGACGATCGCCTTTACCAACTCTTCTGGCTCAACAGGCTTGGGAATATGCCGCTGAAATCCAGCTGCGATCGCTTGTTGTTGGTCAATTTCTCCTGCATAAGCCGTCAGAGCGATCGCAGGCACCTGTCCCCCCTGTTCTGGCGGCATAGTTCGGATTTGCCGAATTAACATATAGCCATCCATCTTTGCCATACCAATATCGCTGACCACCACATTTACACTCGATCGCGAGAAAACTTCCAAAGCTTCGATCGCCGATTGAGCAGTGATAACGATCGCCCCTGCTTGTCGCAGGATGAACGCAACTACGTCCCGTGCATCTTCCTCATCATCGACTAACAAAACTCGAAGCTTAGCAAGTGGGCAATCGGCAATAGACAATGAAGAGTAGTCCAATAGCTCACTTTTCTCTTGTGCCAATTCGCTGTTTTCGATTAAGGGCAGCTCAACTGTGAAGGTAGCACCCTGTCCTTCGCCAGGGCTATCTGCGCGAACAGTTCCACCATGTAACTCAACTAAATGACGAACTATTGCCAACCCCAGTCCCAATCCGCCAAACATCCGCGTGGTGGAAGAATCTGCCTGACGGAAATACTCAAACACATGAGGTAGAAATTCTGGAGAAATGCCTTTACCAGTATCGCTAACAGTAATTTGAGCGTAGGAATGGAGAGAAAGAGAAGATGACGAAGCATTTTTGCGATCGCTTTTATCTTCCTCAACTTGCTGCAATCTCACCTCCACTCGCCCTTTCTCAGGTGTAAATTTGACTGCATTAGAAACTAAATTCCAAACTACTTGTTGCAAACGTCCAGAATCTCCTAAAACCTTTCCAGTTGTTGAATCGAGCGATACCTGGATTTGAATCGACTTGGCTTGTGCGGCTAAACGCACCGTCTCCAGTGCCGCGTTAATTGTCCAACCTAAATCTACCGGAGCCATGTTTAGGTTTAATTTACCTCGTAGGATGCGGGAAACATCCAACAGATCCTCAATAAGTTGAGTTTGGAGTTTGGCATTCCGCTCAATTGTTTCTAGGGCGTAAGCAGTTTTTGCCGCATCTAATCTGCCACTGCGAAGTAATTTAGACCAGCCGAGAATTGGGTTGAGGGGCGTTCGCAACTCGTGAGATAATACAGCCAGAAACTCGTCCTTGATGCGGTTGGCTGCCTCGGCTTCCTCTCGCGCTGCTTCCGCCTGTGCTAGATTTTCTGCTAGTTGCCGCTCCCGTTGCAAAAGCAAATTAGCCGAAAATTCGAGGGACTTACCTAATAAAGCGATTTCTTTGATGGGTGAGGGCGCGATCTGAGGGCGTTCCCCTTTGGCCAACGCTTCGGCGGCGGCGGCAGATAAGGTAATGCTGCGAGAAATCTGCCGCGCCAGTACGATCGCACCACTACCGCTGATGAGCAGCAATGTCAAACCAGAGCCGATCGCGACCCACATCGCTTTTTGTGAGGGGCCTTGGATGACTGCCACCGGGACAGTGACGGCAACCGTCCACCCCAAATTATTTATCCGACTATAGGCGACATATACCCGCTTTCCTTCCAGGGTCGTGTCGCGGTACACTCCCTCACTTGACTCCCGAATCCGTTTGAGGAAAGATGCTGTTCCCCGCTTTCCCACAAAACGATCGGGATTGCGAGTGCGAGCCACCACGATCCCGTGAGCGTCAACGACTGTACGAGTCCATTCTCCATCTACAGGAGATTGTTCTTCCACGACGCTCGCTAGTGCTTTCGGGGTAATCACAGCAGTGAGAATGTAGCGTAAATTGCCGTTGCGGATCGCGGGAACGCGGACTGGAAAGGCGAGATTTCCCTGCTCTCCAGGGGTGAGATTGCCCACTGTCGGCTGGCGTGTCAGGACAACGCGCCCCAGGCTTTCTCGCTCGATCGCAGAAGGCAACGGCATACCAAAAGGTTTTTTGGTGTTCGCCAACTGACGACCGTTTGGTGATAAGAGGATGGCAGTTAACCAGGTTGGTTGCGTCTGCACTACCCGCAGAGCCTGATTGTAAAAGGACTTGAGATCCCCTCGGTCAAGTTGCTCCGATGTCGCCAGTGCTTGCAGCGTCCGAGATGTGCTAGCAATCTCGCGCTCTACTGTCTCTGCTAAATTACGGGCCGCTAGAAGTGCGCGACGCTCTGATGTTGCCTTCTCTTGGTTTGACAGTCGGTAGACGACGGCAACCGCAAACAAGACTACCGGGAGCAAAGACCCTGCCACAAGTAGCACCAGATGCCACCTGAGCGGTAGCACCCAGCTACTGAACATTGTCGAAGTGCGATCTGTGCTTGTTTGAGGCAACCCATTCACCTAGCGGAACCGAAAATTTATTGCTGTAGTTTTTGTCGGTCATATCTTCGATTGTTGCTCTATTAAGAGATCTCCTCCCTCGTGCCGATCGAAGATTATCGGGAGGGCTTCCTCATATTACTTTCCGGAAACCCCGACGTTTTAATAAAAAAGTAGGATTAAAAGTCAATTTCTCACTGCTAATTTTAATGATGGAGTGCCAATCCCCGAACTAAAGTTTCCGTGACGAAGGTAGCAAGACTTTCAACCTCTTTAGTATTACATAGGGAAAGTTGACCATCCATCAGCAGCATTGCCAATCCATGTACCAACGACCAAGCAACCCACGCTAACTGTTGAGTTTCTCCAGAACGGATTGCACCAGCAATTTGTCCTGCCTCGATCGCATTCACAAGTACTCCAAACGCTTGCTTACCTGCTTGCTCCAAGGATGGGTACTTGTCTGGATTGCCCCGATCAGCACCAAACATCACCCGATAATGGGATGGGTGTGCGATCGCATATTGTACGTACCTTACACCGATCGCTTCCAGCCGCCGCAACGAATGGGATTCAGCCACATCCAACGCTGTATTGAGCGCTTTTGTCAATCCCATAAATCCTTCTTGCGCTACAGCTGCTAAAAGTGCCTCCTTGTCCTCAAAGTGACGATAGGATGCCGCATGAGATACCCCAATCCGACGCGCCACTTCTCGCAGCGACAGGCTGCTGACATCTTTTTCGGCAATCAGTGCGATCGCTTCATCCACTAACGCCTGTCGCAAATCCCCGTGGTGATAAGTCTTTTTGCCACTCATCCGTTACCAGTCCCAAATTGAATAACTTTTCTTTATTATATGTTGACACTGGTAACTTGTTAAGTTAAATTAAAAGTGTATGGCGATCGCGCTAAACAAAGCATTTAGCGATAACTCTTTTGGCAAGAGCGAAAAATTATCGCCCAAATGCTTTGCCCCTCCCTAACTCTTAGTTTCTCGCCCCTAGTTCCTGGCTATATTTGTTTACAAGCGGAGATTGTTTCAAATAAAGCCTTAACAGGCGTAGCCAGCGCAACCAAAGTTTAGCAGGTTCCTCAAAGAAGGTAAAAATATCACCGTAAGCCTGGTTAGTTTTTTGATGGTGTATCCAATGCCTCTCAGGAGTTGTGATAAAGATTAATTGGCACAAAATAGTTACGAACTTGGGAGTTTTTGTTCCCAAGATAGTTATATGTCTCCACCAAACATGAAATTGACCGAAAAGCAGTCCGCCAATCACACCTATAGGAGAAAAAGGCCACAGTACTACTGCCAGTATCAAGTAAGGCAAAGCACCCAAGATTCCATCTAAAAGAACCAGAGGATTAAATGTCAAGATAGCGTAATGACGAAAGTTTTTTTTCCAGGAATGGTGCGTTTTTACGTGGAGAGTACCAAAAATGTGTTCGGGTATGTGGTAAAAGAAGGTAGAAAGGAAGTCACCCAAAAACAGTAATAACCAAGCTACACAGATTGCTTCAAGCATTTTTACTTCTCAAATTCACTCAGAAACACCACACAAAATAGTTATCCCAAGAGCGCTTCCAGCACACCAGTGTTGAGGTATGAGCCAAATACCGATGCTGTGGCATCGTCGATCGAAATCAAAATGATTTTGGGGCTCATCGTCGCTACCTTAGTTTCCAGATGGCATCCATAGGACTTACAGAACTGACACATAGAATAGGGTGGGTCAGATGCTGAAATTATCATTCTGTCGATCCATAATTTCGTCCGACGCTTCCTACAAGTTCATCTAAGTGTAACACTTGCCTAAGTCCGGATTGATTAGCACGCTTGATTTTATCTATCAAATGTTAAAATAATAGTTACTTTTGTTAAAGGAAAGTTTAAAAAAGTATTAACATTTAATTAATTATTTAACATTTCAACTACTCTAATTGCTCATATGGCTGGATCTAGTCCCAGCTATCCACAAATGCCATCGATATAAACGAGATCGATCGGCCATTAAACCTATCGATTGCAACTCTACAAGGAGTATGAAAATATGTTTGATTACAGCTTAGAACATCTCTTTTCTTACACCATAACTCTGAAAAACCCGATTGAGTTTATTGGGCCAGTCCCAGAGGGAATTCGGGCTAATGCTTACTTTGTTGGGGGATTAGTGAAAGGCCCAAAAATGAATGGAAAAGTTCTTCCTGGGGGAGGGGACTGGGTAACTATTCGCCCTGATGGTGTGGGTTTAATTGATGTACGAGCTACTTTTGAAACCGATGATGGAGCATTAATCTACACAAATTATTTGGGAGTATATGATTTAGGAGAAGATGGCTACCAAAAGTTTTTGAACCAAGCAATACCACAGCAATTTCCATTACGCATCGCTCCTCGCTATCATACAGTTCATCCAAACTACAAATGGCTTAATCGCTTACATTGTATAGGAATCGGTCAAGCTTTTTTAGAGCGTTCGGAAGTGGAGTATGATATCTATGCGGTTAGGTAGCTTAGTTGCAGTTGATGAAATTTGAGTAAAAAAATATTCCGCTTAATGATGAGTGGGATAGTTTTTTTTCAGCCCTCGGTAATTTATGGAAAATTACCTTATTTGAGTGCTATTCGACGGTCTAGCAATGCCATAATAGTTTTCTGCAATCCTATCTGGTAATCGATTTTAATGACTACGCCCATACAAGTTCTAGTTACTGGTGCAACAGGACGTACAGGTTCGCTCGTTTTCCAGAAATTACAGCAACGTCCCCAGCAGTTTATCGTGCGGGGATTTGCTCGTTCCAGCGATAAAGTTCGGCAATTATTCGGCACAAGCGATAACTTTTTCTACGGTGATATCCGCGACTCAAACACTCTGATAAAAGCGCTAGAAGGTTGTTCTGCGTTGGTCATTCTCACCAGTGCTATTCCCCAGATGAAAGGAATCCCACAACCGGGTCAGCGTCCTGAGTTTACCTTTCCTGATGATGAAATGCCACAAGTAATCGATTATCAGGGTCAGGTTAATCAAATCGATGCTGCAAAAGCTTCTGGAATCGATCGTATAGTTTTGGTCGGTTCAATGGGCGGCACTAATGAAAAGCATCCTCTTAACAGTATCGGCAATGGCAACATCTTGATTTGGAAACGTCAGGCAGAACAGTATTTAATTGATTCTGGTATTGATTATACGATCGTTCGCGCTGGGGGTCTATTAGACCAAGCGGGAGGCAAACGAGAACTTCTAGTCGGTAAAAATGACACCATGCTGGTTAATCCACCAAATGGAATTCCGACTTCGATTCCGCGTGCAGATGTGGCAGAAGTGGTGGTGCAAGCTTTGTTGGCACCAAATGCTCGCAACAAAGCATTTGACTTGATTTCTCAACCGGAAGATGCGCCCGGTACTGTGGTGACTACAGATTTTACCGCTTTGTTTGCACAAACGACGCCAGGATTGTAATTTATTAGACATCTCCTGCCAAAGAATCTCAAAGGACAGGCAGGATGCCTACCCCACAAGAATTTTTGGAGATGTCTATTAGACATCTCCTCCCAAAGAATCTCAAAGGACAGGCAGGATGCCTACCCCACAAGAATTTTTGGAGATGTCTGGTGATGTTTTGGCACACTCACTGCCAAGCTACCCTGTGGCGGTGAGCGTGTCAAACTGCTGCACAGGAATTATGGGTGGGACTGGGCAGTTGGAAAAGAATACGGAAGATTTGCAAATCGAGAGAAATGTGTGTTATAGTGTTGAAGCTGAAAAGGACGCATAGCTCAGTTGGTTAGAGTACTACGTTGACATCGTAGGGGTCACTGGTTCGAGTCCAGTTGCGTCCATTGAGTTAAAACCTTTTCGCGTAAGGGTTTTAGCTTTTAATCAGGGTTTTGCTCAAGCTGGGTCGCATCGATGACTATGACAGGCTATGTCAGCTTGAACCATCTAAAAGGATAAATTAAAGATACCGAATTTCAAGGGTTTAGGCATGGCAGGCCACCGAAATCGAAAAGGAACTGTAGCAGTTCAAAGTTTCAAAGGAGTGCTTCGGTTAGTTTGGACTTATCAAGGTAAACAGCATTATCTTTACTGTGGGCTGGCTGATACCCCCCTAAACCGCATTGTGGCTGAGGGGAAGGCTAAGGCAATTGAAGGCGATTTGGCCACTGGCAACTTTGACCCGACCCTAGCCAAGTACAAACCGGAACGCCAAAATCAGATTTCTGTAGTTGAACTGTTTGAGAAATTCATGGAACGTCGATCGCGTCAGATTTACGACCGTAGCTTGGCCAAGTACAAAGGACTTCTCGGTAAACTGCAAAATCACTTTGGCAATAAGGCAGCGATCGGTATTGGTGAGAAGGAAGCTGAAAAGTTTATCCACAAACTAGCAACTAAAATTGCTGCAATTACTTTGAGAGAACGCATTGCCCTGCTCAGAGCTTGCTGGAATTGGGGAATTAAGCAGAAGCTAGTTACTGAAAACCCTTGGTTGGAAGTTAAGGTTAAAGTTCCTCCCAAGCAAAAGCCCAAACCTTTTACTAAAGATGAAATTTTGAAAATTGTTGAGGGTTTTCAAGAATGTCAACCTCATTATACTGATTTTGTGAGTTTTCTTTTTGGAACTGGGTGCAGAACTGGTGAAGCGATCGCTCTTCAGTGGAAGCACATCAGCGACGATTGCTCACAAGTTTGGATTGGAGAAAGTTTGAGCAGGGGTATTCGCAAGGAAACTAAGACTGGGCGCGATCGTACCGTTAATTTGACCCTACACCTTCAACAATTGCTTTTAACCCGTCGCCCAGTTAATTTCAACCCTGATGACTTGGTTTTTATGGCTCCACAGGGCGGTGCGATCGATGATCATAATTTTCGTAATCGGGCTTGGAAACCAATTCTTACTGAACTTGGGATTTCCTATCGCAAGCCTTATACCACTCGGCATACTTTAATTTCTCATGCTCTTGAACGAAAGGTAAATCCGGTAGAGGTTGCGGAAATGACTGGCCATGATGTGCAAACTTTGTTTGAGCATTATGCTGGTGTAATTAACAAAACTAAACTGCCTGATATTTTTTCCGACGACCCTTGAGTTGATTTCCAAGTTTCTGGGATTGATAGTAAGCGATCGCTCTCTGATGGTCGGGGTGCTGCGGATTCATGTTGCAGCTAATCAAGTCCAAAATCAATTCCTCGTTGTATAGCCATTCGTTCCCAACAAACGCGCAGTGAATTCCCTCTATCAGAATTCCCTGTTGGCGATACCTTACTAAAGTCCGAGGACTTTTTGATAAAATCTCACTGGCTCGATTCTTGTTTACGAACATATTTCCTGAATAGCAAAATAACAGAGTTTGTTACTCTCCAAAATCAATAGCAGATTTTGCTATCTGTTTCTGAGAGGTTTGTAATCAGCAATGATTTGAAGTGCCGTTTTACACTTCATCAAAAGTTTCAGGGAATAACGATGGTTCGCTATTTTGTTCAGTAGTCGATCGCATTCTTGAAGAAGCTGAGCTTTTTGGAGATTTGCGGCTGCTAAAGCGTTCTCTTTTTTCATCGTATTTTTGCTGAAGTTAGAATTCTAATGTTTTAACCCATCCACATGAATTGCAATAAAAGATTTGGATTCCCGGAATTTCAATGGGATTTCCACATTGGTAGCAAGTTCCGTATTGGTGACTTCCAAGCAAATTATTTTGACTCATCTAATGCTAATTTAAACTGTTTCTGTTGTTCAACAGAAAGTTTGTTCCATAGTTTCGCCCGGAACGAAGCCACTTCATTTGATGGCATCATTTTTTTGAATTTTTGAATTAAATCCCAAATAAGCAACAGAGCTTCTTTAACTAATTCCTTATCAGATTCAGTGCAAGCAAGTGTAATGTACATTGCTAAATTATCAACCTCTTTATCAATTATTTCTGGGTTTAAATATTCTTCAGCAATTTCTTCTGACTCTGCATTCGCTTCTACATTTTCTACCTCACTCCCCCCCTTGAGGCTCAGGTGTCCGTCTAATGTCTGCACCTCAGTCTGGGTAAGTGTTTCAGCTTTTGGTTCTAAATTAGTGTCCAATGTTGTCGAATGTGTGTCCAATATCGTGTCCAATGTCTGTATTTCAATCTGGGCAAGGTTTTCAAACGTTGGATCGGTGTCGTTGACAGGCGATTGGGGGGGGGAGTGTTCTGGAATAGTGTCCGGTGTTGATTCTGATTGAATTAATGGCAATCCATAGACTTTGAACCGACGATTCTTTTCTGATGGACGCTTAACTAATAGACCACGTTTGCAGAGGCGATCGAGTGCTTTATAAAGTGCATCGGCTTGACCGCCAACTTCCTCTCGAATTTCTGAAACTTCTAATCTGGTAGTTGGATATTTGGTTGAGAAAAGCAGCAGGATTTTTTCGGACAAAGTTTTAGCTGCTGAATCATCTATCTTTCCTTGAACAACTGAATAACGACCAGTTTCTGGATCGAGTTTTACATCCCATTTAAATAGCTCAGAACCACGCATTTTTACTGCTGATAATGATTTGACATTGCCTTCTCCTTCAAGAAGAAGTACAGCACTGCAAGCTCCAGCGATCGCTGTATTTCCACGCAACTTTGCTACTCCTTTTTGCTCAGAGTTTTTATTGCAGTGGTGAATTAAGAGGATGGCACATCCATATTTATTGGCCATGCTTTCCAGCCAATAAATATTAGCTTTAGCCTGAGATGAGTTTTCGTCAAAACTTTCGTCCCGATGGATGGCTGCGAAACTATCCATCATTACAAATAGAGGGCGGAAATCATCTAAATATTCTTCAAATTCTTGTTTTTGGGAAATGTCCCAATCGGTTACAAATTGCCACTGGTCATTAAACGTAAATCCCCGGTTGATAAATTTGTCCTGCGCGAAGCATGGTTGCTCATCTGACGAAACAAACAGAACTTTTCCCGGTCGATCGATATCTTCACCAAGAAAGGATTCCTGGTACAAAATGCTGGCTGCCATATCGTAAGCGATCGTTGTCTTACCAGCCCCCGGCGCTCCACCCAGGATAGTCACGCCCCGACCGGGAACAATGCCGGGTATAAGCCATTTAATACCTTCAGTTTCTAAAAGGATAAATTCAGCGCCAGTAAAGCGTTTAGCTTTTGGTACAGTCGATCGCCCTTTGATGAAATCAACTAATTCCTGTAATTCCTTGGCTGAGATTCGGTAATTGGCACAAATTTGCCCTTTCATCCGCATCTTTTTGAATGGATCGGATTCATTGGAGTAGGCCAAAACCTCTAACTTAAATACCTCATCTGGATTTGGCTGATTGCTTGGTGGCAAATTGCCCGATCCATTTCTACCCCCATTCCCCAAATCAGATCCGCCACTGTTTTCAGTTTCAGGTAAGGATTTTGAGCCAGAACCAGACGAACTAGATGAAGCAACCAAAGCAGGAACTTGCTTTTGTGTATATTTCCAAGCTTTTACACAATTGGCTATAGCATCATCAGTTAGGCACGCCGTTGGATTTTTCTTTTGAGCGTAATCCCAAATGGTTTTAGCTTCGTGGGCAGGGAGTGGGGGATTGCAGCGATTTGCGAATTCCTCAAATAATCCTCGCGCACTGCCAGCGTACTCAATTCCCAGATATTCAAGTCTGGCTGCTGTTCCGATTAAATCCCGCACCAGCGCCGCACCTGACTTGTTGCGATTTCCCTCTGCTACTCCGCCTAGAAAATCCCGGTGTTGTTTGGTTAGACAATTTTCGAGTGGGATTTTTTGAGTAGGTGTGGGGATTGGGGTAGGTGTGGGGACAAGTGCGATCGGTGCGATCGGTGAAATAATTGCCTTCAATTGTTCGTAGTTATAGGTTTTTGCTGATTTTGAAACGATCGCCGCAACTTGTTTGGTTCCTTGATGCACAGACCCAGCCAAACGCATCACACGGGATGGATTTTTAATTGAGCGATCGGCATCTGCGAATTCTAATAAATCAGCTTGTAGCGTTTTCCACTGTTCGATCGGGATAGAACGATCGAATACCCAGTAACTATGGATGGATTTACCACCAGTATCTACCTGAAATGTTGGTTCAGGTAAATTCAGATGTTGCCAAAGCTCACGCTGAATATCCTTTGATAAATTGTCATGTTCATAAAAAATAGCCCGACCAGATTTAACTTCGGCGTCAGTATCTCCTCCGTTAATCACAAGGTATAAGTTGTAACCATATTTTTGTAATTCCTGAAGTTTTTCATAAGGCAACTCATCTCCTTTACATTTAATTTTTTGACAGCGGCTATTCTTCCCAGTTTTAATTGCTCTAAAAAGTATTACGTCATCAAGTCCATACCCAAGCAAGGTCAGTTGGGTTTCAATGCCTTCAATCAGAGTCAGATTTTGTGATGTCATAATTTTTGTTCTTGTTCCAACATTTTTCGAGTAATTGGCGACTCCAGATGATTTCATAAAGCTGCCGCATTTTTCTTCGTATTCAATTATTTTGGAATTCATATTGAAATTCCAAGGTTTTTGTAAATGCTTCTACATCGCATTCTCGGATTTTCTTGATCCAAGATTTTCGATTTCCATCCCAACTGAACCCAGTTTGTTTGGCTAATTCCCGGTTGTTATAATTCACCAAAGCTTTTAGCTCAACAAATGGAGAATTTGAGCGTTCGATTGCATCTGTAATCATCATTGGCAAGATTTCTTTTTTACGATTAAAACATTCAACCAAAAGCCGAACATCATCACCTGCACGATGAACTGTAGAAACTCCAATTCCTAACCACAGAGCTAAATCAATTAGCTTAAAACCACCGTAGGAATTAACTGATGGATACTCCCAATTAATATCTCTCATGGCACACAACCACTTTTGTTCACCTAAAATTTGGTTTACCAATGGTGCATCAAATTCGGCATTGAAGGCGATCGCATAATCTGTTATCTCTGAAAGTTCCTTCATTAACATTAGCGATCGATCCAATAAAGTTGAGGATGCTAATGTTAGCTCAAAAGGAATTTGATTGATTGATTCGGCATCGTTGTAGGTGACAGGCATTAGAGTTGATATTGATGCGATCGCTCCTGTTGTTCTTTCATTTTCACCAATCTGGTAAAATGTCGCAGCAATTTCGCAAACGCTATCAATTTTGTCGGTTCCTGTTGTTTCGGTATCAATTACTAACAGTTTCATTTTCCTTTTTGAGTAAGTAAGTGTGTGGTTTGGTTATACTTGATGATTTAATGAGCAAAACTTTTCCTTCTTTGGATAATTTATGAAGAATTTCTCTTACCCATGAAGGATTAAATTCTGCTGGCATTTCTTTGGATAATTCATAAGCTGTTTTGGGATTGTTTTCTGTCAGAAAATCTAGAATTGTTTCTGATAGCGAAATTCTCGAAAATGTGAAAAGTTTTTTGTTTCGCAGTTTCCGAGATATTTTTCTAACTTTTTCAACCGGCCATCCAAGACTATTTGCTGCTTTTGATTTCCAATAAGTCTGAATTGAGTTCGATCGCAACCAATTCAGCAAAATTTCTTCATCTGTAGAAAGTTTTTGAATTGGTCTACCTTTTTTAGCAGGTTTATTACAACCTGGAGTTGTTTTTACTATTGGTTTTGATGGTTTGAGTGGGAGTACAGTTGCACCAAATTTTTTTATGCAATCAGCGCAGCGTCGATTTGTTAACTCGCGGAAAAGCTTTTTACCGATCCGATCGCGGCAACTCTGACACCATCCGTAACTCATACAGCTAACTCCAACTGCAAAGTTTTTGGTGACCATTTCCACGAAGGTTCGGAAAGTCGGTAAATCCATAAAATTTTTTGGCTGCCGCTGACACTGCCTCGACTTGTTTCTCTAGCGCGGGTTTTTTGGGTCATTCCCCAGCGGGTGAAATTAGCAGCTTGGTAAACAATGCCTTCGTGACCGACTCCCAAATCTGCATGAGCCAGAATTAATTTGAGGTGATAGGGCAGTTCTGGGAATACTGGTGGATGATGCTCGATCCAGTCGCGTTGAACACGCCGCAGCATTTTAGCGATCGCACATGACCCAATATTTGAAGCATGACCATTACTTTGCTGATTTTGAACTGATGGATCGATCCATAGCCGGGAAATACAGAGAACTTGCCATGCTGTAGGTAGATGCTTTTCGCCACTAACCCATTTATCTTGTGTCGTGAACAAGTTTTTCTGGCGGTTCCAATGAGGAATTGCCATGATAATTGTTCCGATCGCTTTCCCATCAAGGTTGATTGAATAAGCGAATGGCATGGCACGGCGATCGACTGGCTTGTGTAGGTAGTGATGCTGGGTTACTAATTGTTGTGCCCATTTTAGGTTGCAGCGTTCTACTGAAATTCTGTGTTTGAGTGGCAGGTTTTCTTTCATTTGTGCTAAGCCTCTAGGCCACGTAAATGTTTTTGCTGACTTTTGTGGCGAGTGTTTGCTGTATGTGTTAAGCCTCTAGGCCACATCTTTGTTTGTTTTTGATTGGATTGTCGGAGGCACACTGTTGTTAAAGAAGAATTGCTTGAGAGCTTCTTCAATTAGTGTTGAAGCTGGCTTGCGGGAAGAAGCCGATCGCAATCTCAATTCCATATCAACTTCATCTGATAGGCAAATCGTTCTTTTCAGCTTGTCCATCTTCTTGAATACGTAGTTACGTTTACATAGTAACGTATTTACGGATTCATGTCTAGTAAAGTTTTGTTGAAGTAAAAGGTGTTAAGGGTAGGTGCAACTATGGATGAAGAAGCCAGAAAAAGATTTGCTGAGGCTGTCAAGGTTTTGCGAGGCGATCGCGATCGAGAGGAATTTTCAAAAATTGTTGGTGTGAGTAGGCCAACAATTATCGGCTGGGAAACCTGCAAGAATACACCAAAGCGCGAAAGCCTTGAGCTTATTGCCCAGATGCGAGGCGAAACCTTGGATGAATTCTTGAGCTATCTCAACGGCGCAAAGCGTCGCGATCCGTTGGAGCGCTTGCTAAACCAGATTGCTGGACTTTCGCATGAGCAGCTTGCTATTGTTCTGCGTGCGATCGCGGATCGTCTCGGCTCTTAACAAAAATTTATTTGTTGGTGCATTTACATATTTACGTAAAGCGTGCTATCCTAAAATAGGAAAGCGAAAAGGTTAGTTCATGATTGAGGATCTAGTAAATCCAATGGGATTAGATTCGATTCCATTGGGTGAAAGAAAGAAATTACCAGAAATAGCCTGCATTTATTTTGTAATTGACTCAGATGATCAGATTCAATATATTGGGTCAACTATAAATTTAAAGATTCGGTGGGCTGGACATCCAAAGTATCAAGAACTTAATGATTGCAGAATAAGTTGGTTGCCAATTACTGAGGCCAGTTATTTGGAGGCGATCGAAGCTCAGTTTATTGCGAAGTATCGTCCACCTCTAAATAAGCATAACAATCCCTTAGTTGTTGATACAAAAAGCCCGAACTTCAAAGAAAAATTTTCTCGGTTAATTATAGAGCTAAAAGGAGATAAAAGCTACCGAGAGATAGCAGAAGATTTAGGTGTCTCTCACCCAACAATTCTAGCCTGGGAGCAAAAGGAATCATCACCACGCATAGAAAATTTGGTTCCGATCGCTAAATTGCGTGGAGAAACCTTACAGGAATTACTTGATTATCTTAATGGCACAGCTTCAAAAACAGGGATTGAAAGACTACTTGAGTCAATAGATTCCATAGCACCAAATCATTTGGCTTCATTGCTTCGTGCGATCGCTAATCGTTTAGAAAATCTGTAGAGGTGAATGATGGCTAAACTACCAACAACATTTACAACGCTTGATTTACAAGGATTTGACATAGATTCTAATCAACAACACACCAGCATCAACCGCCAAATGGTTGATTTAGCTTGCGCTGTACTTCAGAAAAATAGATTAGGTGTAGTAACGCGATCGGTTCAAGCAGCGCTGAAACACATCTATGGTATTGGTGGTTCAGCAGACACTGTTTGCCAACTACTCAAGGAATGGCGTGCTGAGAATTTGTCGAATCTGAAACAAGGCAAGAACGAGAAAGATTTAGTTTCAGCAATTCTGGAAGCGTCTGATGATGGATTACTTGAGGAAACTGATATTCCTGAAGAATATCTGACGGTAACAAAGCAGATGGCGATCGCAACATATCGGCTTGCTTACCAAAAGGCTGATACATCGGTTGCAGGCGATCGCATGAAAACACTTGCTTCTGAAAACGACTTGATGCAACGTCAACTGAAAGATTTTCCACAGTTGCAGCTTGAGTTGAATTTCTACAAGGGTGAATATGAACGCCAACGCAATGAACTGCGTGAAGCATACATGAATCTGAATAAACAGCAGTTGGCTGATTCAGATAATTTCCGCCAACAGTTGGATTCTCTTTATCAGGAGCGTAATGAGTTGGTTGGTAAACTAGCTGTGGCTGAAAAGCGGTTGACTGAATTGGCTGATTTTGAAGCTAAGGAACGCGATCGCAGCGGTGAAATTTCTCGATTAACTGGTCAGCTTGAAGCCCGCGAACGTGAGATTTCCAGCCAGCATGAACAAGTCCAAAAGTTACAGGCTCAAGTTGGTGAAAAGCAGGTTTTGGAGAGTCAATTAGACCAATTAAAAAATCAGCTTAAAGAAGCTAACGAAACTATTACACGCTTACAAGCACAACAGAAATCTACTTCAGCTTTGGAGGTTGATGTAGATGTGGAAGGTTTGCAAGCAGCTAATGAAAGTTTGGCCAAAGAATTAGCTGAATTACAATCACAATTGGCTCAAAAGTCTGATTCTTTCACCAATACAGTTCTTGAGCAAAAAGTTGATGATTTGGAAGCATTGAATCGATCGCTTGAACAGGAACTTGAGCTACTTAGATCTCAGCTTTCTGGATTCCAGTCAACTGCCAAAAAAAACGGCAAAGTACCAGTAGCAAGTAGCAAATAATGTTTTGATATTCCCAATAGCATAACGCAGGAATTGCTATTGGGAATCGCATCGATCAGGGACAAGGTTAATTATGCCAGAAATCAAGTCAGAAATCGAATTAATGTTGGCTGCGCGGTTTCCACTTCTCTATGTAGTAGCCGCTGAGGAAGAAACAGTAGAAGAAGAATTTTTAACTATTGCTCAAAATCGAAAAGCTCAAATCTACTTTTACGATTTTGCAAGAGGTTGGAGTGACAAGGAAGGTGCAGATAAAGGCAATCCAATGAATGCACTTTTGAGGATTGCAAAATCTCCTAAAGACCAGCCAACAATTTTTGTGATGAAAGACTTAGGGTGTTTGATTGCGCCCGGTGGAAATGGTCAAATTACCGCAGGTCAATTGCCGTTGGTGAGGGAGATAAAAAATCTGGCACGAGAGATGGCACGCGATCGCCGTTGTTTAGTCATCCTGTCAGACCAACTCAGACTACCTGCTGAACTCCGCGAAGAAACGACAGTTGTAGACTTTGAGCTTCCCAGCATCGAGGAGATATCTGAACTGGTCGATCGCTTGGTTGGCAAGAAATTAAAGGTATCGTCGGAACATCGGGAACAACTGCTCAAAGCTTGTCAGGGTTTGACTCGCTGCCGTATGACGCGGGTGCTAGCGAAGTGTCTGGCCAAGTCAGGAAAAGTTGATGAAACCAGCATCGATGCTGTCATCGACCAAAAGCGGCAAACTATTCGGGAGACGGGCATTCTCGAATTTATTCCCGTTCAGTCTGGTCTTGAAGCAGTTGGCGGTTTGGAGAATTTGAAAGCTTGGGTAAGAGTTCGATCGCATTCATTTACTGATGCTGCACGGGCTTATGGTTTACCAAGTCCAAAGGGTGTTTTGTTGGCTGGGATTCAGGGAACTGGTAAATCTCTGAGCGCTAAAACGATCGCACAAGAATGGAAACTACCACTGTTGCGCCTTGATGTTGGGCGGCTATTTGGTGGCATTGTGGGTGAAAGCGAGTCACGGGTACGGCAAGTAATTAAGTTGGCTGAAGCTATTAGCCCGTGTTGCCTCTTCATAGATGAAATCGAAAAATCGTTCTCCAATGACCAATCCAACGGAGATTCAGGAACCAGTCGCAGAGTCTTTGCCACATTGTTGACCTGGATGCAAGAGAAAACCGCTCCCGTGTTTGTGGTTGCGACTGCCAATAATGTTGATTTGTTGCCTGCTGAATTAATTCGGAAGGGCAGACTTGATGAATTATTTTGGGTGGATTTACCCAATCAACAAGAGCGATCGCAAATCTTTAAAGTTCATCTCAGCCGATTACGTCCTAATCGTACTGATTTTGATTTTGAATTATTGGCTAATCGCTCTAAAGATTTCTCTGGCGCTGAGATTGAACAAGTTATTTATGAAGCCATGCAAAACGGGTTCAGTCGCAACGAAGAATTTACGATGGGCGATTTACTGGATGCGATCGCCTCTTGTGTTCCCTTGTCTCGAATCGCTCAACGTCAAATTGAATTGCTCAAATCTTGGGCTGTTCGGAGCGGTGCTAAATCTGCTTCCTTTCAAGACAATAGCAGTGAATCCAAACAGATGCTTGCGCTTTTAGAAGTTGATTCTTGAGGAGCAAACATAATGAAACAACCAAATTTATCACCAAAGGCTCAATATGTAGCGGGTGTCCTGCGAAAACATGGATTCCGTTACTGTGAAAAGCAATTTCTATTTTTGGGCAATTGTGCAGAATCGGCAGGTGATTGGCTTATTGGCGGAGCTTATCAGGAGCTTGGATTAGATGCTGTTTGCGAAGGTCAACTTTTCTTTAAGGAATTGCCAGAAAATTGCGATCGCACAATGCTTGAATCAGAAGTCGATCGCATTAAAGCTTTGATACTTGAAACTGAAAAAGAATCTGAAGGATTTAGGCTTGAATAGCTTGCAAACCTATTTAAAATGCCTTTTGATCTAAATGCAGGCTGGAGTAAATAAATAGCATAATTGGCGGTTCGCTACCGCCAACAACAAATGACTACTCTACAACAATGCAAAACTTGTCCTTGGAAGAAAGAGGCTAAATGCTCTGATATCCCCAATTACAATCGCAGCCTCCACGAAAAATTATCAGATACGATCGCTGAAAGTGACGGTAACTTGTCTCGGATTAACGACATCAAAATCAAAGCAATGGCTTGCCACTATTCAAAGGATAACGATGAACAATACTGCGTTGGCTGGCTCCACAACCAATTGGGTGTTGGCAACAATATTCCTTTAAGACTGAAGATGATCGGTTCCAGCATTAAGATTGTTCTTGATGGTGAACAAAAGCGAAGTTTTGACGAAACTTTTGAATAATGCTAGCGCAACTTGAAACTGACTTTTGAGGTTTCTATCATGTCTGAACTTAAATACTACGGCTACTCAATTACTGTAATTCCACAACCTGATGGAACTTACAGCTTTACTATAGAAAACTGCTTCCAAAGCAAACATCAAGTAGATGGGTTTTCGTCAGAAGATGATGCTTTTGATGATGCTTGTTGTCGAATTGATACAATCCTAGAAAGTCTCTAATAGCGTTTTGGTGGGTTCGCTACCCACCAACATTATGACTCAATTTCACCCGCTCTCAAAATTTGAAATCATTCAAACTGAATCAGGGCCAAAAGAGACCATAAATAATTGGGCTTTTGCTTCAATTATTTGGGCGGAATGTAAAGAAAATAATTCCAATGCTAGACAAATGGCATTAGATTTATTTTCTAATATCATTCAACTTGATTCACTGTTAGGACAAAACAATGAAGCTGCGGATAGGGAAGCGATCGCTATCATGGCATTTGCATTAGATGAAAAAGTTGAACAGGCTTTTCAAAGCTAATGCTTGCGCTTTTAGAAGTTGATGTTTTCTGGAGTCAGTAATTATGCAGGATAAAGATTTTTTAATCGAAAATTACCAGGAAAGATTTTGGCAATATCAAACCAAAGAACTTAATCGTAATTACCAGCGGCTAACACTAAAGGCCATCAAGGTTAGCGTTGTCGTTGGTGTTGTTACTGGTGCATTTACAGCAGTAATACTGACCATTCTGTTAAACAAGTAAGCGTTAAGGGCAGTTCGCTACTGCCTTCATTTTGAAACAAGTACCTGTTTGGCTTATTAACGATCGCACCGCTAATGCGCTCGTAAATGATGGGTTCATTTATTATGGATGTCCATACATTCCCGAAAATATGCTTTCACCTGAACCTGTTGGCAATTGGTATATTTCCCCTGGTTGTCAAGAACCAACAATTGAGGTTTGCGATCGCTACGGAGCATTGTTCTTGAGGAAATACAAATTAGATTTCTCTGACTTGGACAACGCCGAGTACGAACGAGTAAAAAGCTTACTGGGAGCATCTGATGAAGTTTAAACGAATTACTGTAACTTCAACACAAGTCTATTTGCTGCCGATACGCGCAAGCAAGTCTCTTGATGGGCGAAGTGTAGAAGAAATTTTGAAAGAATGGTTTGAGGAATTCCCACTCCATCAACACCACGCTACCAGAGAAAGTTATGCAATTGGAAATTCCCAAAAAGTTTTGAGGGTGGAAATCTCTGATGGAAACTAAAGGAAAGTACAAAACCAACGATCGCATCGGTCAACTGAAATTATCGATTGCTCTCGAGTTACTTCCAGATCTGCCACCAATTCACGGCAGTGACTATAAGTTGATAGTCGCCGATCCCCCCTGGTCATACAACCTGCGTGAAACTGACGTAACTCATCGGGGACGATGCCCATATCCAAATATGAGTGACGAGGCAATTCTGAATCTACCAATTGGTGCGATCACTGCCAGTGATGCCTACTTATTACTGTGGGTAACAAACAATCATTTGCCGCTAGGTTTCCGATGTCTGGAAAAATGGGGTTTTGCCTACAAGTCAATTTTTACTTGGGTGAAGACAACTAAGAAATCCACAGAGGAAAATCCGCACCCTCATATAGGTATCGGGCATTACGGGCGTAATTGTACAGAACACTTTCTAGTTGCTACCAAAGGCAATCCAGGCAGTTTCACAAGTCATGGTTTGACCAATATTCCCAACGTAATCTTTGCACCACGGGGTCAGCATTCACGCAAACCTGATGAATTCTGGACGATCGCTAATAAATTGGGTAACTGCTTAGGTGGCGTTGGCGACAGCCTGCCGGAGGCAAATCGAATTGAATTATTTGCTCGTGAACAACGACCAGATTGGCAAGTCTGGGGTGCTGAAGTTAGCTAACGCTTACGCTTTCAAGTTTTGATGTTTTTTGAAGTAAAAATGGCTATCTGGAAGTTTGGATACGAAGTTGTAATCTACCAAAACCAAACAGCATTTGTTGTCGATCGATGTTTTGGTAAGCACAATGGCGCATCTTATTTCATTCAATTTGAAAGTGGGGTAAAGAAGTATGTAAGCGAGAGTGAGCTACAGGTTCATCCAAATTCTGACGAATTATCAGAATCCCATCCTGGTATTTCTGATGTCAGATAACTAATGCTTTCGCTTTTAGGTTTTGATGTTTGAGGTAAACCAATGGATTTTAAATTCAAACTTGAGCTAGTTGTAAATATCTCCACAGATATTGATGGAGATAAAGATTCGCAAATTGAATTCATCAAAAATCATCTTCCTTCAGCGATCGGTATTGTTCTTCCTGATGCTCCAATTCAATCAGAAGTCGAAATCGAAGAAGGTTCAGTTTTTATTAAATCTTGCTGTCTAGCTTGCGGCGAAGAAATGGAATTTGACGATTTAGATTGTTGGAATTGCAATGATAATTGGGGAATTTAAATAGCGTATTGGTGGGTCGCTCCCACCATAAATCATGCTTAAGATATTGTTTTCGATCGCCAGAATTGAGATGCTAATCCTACTCATCAACATCTTAATTACATTGGCTCAATTTATTCACTGTCTCAACTGGTATCTAAGTCAATTTATCTACTTGCATTGGTTGGAACGCTTTTACGAAAGTATTGCAATTACAGCAAAGCTACTAACCAATCATCTCGAAAGTACTCTCAACAAATTATGAATCAGATGTGCAAAATTACATTAGGCAGAATTGTTGTTTCTGCCAGAAAAAGTCAGGGGTTGAGCCAACGGGAATTAGCTGAATTGATGGCAAATCGATTTGCAGTTAAATTCGATTTTTGCGAATTGTCGAAAATTGAAAACGACCGACTCGATGTGCGCGATCGCAACTATGATTGGTTCATCCACTGCTTTTGTGAATTATTTGAAGTCCATCGCAATTGGATTGAGCAAATTCGTCAGCAAACTGAACCGCAGCCACTTGATTTAACTAAAGCTGTCTTTCCAGTTTATTTGCACGATATTGATTTCATTAATTAACTATTTGAGGAGTTCAAATGCTTAACCAACTTAAAGATTTTCTGGACTCCTCAGTCAGAAATCAATGGCTTACTGATGAATTTATGCAAGTCTATCTCAGGAAATCACATCGTTACTACGCTGGTAATTTGATTCAAGTTTTGGATATTGCTACAATTGAAGTGTATCCTGATTTTCAACGCCAAGGTAAATGCAGCGAATTTCTCAGAATCACACATCAAATTAATCCATATCAAGCTACATTCGTAGAAAATGTGCTTCATGAGTTTCTTCGATTGCATTTGTTCAAAAATCAATATTTAGAGTATTCAATCCCTAACTGTTTTTTAAAATTGGTAAATTTAAATGAAAATTAAACTATTAAATGTTGCTCAAGCTTTTTATCAAGAATTAATTTTGAGAACAATTAATTCATCAATCAATGAGGTGAAATAAATGGAAAAATCAAATGCGATCGAAGAAATGACAAATGCTGTGGATAAACTAAATTCAGCTTTTAAAAGATTCAAAGAACTTGAGAAATTAGTTTATGAATCATATACTCATTTTGAAGAAAGTCAAAAGTTGGCTCCCCAAAAGAATCAATTTCAATATTTGGTGGTTTGTGCCGAAATAAAATTTGGTTATTACTGTTTAGGAGCAGCTATTCAAAATATGAATATAGCTTTTGAACAGTCAGCCATAAAAAAAATAATTAAGGCAGGTAATTACAATAAAGATTTGTGATTGAGTGCTTTCGCTTGCGGAGATTGATGAGTTTATTAATTTCATGATTCCTCAATCTTGGTACAAGTACTTGGTAAGAGTTGATGTGGATGTTATCTACTGCGATCATTTAGCTTGTTGTTTGCTAGCAGAACTAATCAATAAACAGCAGAATCCAATTCTTACCAGCTATCGATCGCTTTCCGATTTGGTTAATCATTTAACTTCAGATGTGAAACATTCTCTTGAACTATTGAAGGAACTTGATTTAATTCAAATGACGCACCCCACAGATCCAGAGAAACTTTTGAGTGGTGCGATCGCTATTCATTTGAACCAACAACGCATCAATCAAATTACCAATTGTAAATTTGACTCTCAACCCAAGCAAAATGCCCGTGATGGCATTGTGTATGTGATTCGCGCAGGTCAGAGTAATCTGTACAAAATTGGTCGGACAACTAATATCGATCGCCGTCTTCGTCAGCTTCAAACAATGAATAGTCAACCGCTGTCAGTCGTGAAATTGATTCAATGCCATGATGCGATCGCAGTTGAAACGACACTTCACCAAAAATTTAAACCATATCGACGCCAGGGTGAATGGTTCGAGCTTTCTGAATCAGCAATAAAATTTATGGAGGCACTATGAATTGTCCACTGCAAAAGTCAAATTTTATCTAAAGCTGGTGTATCACGAGGCAAACCTAAATTTAGATGTGGTTCATGCAATCGCCTCTTTTCTGAAGGTGCTTCCCGTCGTCCTCAATGGACGACAGAAGAGGATGAAACTTTGATTTCGATGGCATCTGCACCAAACCTTGAACGTGAATATAATACGATCGCAACCAGTAAAAAATGGCCTAAACGAACTAAGGCAGCATTGATAGCAAGACTTGAACGTTTAGGTCAATCCAGATATGATTCAAGCAATGGCTGGATGACTCGATCACAATTACTAAAAGCACTTGGACTTAGCGAAAATAATGCTTTCAGTTTCAGTGCTTGGGTTGCTAATGGATTGCCAGTATACAAAGAAGAAAATGGATTTCAGCGTGTTTTTATTGGCGATTTCATTAAATGGTGTTTATCCCCAAGCGGCCAGCCTTATGCAGCCAAATTTCTTTCCAAAAATCAATCTGTTGCAGCTTGGTTTCTTGCAGCTATTAACGATTGGCTTCTTGAAAATCCATCAAATAAAAAAGTGAGGAATAAATGAAAGCACCACTAATCTTAATCCCCCTTGAATTAAATTTAAGCATTAAGCCAGAAGGTAAGCGATCGCCTAAATTCTGGTTTGGCGATCGCGTAGAAGTTGAAAATAAGTTTGGCTTAGTTTACGGAGTTGATTACCGTCCGCTAGATGTTTTTCCTCACAATGATTGCCGTTGGTGGTATCGAATTCGATTTGATACTTACAATTGCTTGAATTCATACCCAGAAAACTCAATCAAAAAAGCTGAATGGACTGAATGATGCTATCGCTTTTTGAGATTGATGTTTAATTTGAGCTAAAATGTTGACAGCAGAAGAACTGAAATCACAATTAAGTTAATTCACTGGAACTGAATATTACTACAAGCATCCGTTTTTTGGAGTTCAATACACAGACGGAATCAGATTTTTAGCTGAGAATGCAGGTGCTTTTTGGTTGATTGATGCGATCGCTTCTTATCAACCTCAACTTTCGAGAAATCCAATGTTAGGTGACTTCCAAAGTTGGATACTAATTGTTGGTGATGGACATGAATTCATCAAACCTAAATCACCAAATATGGCTGTTTTGACTTGTTGGGAAGATACGCCAAATAAAGGCGTTAAACCAGCAGTTAGTCAACAAATTCCATACACTGATTTCCCTTTGCCTGAAATTCAGCTTTACTTTGAAAGGGGGGTTTTGATACTTCCAAGCGAACATTAATCTTTGAAGTAAGGTAATTGCTATTGTTAGTGATTACTTTACAAGTATTAATGTTTAATGTCAGCAATTAATGTAAAATAGAATTAGCTTAAGGTGAAGTGATGCAATACTATAAAGTTGAATTTACGATCGATAAAAATGGCAATGTAACCGAAAAAGTTATTGCTTCTGGAACGAACTGTACTGCTGTTACCAAAGGACTCGAAAAAGCAATGGGTGAGGTGCGATCGCAAGAACTTCTTCCTGAATATAATCAATTAGTTGATTGCACTGGCTCTGAAACCCTTTGGAGTCAAGTATAAGCTGAATCTGTTTGCCTTATAATCAAAATAGTTTTGAGTCAAGTCAATGGCAAACAGAAAACTTATCTTAAGCGCTTTTAGTCTGGCTTCGGTAATTGCTGCGATTTGGATTTGTCAGCAGAATCAAAATACTGGTAAATACCATGAAGAAACTTACCCGATTGGCCAACAGGAAGAAGATTACTTCAACTCAAATTCAAACTGACATCACATAACTATGAGAGAAATTGAGTTTACAAATACCATTTACCACATAAATGCAGAAATGCAGAGAGTGGGCTGGACGGTACAACAAGGTAGAGAGCATTTAATCAAAACTTATGGTAAACGCTCTCGTAGCCAATTAAATGACGAGCAACTGCTTGAATTTCTAAATCATTTGAAGTCCTTACCATGAAACAGATAGAATTTGAAGAAGTTATTTCTTTATTACCTGCAAGCGCAACAGAAATAGCTCAACACTTCCCCGATAGCTCCCTACGAGGAATCAGAAACAAATTAAATCAATGGGTAGCTGAAGAGAAAATATTCAGAAGCTACTTTGAATGTAAAACCCGTGGTCGCCCAATAAACAAATACACTGGAAAAACCAATGGAAACTAACACTAAGTCAGAAGGAAATTTTGAAGGGTTCGTAATTATTGAAATTATGGGTCATCGAAAGCTTGGCGGGTATATTAAGGAGCAAACGATCGCTTCAATGGCTTACATCAGACTTGATACCTTTAATAAAGCTGGCGAAGTTGCGGCGACGCAATTTTACAACCCATCAAGTGTTTATTGCATTACTCCTACAACTAAGGAAGTAGCGATCGCATTTGGATTAAACAATCAGCCTGCACCAGAAAAAAGCTGGGAATTACCCAAACGTCAATTAACTATTGCTGGTACATCAGATTACAATCCAAATATTTTTTCAGGAGATAACTATGAAGAGTAAGATGACGCGAGAACAATGCAAAATGCCTAATTGTAGTAATGATTTGCCACCCGGCAGAACTTATGAATGTCCCGAATGCACTTCTAAAATTATTGACTGGTTTCGTTATTTTAGTCGTCCACTTTCATCAATTTTGCCAAAAGATGATAGTTCATCTTGAATGTTTATTTCACTATCGCTGCGATCGGTGCGATGCTTGGTGGTCGATTGCCGATCGCCGTTCATTAATTGGTAATTTCAAAATCTGCCCCGACTGCGGGTATCACAATACTATTGAAGGAATTGAATCCCATGAGTCACCTAACACATATCCAGACAACCCTCAAGAATCCAATAGTTCTTCAGAAAGTCCTTCAACAAATGATTGATTCTGAACTTAACGGTATTTTATCTGGAGCATATTTAGAACAGGATAGCGCTATTCACGATCCGTTCGGCAATAGCAAGATAGCAGATTTTGTTATTCGGAGACAACAAAGTTATCAAGGTGGATATGACTTTGGATTCAAGATGACTGAATCAGGGGAATTTGAATTTCTCACTCGTGACGGCAGTAAGCGCGATGCAAAATACTTCATGGAACAATTACTTCCTTGGTATGCGCGGGAAAATATACTAGCAGTTCTTCAGTCTCAAGGATTTGAAATTGAGTCACAAAGCTTGGAGAATGGTGTGGTGAAGATTATTGCTGGAAAATGGCAGTAGATACATAAAATGAAACCGATCGCTATTTAATCAAGCGATCGGTGAAAATGCGCGAAGTGTAACGGAGATAAACAAATGATATTCTTTTTCGACTTAGATGGAACGCTGCGGCAAACAAAATCTGGATCAACATTTATCAATAATCCAGATGATCAACAACCAATACCAGGCGCAGAAAAAGCGGTAAAATATTTCAGCGATCGCGGCTACCAATGTATTGGCATCACTAATCAAGGTGGCGTTGCGGCTGGACATAAAACAATTGAGGATGCCATCAAAGAACAACAAATTACTTTAGAGCTTTTCCCAGAACTGAAGGAAATCTATTTCTGTCCAGACTTTGAAGGACGAAAATGTTATTGGGTTAACAGGAAGGACACTAAAATAATTCACGAGTGTGAATTCAATTTCAGAAAGCCACATTCAGGTATAATAATGATTGTCATAAGTAAGAATGGGGCTTATGACAAACAAAATAATTGGATGGTAGGCGATCGAACTGAAGATTTTGAGTGCGCCAAATCTTCAGGCATCAATTTCATTTGGGCAGATATTATGCTGGATAAATTTAATCCAGGTATTCATGAGCGAACGATCGCCAATATTGATAAAGAAACTCTGCTTAAGTTTTTGGCGATTTAATGCTTACGCTTTTTGGAATTGGATTCTAGAAAAGGGGCTTTCCATGCTCCTTTAAAATTGAATTATCAGCAAAAATCAGGAGACAAAACAAATGCGAATTCTCAAAACGCTAATCCATAACTTAACCGCTGCTCAACGTACTGAACTTGTGGCTAATTTTGAAAATGCTGAAATTGTGGAGTTGAAAATGATCGCACCGGAACTTGCGGAATTTTTGGCCAACACACCAGATGATGATAGCAAGCTTGTTGAAGCAGCAGATCAATTAATTGTATTGGCACTGAACTATAGCGCAGTTCTGTTACCTTGCGGCAGTCCAAAGTTTGCCTGGTTACTAGCTCAACGGTGGCCTGAGTCCGTAAAGCCGTTATTCGCCCATAGCGTTCGCGCATCGGCAGAGAAAGAAATTGAAAAGTTTGAACCGATCGCAGACGAGCCAGACAAGTTTAAAAAAGTGAAAGTTGTTGAAAAAGTAGCAATTTTCAATCACATTCGCTGGTTCTAATAAGTTCATGCCCCAGAAATGGGGTTTAACTTTTTGCTAATATTTTTGATACTCGGAGTAAACAATGGAAGACGCTTACAGGGAAAAACTGAAAGATTTGGCGATCGCAATTGCCAAATACCAAGATTTAGACGAATCGGAACGACAATGGTTAAAACCAATGTTGTCTAAGGGAATTCAGAACACATTGGAGATGTTGGACTTGATAGCCGATCGGCCAATGACTTTTGAGGAGATTGCGATCGAACTTGATATTTCAATATCAACAGTTACTCAAAAGCTCAATGCTTTACTAGATGGTGGATACCCGCTAACGCTAACTGATAAAACAGCTTTTGCTGAAACTGGCAGACCCAGAAAACTTGCCAGAAAATCTGATCTTAAGAAAAAGTTGACTAAACTTCTTGAAGAGTTAGAATAAACTAAGGGGCATTATGCCCCTTTTTACAATAAATCAATAACTATGGATATTCAAAAAGAACTAACTAATTCTGTTCAAGCACTCACCAATTGGTTAGCCAATTACGAAAAAGTTTATGTATTTCAATCAAGCTTGAATGACTCAATCCAAAAACTTGATAACTGGTTAGCTAGATGGAAGCAAATTTATGCGATCGTTCGCAAGAAATCTTACAGCCTTCTTGAAGCACAACAATTAGCAGCAATTTTTAGTTGCTCCGTTATTAGAGTTGGAACAACATCTCAATATTATTTAATGAATAAAGATAATAAAATTTTGTTTATTGGCGATTTAGTTGGCGTGGTGGATTATTGCTTTAATAGACTCATAGAAATTTAACTTAAGCCCAAGCTTGATGCCTGGGCTTGTAAATTAGCCTTGAGCCTCAGAAACCACATTAGATAGGTTTTCAGCAATTTGCTCAAGTTGTTCCATCATTGCATCAGCGGCAGCGTCTTCAGCAGCTTCATCTTGTTGGAATTGAGCGTACTCTTCGGAAATTTCAGCTAGTTTACCCTTTAACTCTGCGATCGTGTCCTTCTGCGATTTAATTAGGGCAACTGCTCCAGCGATCGCTTGCTTAATTTGTTCTACAATTTGTTCCATTTTTCTTCCTTTTAATTTGATAGTTAGGTATCTACAAATTTGTCAGCCAATTTGCTGTTAAATTTGATGCAAATACCTACTTATGTAAGTTTAATAAATTTGCTAAAATTTGTCAAATAAACTAGAATTATGTGAATTCATTCTAAACGAATTTATGTTTAATCTCCAATTAGCAAACACCTACAGCCCCACCAAAAATTATGGTGTTAATTCCTGGTGGGCAAATCCGAAATTAGATGGTGTGCGTGGATTGTATATTGCTGGTCAAGGTTTAATAAGTCGCAGTCAAAAGACTAAATATGTAGGTTTGGAACATATAGAATTTGTATGCCAACAAATTGCTGCACTTGGATACCAAGTAATTGATGGTGAATTATACATTCCTGGAGAAAAATTTGATATTATCTCAGGGATAGTGCGCGATCGAAAAGACTACGATATTAATCAGAAACACCGGGTTCAGTTTCATGTATTCGCTTTATACTCAGATTCAAAGGTTTGGACTTCTACAGAAGAGATGATTCAAGCGATCGCTCAAGCCATCCCTAGCCAAACCGCAGTAGTTGTGATTCCATACGCTCAGATTCTCAATAATCCAGTAGCCATTCAAGCCCAAAATCAACTTAATAAAGATTCCGGCGCTTCTAGTGAAGGAACTGTACTTAGACACCCAAATATAGCTTATAGTTTTGGGCGATCGAATAATTTACTCAAAGTCAAGAATTTCGAGAAATCTGAATTTACAATTAAAGGTTTTGTTAAGGGTTCTGGTAAATATTCCAAATCACTTGGTAAATTATTTGTTGAAGGCACAGTTAATGGAGCGATCGTAACTGCCAAAGTTGGTACAGGATTTACTGATGCTGAACGGCAGGAATTTTGGAATAAACAGAATACTTATCGCGATCGAAAAGCCGAAATAATTTACATGGGTGTAAGTTCAAACTCTAGTTTAAGACTTCCTGTATTTTCTAAACTTCTACCAGAAATATTGGCTCCCAAAAATTGACGTAACTTAAGTTAATTTGTTAAAATAGTTTCAAATTAGTCAAAGGTTTTTATGACAGAACTAACAGGAGCGATCGCATCAAAACTTCTCAAGACAATAGTTGCAGACTATAATTTTTGGGGTGAATCTGAAGGAGATTCGCCACTGGCAGTAAAACGTGCAAAAGTTCCTCTGGATGAGAAAAAAATCCTTGCTTTAGATGCTTCGGCCAGAAAAAAAGCAGAACAGATAGAAGGATATAAAGCTCCGGAACGAACGATTGTCACAAAAACACTGGACGAAGTTTTTAAACCTCTGGTGACAAGCAGTTTACTTCAATTAGAAGGAAAATCAAATTCAATTTTAGAGGGAACGCTAACGATCGAGAGCTTGGAATCGGCAGCAGAAGCAACAGAATATTACATCCAGCTTTATTCTGCTTTCAAACAACTAAACTCGCCAAAGGTCTGTTATGTAGAAGATGCCAGTGATCCCTATACTGGTATGTTTATTATAGGTACGTCCGCAGATGGTCAAACTGTGTTTGCTCAATCTCTACTAATTCAAACCTAATTCAAATGCGAGCGGTAAAAAAGTGGGCAAATAGCCCATTTTTTTTGGTCAAAAAAACACCCCATTGCTGAGGTGAGTAACTTCTGCAAATTTTAGTTGGCTCAACGTGGATAAATTTGACCGTGTGGATATGGATATCTCACAAAATTAGACTGGCGATTTTTTGGAGATTGATACCATTGATAGTCCCATGTGTCCCACTGAAGATTAGGTTTTTCGATCGGTGGGGATGGTTTTGTAGTTTTTGGTTTAAAGACTGCTTCGCGATCGCAAATCATTTTGTTCTTCTGTTTGTTTGTTTGTTTGTTTCAATTCTCAATTCCCTAAAAAGGGAATTGTTACCTCCTAAGCAACTCGAAAGGCTAGCGATCGAGCATTACGAATATTCACCCAAACTTCGCCACCAGATTCATATTCAGCTAATTGCCCCATGCCGCCTGCTGCCAAAATCCCAATATCAGGACTGGTTTGGCCTGCAATACCGCCTTCTCTTGAAACAATCAGTCTCTTGAGTATGTCCCGATTTCCACCAAAGTTTACATTGTTTGGGAATCCTTCATGATAGGGGCTAAAATCTTGCCAACCAGGTCCATAAGGATTGCCTGGTAAGCAGCGTAATGCTCCAAAATCAACGTGCGTTGCGGCAAATGCAAATAACGAATTATCTGGCCAGGATTCACTTTTCATGGATGGGAATATAAAGCCAGCATTACCGATGCTTTGTTGATTATCCGATCGCATCCAACAAACTAGCTTAACTTCTGCGGAGTCAAAGGCAACAAATTTAATGGGGAAAGATTCACCAGAACCATAGCCAATAATATTTGCATTTCCGACTGCTTCTACCATGATCGGGGCTGAATTAAGCAGAGTATTTTGATTTACCCCGTCGCCTTGCCAAACCTGAGTTCTGATATTTGTTACTGATAGCTGCTCAACTAGAACTCTCAAATAAGCTTGATCTTTTGGTGGTTTGGAAAGTGGCGCAGCGATCGAAAATATTAAGTCATTCCCCGAACCAGCTACTTGCTTGTATCCTAATGCAATTAAAGCCGATACCAACGCGGCTCTAAATTTGTCAGCATTCCAAACATCTACAACGATGTTTTCAGTACGTTTGACTGGCATATTACTCCTTGTGCTTTCAAGCTATTCCAACGATCGACAAATTAATTTTTTGGCTTTGCGGCAATAAATTATCTACTGCCACAAATACAGGTTGTTTGGAAACTAGCACTTGCGGACATAGTTTCAAACTCAGACTCGTTTGTTCTACTCCCAGAACTACATCAAATAGAATTCCCGGTGATTCGCTCATGTCTGGATATAAGTAAGTTGGACGCGAGCGATCGGATTTTCTAGTCTCAGTAGACAGATATCCCCTAATCCGGGTCGGTGATGAAGCAGTTAATTGATGAATTGACAGCAGTTTTTCTGTCAGGTCAATCGTCGAGTTTCCATAAGCGTTGATATCCAACTCAGCACGAATCGTTTTTTCGCTGATGCCAGAGTTAGAATCAGCACCTTGGCCTTTGAGGTCTAGAGCATCACCCCAGGTGCCATCGGGATTTTGGAATTGCAAAGCAGTCCCGTTCCAACGATGTGCTGGGATGGGAGAATCATCATCAATGATGATTAGATTTGCTTGAATGATTTCCCCTGGCGATACGTCACCTTTGTAAGTACCAAGGGAAAGCGGAATAAATTCATTTCCTTCTACCAAGTCATCATTAGTGATGGTGAAGTCACAATATTTTATTCCGCTTTCACCGGCAGCCCATGAAAGTAACTGACTGGTTCCGGTGGATGTAGCTGGATTATCAGCTATAAAATCAACTTTTCGAGTTGCTCTGCCTGGAGTAGCTGAACTGGAATTCGTGACTCTGACGCTGACTGCGCCATCAGTTCCATTCGATCGCACTACCCCAACCTTTTGGGTTATCCAGGTCCCGTTTTCTCTAATTTGATATTCGGCTGCGGTAAAGCCTAACTTTCCTGCTGGCATAATTAAGCTGCTTTATTGAATAAGTAAGAAAGGGCTGGAATATCTTTAACAAAACGCCACCCGGTTTCTTCAGACCATACTGGAGTTTCTGAAGTGGCGACAGATGGCAAATCCCGCTCCATAAATTCTTGGGTCTGACCATTGATACTGACAAACCAAGGTTTATTTGAACCGATTAAAGAATTTGGTACTGGTGGCGGTGTTTTTCTAACACCTAATTGATTCAATGCTTGTACGTATTCGGGGCTTGGAGTATATTCGCCTGTTGGCATTTCCAATGCTGGCTTTAGTGTTTCTGGTGTTTCGATCGCTCCATCCGGTTGAATTGATTCGATAAAAGTTTTACTAAATTTGAAATCAGGTTTTCTTTTGGCTGCGATCGTGATTTCTTCTCCAGTCCGAGGGTTTCGTCCCTGGCGTTCTGGCAAATCTTTCGTATAGAAGTTGCCAAATTTTTCAATTTTGACTTCATTCCCTTGTCGAAGTGAAACTTGAATAAATTTCAAAAACCCTTCAACTACATTACTTACAGTTGGTTCACTGTAGCCTGTATTTTTTTGCAAATAATCTAGCATTGCGGAATTCATAACCGAGCCTTAAATTGGAAATGACTTATTAAATTATGACACTAAATTAATTATTCTGGCCAGAGCAACTCATTTAATGGGTAATCTAGGTAGTCTTGTATGTCCGGGTGGTACTTAGTATCCTTATCGAAAAGTTTTACGTTTACGCAATCATCATTTTTTACTCTGTTGGTAATTACTCTCATAATCCTTGTTTCTCCTGGCACAACACCAGGCAAACTTTTGATTGCAACAATTCCCAAATAGATAAAATTGGGCGTGTTCCCGCCCTTTACCTCAGCACACAGCCTTTCCTTGCCAGCCTTCAATTGAAACATAAACCTTATTTGAAGTCTTTGACCAGTCCAAATAATTTTTTTGAGATCACTGTATTGAACGGCAAAAACTTCAATTACTTTGTAGGTAATTTTTTCGTCTATTTTTTCTAACTTCTCAATAATTTCATCTACGAAAATAGAAAATACTATTCCTGCTGTTCCTGTTTTTGCCTGATGTGCAGCCTTCCAATAAGCAGCCACCCAGGATTCTGTTGAATATTTGTTGCCTTGAGAATTTGTTTTGTCGTAAATAAGTTCTTTCTCCGTTCTGAAGTTGTTTGCAATTTCTTTCTTATATTTTGAGGTGAGAAGATTTTTTAGATTCTGGTCGTCGCCTGCTTCTTTTTTGGCGACTTCCTCAGCCTTGCTCATTGCTTGTCCATATCTTTCGCGTTCTGATAAGGCAAAATCATATTGTTCCTTAGTGTACTCAACATCGCCAAACAATACACTTTGATAAGCTTTTGGTGAAGAATCTGGGAAAGTAGCAGGTACTTTATAGTAACTGTTAACAAGTTGAACAATACGGGAAACTGTATCGATCGCATTATCATCAACTGCACAAGGGCGGTTTTTATAGCAGTTCTCGTCTTTAAAATCCTTTAACCAGGGGGCTTGGGCATTAATACCATCAAGAAATTTCTTAACAGCGTCCAACCCTTCCTTATTGTTTGGATAAGCCGATTTGAGAGAATCTACAGCGATTTGCAATTCCTGAGATAAAAATTCAATAATTCTCATCTCTTTGGCTTCCTTCTGTTCGCCACCAGGGGGAATATTTAAAACCATATTTTCGGCATTAGCTGCTCTGGCTCTACCCAAGAGAGAGGCAACAACACCCGTGAGGTCAGTCATCGATCGAACGGCAATTTCTTGTAGACTTCCAGGCAAAGCAACTTTGGGAAATTTAGCAACTGTCGGGGGCTTGTCAAAGTTGGCGATCGTTTCCCTCATCCCTGGATATTTGCTGGATTTGATTAGCTGAATAAAATCCCCATCGGTATCCCGTCCCAAACTAGCTAGCAATTTTCTGGGTGCTGCGATCGTACCCATTGCCCCTATGTAAGTTCCTTCGTGCTTATTCTCCCAAAGCTGAATATCGCCCCAGTGTCGCATGGGATTGCAGTAAACAATGTATTCACCTTCTGGAAGTGAACCCGCACAAAATACTTTTTGACCAACAATATTACCGTCTGGCTGAACTACATGATAATGAGCCAAACTTTCATCGGGCTGCGCCATCAAACTGTAAAAGCGGACTCCGGCTGATTTAGCAAAATTAATCCACATTTCCTGAATGCCTTGATTTACCCTTTCAATCACATAGGGGTGAAGTAGAAGGACACCACGGCGATCGGCTTTGATAATTCTCAGAACTGGACTTTTGTAGGAGTCGCTCGATATTTCTTCTCCAGCTTGCTCTAGCTCTTTCTGTTCTTCGTTTTGGTCAACTCTGAGAATTTCTGCTAAGTTCTGAATGGAATTGAAGGCTGCACTCAATTTTTGGCATTTACTAATAAGCTTGCTGATAATATTGTCTTGTTCGAGGGTTTCAAACGCGAACCACTGCCAAATCATCCACCCTAATTTAGTATTTCTCTCTTCAGCTTCAAACACTGTACCAATCAGTATTTTGCCTTCGTAATTTCCTAATTCAGGTTTGTTGCCTTTCAAGGATGAAAGAGGAATTACCAAATCAATCCCCATTTCATCACACTTGGGATTATATGCGACGGTTCCTTTACCTACCCACCCAGGTGAGTCTTTTGTTGCTCTTAGTGATGCTCTAAATTGAATTGGAATTTCATAATCAACTTCTATTTGATTTCCGTTTTCATCAACTGTAGAGATTTCCAATAATTTCATTATTTCGCCACTGGCTTTAGCATGAGAATCGCCTGTTTCCCAATGGATTCCATTTATTTTGTCATCCAGTGGATTACCTGTATGAGTTTTTCCTTCATCATCAACTACTACATATTTCATTTGTTTGTAGACAAGTTTTTTGCATCCGGTATGGACGATTGAACCGTAAATGATGCGCTTCCATTGGTCTTTATTCGATTCTCCATAGTAAAGTTTTCCAACAGTTTTTTCACGGGTAAAAGTAAATCTCCCATGTGTTCTGGCTCCCGATGCCAAATCTAAAAAATACGGCTTATTTTCTCCATTTGGTTTAAACGCATCTAATCTACGATGATTTTTCTCATTTTCATCGATTTCGCCTACACAAAATATTTCTATTGGATACATTGCACAAAGCATGATGTTTCTAAATACTACTGGTGGTTTTTCTGACCAGTTTTTACCGTAACAATCCCAAACTGAAAATGTAGAAAGAGTTTTCAGTTCTCCAATGCTTCTATCTTCCTTGTAGAAAATGTTTTTAAAAATTGTCATTAAAGTTTCTGACATATTTAGTCCTTGAATAAATCAAAAATAGGTGAATCAGATATAATTTGCCAAAATTCTTCCGCCTGCTCTTTAGGCATTGGCAAAGGAGTGAGTGATGACATATTCATAGCTAATTTATGATTTTTATCAATATCAAAGCTAAACCCGTAAACTTCAGCATAATCCTTACCAGTTTCTTGAAGTAATTCTTGTTTCATTTCCAAAAATTTAGCTAAAAGCTGTTCCTGAGTTCCGCCCGAATATTTACCAAAATTTAAATCAAAATCATTAGCTCCTTCCCGACGCCCAAAAATAAATATTACATGACCGACTTCAGTTTTTTTGGACATTTCGATCGCCAGTGTAACTAATGTAGCAGCCAAAATAATATATGGGGCTGCGGCCATCAAAAAACCAAATGCACCTGTGAAAGTTCCCGTAGCATTCCATATTGCAGGCAAAGTTGAAGTAGCTTGTCTCAACCCTTGTCCTGCAAAGTATCTTGATACTTCAGCGCCACCAGTAAAGGCAATATTCTTACTAACCACCCCTGAAGTTGCATTAACGATCGCACCTACACTCGATCCCGATGCTATACCCAATTCTGGTAATACAGGAGCAATTAAAAAATCTTTTACTATTGCCCCTGATATATTTGTGACAACACCGATCGTCTGCATCGTTGTTGGTTCAGCTAATGCTACAGGTAAAAACCTTTCTGTATAAGGCTTATCTGTATAAGGTTTATAAATCAATTCACCTGCGTTTCTCGTAAAATTAACTGACCCAATTGACCGGCCTAAAAACTTAGACAATTTTTTTATTAATCTTTTCGCTTTAGATTTAGCTGCTCCAGTCAAATCTTCAACTTCATTTGAAGCTGCATCTACAATGCGTTCCAACCATGATTTATTATCATCTTGCATTTGAGCAATTCTTGAATTAATATCTGCTAATCTCCCCTGATATGGATTCTCTTTAAATCTCTTTTGTAAATCAGGGCAATTTAACCAAAAATCGTATGTATTAACTGCATATCTGTAATTGAGTTTATCTCGATTGCTCATCCTGGTTTTAGCAGCGATCGCTTCTCCGGCTGCTTGCAAATTCTTATGTTTTAAACTATTGAAACATTTATTTGTCCCATAAGCAGTTTGCAAGAATGAATCAGCGGATTTGCTTATAGTAGATGCTAAAACGTCTGGTTTTTGATATTTGAGCGAATTAGTCAAAGTCGGAATATTTGAATTATCATCCATGACGTAATTCACTGCATCTTGACTCTCGAACCATCTCATTGGAGATTCGATCGCCTCCCCTACATCTTCTAAAATTGGCAATCCTCCTTTCCCTAGCCAGCCGCTTGTTTCGTCAATTATATCTTGATAGCCCATGATTTTTGAGAATTTTCAGTATTTTAGCACATTAGCATGAGGCGCTAGCGCTTTTTGGATTTGATGTTTTTCGTAAACTTACTTATGAAATCCGAACAAATTTGTCTAACTGTCGATCAGATTAACGCAATTAAACTCGATCGTCGAATTGTTGGAGTTCATTCGATTTTCAACAACAAGCTAATAGTTGTTTGTTGTGACGGTTTATTGCGAATGATTAAATTCAAAGGCAAGCAAATTGAATGGCTTGACAGTTACGGCGAACAAAACTAAATAAAACAAACGGTCAGAGCGATTTCGGAAACTCTGACCGGAACAAACATTACATTCTCAATTGGATGATAACATGGAAACAATCAATTTTGCTGGCATTAAAGGTAAAGTAATTCAGTCTTCACCACATGGCAATTACCTGGTTGTTAGTTTGAGCGATCGCATCTCAATTACAGGTACTTTTAGCAACCAATTCAATTGGGAGGAGTCCGAAGACGAAACTTCAGGGTTCCTCAGCTTCATCACTTACATTGGATTGCGATCGCAACACGAAGCTGAAACTTGGCTTAAACGCGCAGTGATTCGTGGTGGTTATTTCCAGGGTGAAGAAGATATCCCCCGCAAATCCAAGCGTGTCAAGTCCTTTCCTTTTGAAATCAAAGTCCGAGGGCTTTCACCTCAGTCCGTTCTTGAATTGATTAATCTCAAATAGCAATTTGCGTTATCTGTTATTCCACAATAGCAGATAACGCTATTCGTTATACAGGCAGGACATGATAAAGCTAGTGAGCAGTTTCTTTGAGTTTCAGTTTGAGGATATCAAAGCAGCTTTAGAAGAAGCTGAAGTAGAGTTTCAAACAAAACCAAGGCAATTCGGATTTGATTTATATGTGGACGATCGAGTGCATGATGCTGCAAGTTCTCTGGTTTGGGATGTTGAGCAATACCAGGTTTTTTGCGGGAATCACGAATCTAAAATTCGCCAGCTTGTAAAAAGTTACAGCCGTTTCACAAATAGCAAATAGCTGTAGTTGCTGACGCAATTTGAGTTTAAAATTGATGAATTTAGTAACAGTATGCAACCAATCAACATTTGGTCTGGTTCCAAAGTGCCTTTAGGTGCAGCCCTAACAAATCCAACTGAGTTAAGCTTTCGCAAGAGGAAAATAAAGTTTCACTACCCGATTGAATTTAGAGGCAGAGCTTTTGCCGATGCAGAAGCAGCCTATAAGCATTACAAAACTGGTGACTTGAGAGAAGATATGGCAATTATGACCGAAATTATAGTTGCTAAACTTCAGCAGCACCCTAAGCTATTTAACGCGATCGCTGCTAATGGCGGCATTGAATGGCTTGAACAATGCAGTCATAGAGTTGTTGGCAATGTGCGGTGGGAAGGCGTAGGACGTGAGAGCAACTTTATTGTTTGTTTGATTCGGGCTTATGCGATCGTTGATCCTGTAACTGAAAGTACAAACTTGATTGATACTGCGTTCGATCGTGATGAAGACATTTCTTCATGCTAAACGAAGAATTTGACCAGTAAATTACTAAACCTCAGCAGCAATGCTGGGGTTATTTATTATCGCCAGAATAACGCTAACGCGGAATGAAATTGATGAGTTAACGCAAATTGAAACCATGAAAGTATTTCTAACTGGAACCGAAAACCTAAAATCCCTTGATATTAATCCAGAAATTAAAGAACGGATTGACAACATTTGCAGACTTAATGCCGAAATCTTAATCGGCAATTACAGGGGATTTGATCGATTAGCTTTGGCTTACTTGCGATCGCTAAACTATCCCAATGTCACTGTCTATGAAACTGGCTCAAAACTTAATTTTGGATATAATTTAGTTAACGTTGGCAGATATCCACTGCAAGATATCCGCATGAGTGAGCTAGCAGATTTCATGTTGGCTGTGCATGATGGCAGCAAAGGCGTAGAACGCAATTTAAAGCGAATGCCAGCTAACAAAATTAGATTGATTCGCGTTTAGCATCAAAATCTAAAGTATCAAACCTCAGCAATAATTGGGGTTTTAATGAGGAACGCTAACGCCGATTGAAGTTGATAAATTCAAGCTAAATCAATGTCTAAAATAGTAATGATTTCTGGTAGTCGATCGATTCAACAATTACCAGCCGCAGCGATCGAATCCATCAACCGCATCATTGAATTAAAGTTTGAGATAATCATTGGTGATGCGCCTGGTATTGATACCCTAGTTTTGGATTACCTACGCTCCCAAGGATATCGTCGAGTTCAAGTTTACTACGCTTTGTTCAATGGCAATGGCAAACCGAGACATCGACGTGGCTATACAGCGATCGGAATCAGCGGAAATTATACCGATCGCGATAAACAAATGTGCTACATAGCCGATTATGGATTGGCAGTCTGGGATGGAAGGAGCAAGGGAACCAAAGCTAATATCGATCGCGTTAAGAAAACTAAAGTAATTTTTGTCAACTGAATTTTAACCTCAGCAGAAATGCTGGGGTTATTTAATCTGGCGCTAATTGAAGCTGATGTTTTGAGGATTTGGTATGAAATTCATTTGGATTCACTTTGGTTATACTTTGCTATTCATCCACGGTTGGGGAAGCGTTGAAACAATAAAACTTTGGTCAAAATCTGAAAAATATTGACGATCGCAATGAAGATTGCGTTCGCGTTGGTATCGAGTCAAAAAAGGCAAACTCTAGCTTTCATAGCTAGGGTTTTATTTTTAGATTGTCGTGAAGGGACGCTAGCGCGAATTGAAATTGATGTTTTGAGGATTTGGTTATGATTATCGAATTTGAATCCATTCCAGTACATTTCTGGGTAAGTGGAAACGGATTTCGGTACTGGCCAGAAACAGGGTATCGAAGTGAAGTATTTGATACCTTGGGTAAAGCGATCGCATCTGCTAAGTTGGAAGTCAATAACTTAGTAGCAGAATTTGGATGTTTACCAATGTTTCCTAGTTGGGAAGTTTATTGGAAAAGCCATCCGCCAGAGGAATTTTAGAATCTAAAATTAATATCCCAGCAGCAATGTTGGGGTATTATTTTTTAAATTATTGGAAAAATACCGCTAGCGCGAATTTAAATTGATGAATTAAGGTTTACCATGCTCAAAGTTTCTGATGGCAGAATAACAGGCTTTATCGGCCAAGACAAAATTTATGTTGGTCGAGAAAATAAAATTCATAAGTTGCTGCGAAGCCCATTAGCGAATCCATACGAAATTGGTAAACATGGCGATCGCGACCAAGTTATTGAAGTTTATCGACAATGGCTTTGGAATCAAATCAAAGCTTGGCAACAAACTGGTGAATTGAATCCAGTAGTTGAGGAGTTGTTTATGATTTGCGATCGAGTCAAAAAAGGCGATCGCATCACATTAACTTGCTGGTGTTATCCATTGGCTTGTCATGGCGATGTGATTGTGCGTTGTATCAGATGGATGATTAATCAAGGATATTAGTGTTCGACTTGACCAAATAAACCTTAGTTTTAATAGCTAGGGTTATTTTTGGCTTTAGACCGTCGCGGGGAGCCGCTAGCGCGGAATGAAATTGATGTTTTTCGGATTCCTATGTCTACCAATTCTTCTGCTAAGTCTTCTATCAAAATTTCCATTCCTACCAAGGAAAACAAGCAGGCTTCTCAATTGCGCGATGC
This sequence comes from Aerosakkonema sp. BLCC-F183, assembly GCF_041929145.1. NCBI lineage: Bacteria > Bacillati > Cyanobacteriota > Cyanophyceae > Aerosakkonematales > Aerosakkonemataceae > Aerosakkonema > Aerosakkonema sp. BLCC-F183. The sequence continues at coordinate 20,743 of NZ_JBHFNU010000054.1, read as the reverse complement.
TTTGCGCGTTATTGCTTGGCAACAGTTCAAGATTGAGTACGAAGGCGATATCAAAGGCTTAAAACTATATCAAGAAGTTTTTGAGCCTGAATGGAATCAGCATGAAGTTCACCAAATGAATCTTCAGCAACTGATGGAAATGATTAAGTCTTTGGGCTATACAGTTTCCGAAGTTCTGAATATTCGCAACAAATATTATGCTGATAGTCGGAATGGAAATCGCAACGATCGCCCTCAGAATCAACAGCGTAATTCTGGCAATCGTCAGTATCAAGAATTCAGTGAAATTCCTGATTATGACGATGTTGAACCCTACTAATAACTAAGAAATCACCTCAAGTCTAGCAATAGATTTGGGGTGATTTTTTTCATCAAAATCAATATTCAATTTGAAATAGTACATATCGTATTCGATCGGTTCTAGTTTTTGTAGTTTTATCGCTGGGAAGCGCTGGCGCGAATTGAAATTGATGTTTTTGGTAAATTACAATGAGCTTACAACTAACAATTCGTCTTAACCAATACATTGAAGAAATGTTTTGGTGGTTGTTGATTACAAGTAAATCTCAAAAAACAAGTAATAAGTTTCTTAAGATTTACGAAAACATAGAGTATTTTGAAATTAAATTCTAAATTTATAAATCCTGAGTTGAAAAACTTGGGATTTATTTTTTTCGATCGCACTGAAATAAACTTATAGCTAAATTATCGCCATGAACGCTAGCGCGAATTGAAATTGATGAATTAAGGATAACTACGATGAAGTGTGGATATCATGAAAATCTGTTTTTAATCGGCAAGGTTAAAACTAATCTTGAAGACCTTCGAGAGTGGTGTCAGGATCGAATCCCCGATTTAACTGTCGATCGTAGTAATTATACTGACAATCGGTATAATCTTTGGTTATTTAATCGTTGTGATTTGCGGAACGGAAACATAACCAAAGGATATTTCGACGATCGCAATCGCATTTGGGAATTTAGTCAGCGTATTTATCCCGGCTGCAACATCGGCTTACTAAGTGTTCATAATAACTTTAGTAATGGTCGAATAAGACCTCATAGAGATCATAGGTATGCAAAACCGATCGCTAGAGGTGTAAATCTAGGCAGTTGTGTTTTTGGCTATGGTGATAAAGAACATAAGCATTACAAACTCAATGACGGTGATATTATTGAGTTTAATTGTAAGGTTCTTCATAGTGTACCAAAGATATTAACTGCTGAACGATTTAGTTTAGTGTTTTGGCAACTGAATGAATCTAAGGGTTTTCAATCGGTAATGTAATGCAATAGATCTTGGATTTAATCCAGGATCTATTTTTTTTATCTGTCGCCATGAACGCTAGCGCGGATTGAAATTGATGAATTCAACGATAGCTATGTTACAAATCAAGCACATCAAAGAATCCAGCTTTGAAATTAATAAGCGTGAAGGAAGATTGTTTGATGATGATGGAAGAGTAATGACTTCTGATAAACAAAACGAGTTTATCAAGAATAACATTGCGATCGGCTACCAAGGAAATAATATAGCTTTGCGAACCTGGGCAGCTAAACATAGCAAGGGATTGGTAGTTCGCAACATTCCAGGTGAAACTGTTGAACAAAAACGACAGTTTTTATGGCAAGCAGTTCAGCAAAACGAACTCGATTCCTGGTTAATTAGCTTAATCGAGCGAGTTAAGCAAGGTAATATCGTAACTGTTTATTATTTATCTAGTTACGACAAACCTGTTGCAGAACTTATCCAAAGATTTGTTGCTTGGTACATTCAGCGATAAAAGAATTAGATCCGGTTTCGATCGGATCTAATTTCATCTAATGCTTTCGCTTTTTGATGTTGGCGTTTTCTCAAATCATCATGTCAATTAAACAATGGAATGAAGCAGCAGGAATTCTCAGACCAGAATATGAAATAGACGAGCCAGAAATTTCTGCATCTGAATTACAGAATCAATGTGCAATGCTTTTGAATGTTCTAGTTTCTGCACAATATCAGATTGATAATCTGAATAATCCGATAATCGATCGTAAAACCAGAATTGTTTATATCAAACGTTTTCTGGAACAAGCAATTGATTTAACTAATGCCATTCGCAAAGAAATGGAAATCCCAATGAAAGCGATCGGTCAATGAGCAAGCCGATCGCTTATTTGCATAGTTGCATACACAATTATTCTATCATGAAAGCATTCTTCACTGGACATCGATACATCGACGAATTTGGTTTTGCTAATCATATCAATCAGTTGATTAGTTATGCACGGCAATTAGGAACAACTGAATTTTACTGTGGTATGGCATTAGGAACTGACCAAATTGCAGCAAAATTGTTAATTAAACACCAACTCAAATGGACTGCTGTGATTCCTTGCGCTGACCAAGATGAGAAATGGTCGAAACAACAGCGATCGCATTACCACAAATTACTTGATGCTGCTTCAAAACAAATTGTACTTTATTCAAAGTATTCCGCAGGCTGTATGCAGGCACGTAATCTTTGGATGGTTAAGCGCAGTGATTTGTGTTTGGCTGTTTGGGATGGAAGAGATAATGGTGGAACAGCAATGACTGTAAATGCTGCCATCGATCGTAACCTGCCTATCATTCAATTCAACCCAAGTAACAGCAAATTTAGCAAAATCGATCCTCAATACCAACAATTGAGTTTATTCTGATGCTTTCGCTTCTGGGTTTTGGTCTATTTCCCAGAAGCAATGCACAATACATCCTGTTTCAATTGGGTTGTTAAACGCAACTTTTCTGATGCCGATTTCTGGATTACTAACAGAGGTACAGACAAAACTGTTGGTCAACCCACCAAAGAATTTCAGCCTTATTTAACAGGCATTCAATGTCCTGCTTTAATTTGGCCTGATTATGGCTATTACCTCTGTATCTACTTGCATTCAATTGGCATCTGGCAACAGTACGCAGTCGGAACATTAACCTACAAGAATTTGCGAATCTCAGATGTCCGCAAAGTTTTTAACCAAATGTCTCATCAGCACCGCAAGCAATATGAGCAAATCCAAATTCCAAATCACTTCTCACATTTACGGACGTATCGACAAACTTGCACAGCAAGCTCTTGATGCTGAATTAATTGTGCAATGCGTTCGCACCGATCGCGACACTTATTTACTCCAAAAAACTGGTGAACTTACACCCACTGAATACAATCCCGTTGCTACTGGCAGCATACTAATTGCTTTGCTCAATAGCAAATCAACATAGCAACAATAACAAAAATAGCAGAATCATTGAATGATATCTGCTATTACTCCCCAGATGAATTAGGACACTAAGAAAATAGTAACATGAATCAACAAGCACTTTCACGAATATTAGAGTTGCGGGTTAGCATTGATAAAACTCAGCATGAAATTGATATGCTGATGCCAGATGCGATCGAAGAAGCTCTTAAACTTCATGAATATCAACCTAAAAGTAAAATCGTTTTTCAAACTGAACAAGGTCGAATAGTCCTTTGTTTACGGAAAAGATTTTGCACACCAGATGATGATGCAAAATTATCTCGAATTGACGCAGATATTAAAGCTCGAACATCTCAGCTAGCCCAAAAACATTCTGCTGAAATAGAACAAATTGAAACTCGAATTCAGAAATTGCGGGAAGCGATCGAGCAATTAGAAGCAAAACGAGATAAATTGCTATGCGATCGATACATCATTAGACTTAAGAAAGAGTATCTGATTCAGCAAGAAAACTCCTGTTATTGGCAACCAAATTTATCAGTTTTCTTGAAATAATTAAGCTAAAATGTAAGGGATAAACATCCCTTGCATTAAGGCTTTCGCTTTGTGATTTTGGTTCTTTTCGAGTAATGCAATGGAAATTAAACGATATCGATTTAATCGAAAAGTAGGAAAGATTTACTTGGAATCTCTGAGCGGATTAATTGAAATTGGTTCGGAGATGAAAGTAATTATCCTCTGGGCTGGAGATGTAGTATTTGGGAAACCATTTCCTCATTTACCAGCACAGAATTGGGTTCAACTAACCTTTCTCGATAACCAAGGGAATTGGTGCTATGCGCTTCTAAATTCGGGAAACACTAATGCACTTTATCCCTGGACTGAATACAGAAAGAAAATTGAGCAATCGCACCAGCTTCTAGAAATTGTAACTACCATCGGATTTGATTCAAGTGAATCATATTACGGTTGGTTTGATTACAAGTTTTCAGGAGTTTTGGGTAAACCTGGATTAGGCGATCGAATGCGGCAGTTAATCCGGGATACCAAACAATTCTCATTGGTGGATTTGGACATAAATCTGCCAATTTGAACCAATGCTTTCGCTTTCTCACTTTGGTCATTTACTCAATGAAATCAATGGCTACTAAGAAATCTGAAAATACTGTCCAAACTGAACCAATGAATACTGAAGCAATGAATACTGAAGCGATGAATGCTGATAATCAAAGCATTGCATCTGAATTTGAAATCGATCCTGAACTGCTGGATGAAGCATTTAACGCACCACGAGTTCCGCGCTTAACTTATGGCATTGTAATCAATGACAACCCAGCCGGGTTATTTATTCCAGAAAAGAACCTCAGTAAAGCTGGTTGGATTGGTACACCAGAGATAACTGAGCTTGATTTAGCTGGCGGTAAAGAGAAAGGAGTATTCTTTACGAAAGCGCGACTAATTGTTTTGGGAGCGATCGAACCCTACATACGCTACAAAAATGAAAGTTCGCTCAAAGAACGTGGCGGAGATCCAAGTTTAGCTTTGATTGCAATCGGTTGGTATGAGGAAAATAAGCATCTGCTCGACAAATCCATTATGGATGCAGTCAGTGAGCATTTAATTATGTTTCTATCTGAATCCAACGAATTGCTGCATCAGCGACCAATCCGAATTCGCTTTAAGAACGTAGCCCTCTGGAGTATGAGAGAAGCTTTGGACGAATGTTATTCAAGCGCTGAATTGGCATTTTCAAAGCTAACTGGACTCCGTGCTAGCGGCAAAGATGACCGTTGGCGATCGCTTGTTGTCTTTGACTGTGAATTTAAAGGAGTCAAAGAAGGCGAAGGGGGTAACAGATCGTATTGCTGCAAGATTGAAAAGTACCAACAGCCAACGATCGAAAACTTACCAAGCTTGTTCTTAGGCACAAAAGTCAAGAAGCAATTAATCTGGGAAATTTTCGACATGAATGCAGCCGGATTTGCGCTTTCTGGTGGAATGAACGAACCTACCAAATCTGCTTTGCCTCCAGGCGAAGATGAGGGCGCACCTCAATTACTACCAACCAAAGTTAATTTGCTGAAACCTAAAGCTTAATAACTAAAAGACTCAGGAGCAATCCTGGGTCTTTAATTTAATGCTTTCGCTTGGATGATTTGGATAATTTTGGAATTCCAAAATGGATGAAATATTTTCAGGCAAAATTTGTCCTTACTGTAAAGCTAAAACCTCATTTGTCGATAGTTCGCTAATTTACAACAAATCCTACGGCATGATTTACATTTGTTTTGAATGTGATGCTTACGTTGGCTGCCACAAAAATACAGATAAAGCCAAGGGTAGTTTAGCAAATGGATCGCTTAGAAGGTTGAGAAATAAAGCTCATAGCCTGTTCGATCCTTTATGGAAAGCAAAAATGGTACAAGATGGTTGCAGTCAAAACGAAGCTAGAAATGCTGCTTATGATTGGCTATCAAAAGAGTTAAACATTGAACGTGAACTTACCCACATTGGAATGTTTGACGATCGACAATGCCAGCGTGTAATTGAGCTTTGTTCAAAGTTCTACAGGAAATAGTTCTCAAAAAAGACTCAGGCAAATCACCTGAGTCTAACTACTTAGTCATCTTTATTATGACAAGAAACCAATTCATTACCCTCAAGGAAAATGACAACATCAATTGCCTGGACAGATGAATCATGGAATCCAATCGTTGGATGCTCCAAAATTAGCGCTGGATGTGCTAATTGCTATGCAGCCAGTGCTGCCAAATCAGCCCGACTTCAACAATTTCCACAATATCAAAAAGTTGAAAAATGGGATGGAACAATTGAGTTTGTGGAGTCTCAATTGTTAAAGCCATTAAGTTGGCGATCGCCCAAAAAGATATTCACCTGTTCGATGTCTGATGTATTCCATGAAAATGCACTGGACGAGTGGCGCGATCGAGCATTTGCAATCATGGCACTTTGCCCACAGCATACATTTCAAATCTTGACCAAACGCCCTGACATAATGCTGAAATATATCAGCGGACTCACTACGAATCGGCTAAAGAGAGCATTGCCATCCAATATCGAATATTCCCGATTAGATTCTGTTAAACTGCCTCTGCAAAATGTCTGGTTGGGTGTTTCGGTGGAAAACCAGGTTGTAGCAGATGAACGAATACCTCTGCTACTAGAAACTCCCGCCGAAATCAGATTTTTAAGCTGTGAGCCACTGCTGGAAGAAGTTCATCTAGAAGAGTGGCTTTGGCAAACTGTAACAATTTGCTGGGGAAATGGCGATGATGAATGGGGTTATGATGGTGAGCCAACCGATCGACTGCACTGGGTCATCTGCGGTGGTGAATCTGGCAGCAAAGCCCGTCAATGTAATGTTGATTGGATACGATCGCTCGTCCGCCAGTGCCAAGATGCAGAAATCCCAGTTTTTGTTAAACAGCTTGGAGCAAATGTAATTGGCAGCAGTCCTTACATTGCAGATGTAGCTGACACTCATCACCAAATTAAGTTTCGAGATCGCAAGGCTTCTGATATTTCCGAATGGCCTGAAGATTTAAGGATTCAGCAGTTCCCCAATTAATCTAATTCCCATTGCCTTTAAGGTGATGGGAATTATTTTTCAAAAATTTAACAGGAAAACGCTAACGCGAATTGAAGCTGATGCGTTAAGGTTGTAACATGAATATTGAAATAGTGCTTCTCAAAGACTATGTTTTAGTAGATATATTAGATGCAACAGTTTATGAGCATAGACTGTTTGTAGGCCAGAAAAAACCAGATTACATATATCGAAATCAACATATTCAATGGGATTCAGATTGTGATTCTTTGAGGAAAACAATCTGGCAAGGATTTCAGCTAAAACCTTGGCTTGAAGAAGACGATCGACCTTTAAGTTTTCCAGAGAGATTAGCTGGTCGATTGTGGAACTACATTCATATCAAGGAGGTAGAACCAGGATTTGATTTACCTACTAAATTAGTAGTGATAATTGAATCCGAAAATTTCAGATCTCATGCCGAAATGTTGCTTAGAGCAATATCTTGGTTGAAAAACAATCAATAAACATAATCCCTATTATCAGTTAAACTGGTAGTAGGGATTTTATTTTTGAGAATATGAAAGGATTTCCAATTGAATTAGACTTAACTGAAATATTTCAAACTAACAACAAAGAAAAATTGCTAAAAAATCTGAAGAAGATTGTTAAGCATTCACTTTATTATCACAAATTAAATCAACGAACCTTCCACAATCCATCAGGCTTCACTAAATGGGATGAGTTTGTTTCCCAGATATCGTTGCAATTAATATCAGTAGATAACATACCAGTTCAATATCAAGATTTTGTGACGCTAAATAGTAACATTTTGCTAAGAGAAATTATTGAGAATAATGCTATAACTTTTCCATGCTATTGGTTGAACAAGAATTTGTTACAAGCATTTGAAGCTACAGATTTACCAAATGTAATGGGAATAAAGCGATCGCATAAATATGGTGTAATTTTCTTACCAACAGGAGAAGTGCAATCGCCGGAAGGCAAAAATGTGAATTGGATAATTTTTAGTCATATATTAAAAAGTGAGGAGCTATTAGTCAGAACTCCTTCAGAACAAGTAATTATTAATAAACCATGCTCTGAAGATATCTTACAAATTTTTACAATTACAGCAAAAGATTGTTATTTTTCAGGGTGTTCCCTGGAAAGAACAGATGAAAATAAAATGCCATATAGGGAAAAAAACTTATTGGAAATTTCTGTAGAAGAAAACGAGTTTATTAACAAATTATTATCGTTAACATTGCAATGCTTGTTGTGGCTGCAAATTTATAACCCTAAAGAGTCAATTCCAGCAGGAGCGGGATTTAATAAATCTCCTTTTCCAAATAGTTTTTCTCCTCTTAATCCAAGATGGATAGGGAAAGACTATCAACCAAAAATAATCTCGCAGCAAATAACTTCATCAAAAATTAACTGCAAGCAACTTATTAACAGAAAATCACCAACTCCGCATGAACGGCGAGGTCATTGGCGCAGCCAACGAGTTGGAAAAGGTCGCTCGCAAATTAAAACCATTTGGATAGAACCACATTTAGTAGGTGAAACAAATGTTGAGTTATAAGCAATTTTGGGCAGAATTGAAACAACGTTTTCTGTCTGATAATTCCGAATTATTATATGGAGAAGCTGAAATCTTTGTTTCCAATCTTAAACATAGAGAGGCTGAAAAAGAACTGGCAATTATTGAATGTTATAAATTATTAATGTTGCCAGAAATTAAAAATACTCAAATCAATCAAGTTATGCTTTTCACTAAAAAAGGTGGATGGTTTATTGAAAGAATTGAATTAAATGAATTTTCCGATGCAGAATGTGAAAAAATTGAGTTAGTACCGGAGTTATTAAAGTTGCCAGAATTAGTTCTTCCGCAAGAAACCAAGGGATTTGAAAGAAAAACTCAAATTCCACCAACAAAGATTAAGCTACTCGATCGAGCAATCCCAGTATGAGGCCAACAGCGATCGACCTATTCTGTGGAGCCGGAGGGCTATCACTTGGTTTGGAACAAGCTGGATTTGATGTGGTGGCTGCCGTCGATGTCGATCGCATCAACTGCCAAACCCACAAACTCAACTTCCCTCACTGCCCTGCCATCTGCAAAGACATTGCCGAACTTACGGCTGCTGAATTGCGCCAACTGGCTGGAATTGGCGATCGCACAATCAATCTTGTTGCGGGCAGTCCGCCATGTCAGGGATTTTCGCTGATTGGTAAACGACGGTTAGGAGACGATCGCAACAACCTAGTCTTTCACTTCGTTCGGTTGGTTGCAGAACTACGGGCTGACTACTTCATCATGGAGAACGTGCCGGGACTAATGATGCGATCGCACCGAAAATATTTAGATAACGCAATTGATTATCTTTGGGCTACCGGTTATGTGGTTCGTTCGCCTGTCGTACTCAATGCAGCTGATTACGGTGTGCCACAAAATCGTCGGCGACTATTTTTGATTGGCTCTCGCCGGGGACTAGATTTACCAACTTATTCCCAAGTTGTTCCCAAGATGCCGCCAACGGTTTGGGAAGCGATAGCCGATTTACCCGAAGTTACTAACTATCCTGAATTGCTCGAACGCGATTGGCTTGAAATCCAGTCTGGGCAATGGGTTACGTTACCTGGAACTTATGCGGCGCAGCTTCGATGGGATACTGATAAGCACTTTGGTTATGTGAGGCAGTTCAACCCGAATCTGCTCACCAATAGTCAGCGCTCTATTCACAGTCCTAAATCGATCGCTCGGTTTGCCGCCACACCGCCCGGTCGTCTTGAACCAGTTAGCCATTTTCACAAACTGAATCCATTTGGATTAGCCCCAACTTTGAGAGCTGGAACTGGAAGCGATCGAGGAAACCATACTGCCCCCAGACCGATTCATCCTCATCAACGCCGGTGTATCACTGTTAGAGAAGGAGCGCGACTACATTCTTACCCTGATTGGTTTAGATTTCATCCGACGATTCTGCATGGATTTCGGCAAGTTGGTAATTCAGTACCGCCGCTCTTGGCACGGGCGATCGCATCAGAAGTTATTTATGCAATGGGTTATTTCAACATTTCACACAAACTATCAATTTCATAATGTTTTTCAGCAATTAGTTGATGAGCCAACTTTTCCAAGTTTTTGATGTTTTTGGGACTGGCATCATCCATGTCATCGTTAGCTTCAGTTAGCGGAACTTGAAATCGATAATATTTTTTGGGATAACCTTGCATTGGTGGTAATAGCTGTTCCAACTGACTAGCTACTGATTCGCTATTAACATCCATCAAAATATTTACGATCGGCTCTGCCCAACTAATCAATCCCCAATTTCTTGCTTCTTCATAAGGGTATCTTCTAGTTAAAGAACCAGTTCCTAATGATACTACTAATATTTCGTCAATATCCAATTTATCGCCAGCTTTTTTAGAGCTAATTATTGTCTCCATAATTGCCAATGAGGTTGGGTTATTGGCAACTACACCACCATCAACTAAAGTATAAAACCCGCTTTTGGCTTGCACAGTAGGAAGATGATATGGTTCAAAGAAAGTTGGTGCAGCACTGGTTGCCATAGCTGCTTGCTTCATGGTAAATCCTGTTCCGATTTTACGGAAACCTTCACCGATTATTTCTGACGAGCGATCGCTTACAAAAAATATCGGCATCCGTAGTTCAATATCGTAACTCGTAAGCATAACTGATGTAAGTGCTTTCTCCAAAGTTACGTCGCGTAAGTATTCCTCCAAAATCTCACCCCTGCCTGCTGATGAGTATTTTGGTTTCATCAAATCATCAACTTTGGTAAATCTTTCATGTAGTGGCTCGTAAAATATGCGATCGCCTTCTTCCCGATACATTTTTACCAAATCTTCTGCATCATATTGGGGTTGTTGCGGATTGAGCGGATATGGCTTGGTTAGTCCTACTGCCAGTATTCCACCTGTTGAAGTTCCGGCAATTAAATCAAATAGTTCTGCGATCGGTTTCCCTAATCGGTTTTCAATTTCTGCCAAAATTATTGCTGGGATAATTCCACGAATTCCACCGCCATCTATCGATAAAATCTTCATAAAAATCACCTAAAACTTCTTATATAATTATAATTACTGAATTAACTAAAATAAAATGGATAGCAAAGAAATTCAAAAACATTTAATTCGCTTAGGATTGCTCGATCCTCCCGCAGATGGAAAATGGGGAAAATATTCAGAACAAGCTTTAAATGATTTTAAGAAAATCTATTTCATTCAAGAATCAGATCTAGCTGAAGCAGCAATTCCTTGGAGTTTAGGTTCAGATTTTGCTAGTCGCATTATTAAATATATGCTCCAGAATAAATATTTTATTGCTATTGGAGCTAACAGATTTAACATAGTTTATGTTGAAGGAGTTGATGGGGATGGGAAATTAAACCCCGATCGCCCAAATGAATTCAACGATCGCAGACTCGTTATTGAAATTATTTCAGGAATTCCTAGAATCGTTGGCAGTTGGGAAGCAACTACTGAACCGGGCTATCACTACACTAACAATCCCATGAACCCCAAAGGAGCCGCCCGCATTGTTTTTGGACAGTACAAAGCTTGGCGCGTCGGTATTCACGGTAATTCAGAACCTCACGAAGCCTTAGTGCAAGCTGCGCCGATCAAAGTTCACAGGGACGCCAACAGGGATATGATGCGTACTGGAGATGCGATCGAAGAAGGTCTTTTTGCCGTTAACCAACATTGGGGCTACGACTATCCACGCACTAACATTAGTTTAGCTAGTGCTGGCTGTTTGGTCGGGCGAACTCGCAATGGACACAGAGAATTTATGAGGCTGATCAAACAGGACAATCGCTATCAGATCAATAACAGTTATTTGTTCTTTACAACCATTATCGCTGGGGATAAATTATAGGTTGATCCTACCTTGGAATTGCTTGGGAATGGTACGATTGAATTAGCCGATCGCCGGAAATACGTCGATCGCGCTAAGAAAATTCTTACTTAATCGTGAACGGCTTTTGCTTGTAAAAATTTGTTGATGCTTTGCCAAAAGTAAAATAATTGGGTGATTGGCGCTTGGGTAATTTGGCAGCGATCGCATCCCGAAACTGCCGATATGCTCCAACGAATTTACCATCACTCCAAACCTCAAGGAGTTTTTGGGTAAACAAGCCATTGCGATCGCCATCCATCGCAACTTGACTATCTTGGCAGCCAGATAAAAGAATTCCGCAAGCTTGGCAAACTGGAATTGATTTTTCTTTTAAGCCATTTTTAATGGCTGTAAGATTTTCCTCAACTGGAACACCAGATCTAGTAACTGAACCACTGTGACATGAATCTGATACCACAACAATTCTTACACCCGCTTTAAATTTGCTCCACAATTCGTATAATTCATCGTCAACAATTTGGCGATCGTACAATACCCATGTTTCGTCTAGTCCGTCTGACTCATCACCATTGCGATCAAGAACTTGCGATCCATGTCCACTGTATGTCAGTAAAAATATATCTCCAGATTTTAATTGAGATGCAGCATTAATAATCGCTTGGACTACTGTTTCATAGGTTGCTTGAGCAGATAAAAGTATTGAGGTTTCATATCCAATTTTTTTGGCTAAATTCTCCATATCGATCGCGTCAAATTCACAAGCCTTTAAATCTGGTACTAATAATGGATCGTAAGATTTTTTATCTATTTTGTTTAAGCCAATGTGTAGAGATAATCCTTTCATCTTTATGCCCAAAATGCTAAAATCTATTATACTTTTTGATTAACTAAATATGGAAAAAATTAAAGCCAGAATCAATTATATTTCCGATGGCGACACAATAAATTTTACCAACTTAGGAAATGGCGAAAGTTTTAACAGCCGTGCTAGATGGATTGATTGCCCAGAAATTAAACACGCAAATCAATCCTCTGACGATGAAAAGGTTTTACTTCATTGGGAATGGGGAAAGCGATCGAAAGAATTTCTCTCTTCACTTATTCCCTTGGGTTTTATATTAATTATTTATAATTACGGGCAAGACCAATATGGACGAACTATTTCCGATTGGTACTTGGGTAGCTCTGCTGCTAAAAATAATATTCAATATCAATTAATTGCTAATGGATTAGCTGTTCCTTTCCTGCCATTCGATCGCTACGATTGGCCTATAACGCGAGAACTGACCCTGTACAAGGGAATCATTGACGGAACAGCTAAGGCATACAAGGGAAATTTAGGATTTTGGCCTGATTATAAATCAGGTAAATTCTTACTCCCTAGAGAATTCAAAAAATTTACTATTTAATTGCAGCAAGTTCATTAGCATGGCGTGTCAGCATATTTTTTTCTTCTAAATCTTGTGCAGCTTTTAGAGCTTTAGTTTCTCTTGACTTAGATTCCTTGGATTTTGATTTCTGAATCTTGCGATTGTTCTTGATCTGGTTGAGTTCTGACTTCAGTTGATCCAATGCTGTTTTTTTTCTGGAGTTGTAGCTCTGAACAGTAGATTTGTACTGCGAATCTGAGTTTTTATTGTACTGATCCCACTGATTATTTAGAGCAGTTAAGTCTGCTTTATGTCTGGATTTCATTGCGTTCTTTTCTTTTTTTTGTGCCGCTTTCAAGGCAGCTTTTCTTTCGGTTAATGTTGCCATTTTGGTTGATTGAATTCTAATTTTAAATTAGCACAAAATTATTTTATGAGCAACCAAAAAACAGTTTTTAGTATCTCAAAGTTAATTATTAAATATCAGGATATTTAATAACAGGCAAACCAAGCTGCTCTAACTGCGATCGGGCAGAAAGAGGATACTTCCATTTGCCAGATCCTTTCCCCAAATAACTTCCGCCTTTTGGTAAGTTTTTTTTAAATCCGTTCTGCCATTCAAATGAGTGGACAATAATCTCATCATAAGTGATTAGGATTTCTTACCTGCCGATAAAGCACCAGCAATGCTTCCAGCCCCAGCGATCGCACCTTGAGCTTGCCTCAAAATATTCAAGTCTCCTGAGATTCCGTAGGCTTTCTTGGCAAGTTTTTTCACATGGCCTAACCGATTAAGTTGAGTCATCGCAGTTTCAGCTTTGAGCGTATCTTGAGCCTGAGTTAGTCGCTGTTTATCAGTTTCAAGCTTGGTTTTCTCGGTATCTAGCTGGGTTTGCCGACGCTCAACAGTAACTTCTTGTTTATCAGCCCAAAGTTTTGCTGATTCAACTTTGGCAACGTGACCGCGAATGAGATGCGATCGCTCTTGTCGCACTAAAGTCTCCTGTTGAATCATAAACTCTAGTTCACTTAGATCCGCTGCTGAAACTTGTGTTTGTGTCTGCATTTGTTCTCCTGATTGAAAAACTGAAATTTTGCAAGAAAAACAACATTAGAATTGCACCAACAATCATTCCCCAAAAGAATTTAGCTGGTGAATGAAGTTGAGCGCGAAGTTCACCCTCTCGTCTACTCATGGCATCATAATGTGCGGAAATTCCCACCACTGCTCTAATTTCAGTTGATGGCTGCTGCTTCGGTTTCCAATGTTTGAAATGGTGAGGAGGGCAAAGAGTATTTTGGGCTTATTTCAGCCTCCTTAAGAGATTTGTGTGTTTCTTCAAATTCACCAATAAAGTTGTCAAAAGCAGTCAACACTTCATCGCCAAATTCGCCAAAGTCCCCGTTTGCAATGTCGTCCAAAGCATCTGAGATTCCTCCACCTACTACAAATGCTTTGGTTGTGTCCTTAACTTTTTGGCGAGCAGCAATCATCTTGTCCTGAATATTTCCTGCTCCTTTTTGAGCATTGGTTGCCGATCGCGTTTGCTGTTTCTGATGCCCATTGCCATTAGCACGCTCGACGCGCTCTTTGTCCCGCTGATTCATGTAGCAACTCCATTACTTTGCAAATCTGTTCGATTGCCTCTTCCCGATCGGTCAAGCGGCACAACTGATAAAACTCCCACCACACCTCCAGGACAGCACGATTGTAACCACGCCGATTTTTCCAATTGACTCGGAATCCAGACGGGCAAAGCGATCGTAATATTTCCGCATCCCGTTTGCGCTTACTGTCTGAGATTTGGAAAAACCGTTCCATTTCAGCATTGGACAACCAGAGGACCTGCGCTGGGAGAACTTCATCTAATCGTTTCGTGACCGACAAGTAAGTTCTGTTCATGCTGTCATGGTACTAATTTGAGTCTTTCTAGACTCATTTAATGACCTAAACTTTACAAATTGATACGAAGCGGCTGATTAGACTCAAGGATGAGGCATTTTGGGATAATGATTTTGGAGGAAAAAATGAGAAAAGATGCAAGAATGACGATCGCTCCCATGAGCGAGTACCATTTTGATTTACTAATGGTGGCGGCGTGGCTAGGGCGAAAAAGCCTTGCTACGCAAGCAACCAATTTAATTTGTGAAGGGTTGGATACGAGGTTAGAGGAGATTCGATCGCAAGTCTCCTATCTAGCAGCCAAAAGGGGAATTTCTACTGATGAGCTATGGAGTCAAATTATTTCGGGTGACGCCGCCCATCAAGAAGATGGGTAATACTTAATTTAGGTATCCGCATTTTCACTAATAAAATTGGGCAAAAAAGGCTTTAAATCTAAACGAGGAATTGGCGAAAAAGATTTTGAAGTTCGGCAGACCAGAATCTCTGTTTGGGCAACTAAATCTGATGCCGAAAAGCTTGATTTATATGCGAAAGCCCATAGCTTATCAAAAGCAGATGTAGTAATTTTTTTAATCCGTAATTTTCTCGACAATGATTAATTTAAAAGAATAGCTGTGATCGCAAGTATACGTGGTGATACACTTATTATTATACTTTTTAAAAATAAGTTAAAGTTTCTAATATTTTTCTGAAAATTTTTATAATACATGAATAAAATAAAGGAGATAAAAATAGCCATGAAATATTTAATAACTCAAACACCACAAACAAATCAGATTCCGATCAAATCAATCGAAGACGGAATATTAATAGTAATTCCTTTTGCTATTTCCATAACTGCCTATGCAATTAAGGAATTTATCAAATTGGAACTCAAGCGAAAAAATGCTGAATATTTAGCAGAGATCGAAAGGAGAAAATTAGATCAGAAAGAAAAAACCGATCGAATTGAATATTTAGAAAAGCAAAATCAAATGCTTTTTGAAGAAATTATCTCATTTCGGCGGATGTTGGAAATATCAGGGCCTATAAGTTTATCCATGTATGAGCCCGGAAAGAAAGTAAATCCGCAAAATCGATAAGTTTTGAGCCTGCTGAAGCAGGCTTCTTTATTTAAAAAATACAAAATTAATATATTGTTTTTGGAAAATGCTAAAATGCTTGTATTTAGGGAGCTACAGTTCGCCATACGCTCATTGACATCGTAGGGGTCACTGGTTCGAGTCCAGTTGCGTCCATTTGGTCAATCTTTTAGGTCAATCCTTTGTCAGACAAGCGTTTCAGCAATAACCGAGATGCTTGCTTTGTTCTTTTCTCTCAGCTTTCTCTCAAAGCCTTTTTTCTTTCTCGCTTTTCTCTCACCCTCTTCCCTCTCCCTCCTTTCGATGAAAGCAGTAAAACGGTTTTTAAAATCCATTTCCGGGAAAGTGGGCCTTATCCTCACCCTCACCATTATCCTTCTTTCCCTTTTAGCGCCCATCCTCCATCCTTACGATCCCGCCACAGACAGAAATTATCTAGCGCGGTTGCAATCTCCCACTCCCGAACATTGGTTTGGTACTGATGGATTAGGACGAGATATTTTAGTTTTGGTTTGGTACGGGATGCGAACTTCTCTATCGGTCGGACTCATCTCGGTGGGATTGGGACTGATAGCAGGATTAATTTTGGGATTGATTGCTGGGTATTTCCGAGGTTATCTCGAAACGGTAATTGGGTGGTTGACAGATATTTTGTTGGCTTTTCCATCTATATTATTAGCGATCGCGATCGTCACCGTTATCGGCCCCAGTTTGCCCAGCGTGATGCTCGCAGTGGCAGTTGTGCAAGTTCCCATTTATATCCGATTGACTCGCAGTATGGTACTCTCCCTCAGAGAGCGGGAATTCGTTCAAGCAGTCAAAGCACTCGGCGCTTCCCCAACGCGCATTATTTTCTACCACATTTTACCCAGTACCCTATCGCCCATCGTGGTACAAGCTACACTTTCGATCGGTACTGCTACCCTGGAAGCAGCAGGATTGGGGTTTTTAGGTTTGGGCGCACAACCTCCCACTCCAGAATTGGGAACTATGCTTTCCGACGCTTTCAAAGGCGGTTATTCTCTTTCTTCGCCTTGGACGACCATTTTTCCCGGTTTGTTTATTACGCTGACAGTCTTGGCTTTCAATCTTTTGGGAGACGGTTTGCGCGATAGTTTAGATCCTCGCTCTTAGAGAGGGAGTGGGGGAGTGGGGGAGCAGGGGAGCAGGGGAGCAGGGGAGCAGGGGAGCGAAAGAATTAATATTTTCCTTTTTCTTTTTGACTTTTGACTTTTGACTTTTGACTTTTGACTTTTGACTTTTGACTTTTGACTTTTGACTTTTGACTTTTGACTTTTGACTTTTGACTTTTGACTTTTTCTAGCCCCTACCTCTGAACCAGCCAGTTACCGTGTATAAAATCATGTTCATTGCTCCTAAGATCGCACTGAACAAGAAAATTTTTTCCCTCACTTCTCTACCGCTCATCCGATAAGTTGTGGCACGACCCCTACCGCCAGCCCCATCGCGTTCTAAATCGTAAATAATTTTTTCTACATACCACCTGTCGGACTTGCCGGGATATTTAAATTTTGCTTGTTCCAGCAGTCGTTTGGCTAAAGCTTTATTTCCTTTGACAGCCTGTAGCAACATTGGGTGTATGCCATCATTATTTTTGCGATCGTACCAAGTCAGCACACCCATCAAAGCAATTATCATCAGCAGAGCTATTATTAGAGACAGACTCATAGCTTACCTACTTGATAGATTTCGCTATTTTATCCGCTCAGTCTCTGCACAACCAGATGCGAAGGGTTTAATGTAATGAAAATTAAAGATGGGCTTGCTGCTATGTTGTCTGACCAGAACTAAATCTGCGATCGCAAATTCCTCAATCTTCTACTTCCAATTGACCCACGGTCACGGCGCAAAACGCAAACGCCCCCACCATCGGCATGGGACACTTCATCACTAAGCTGACAATGGCAGCAAAGATCGTCCCGGCGACGGATGCGATCGCCCACCATTTTTCTTCACCGCTCAATCCTTTTTGTGCTTTAATCAATTTCATAGCCTTGGTGGGGATCGGCTCTGGCATTACCGCTCCCGGAGGGAAAGCCCAATAGCTGTCACAACCGGCCACAGTTAAGTCTGTCCAGCCATTTTCCTGACACCATTCTGCAATCCATTCATCAGCGTAATGCTTCATATCTTCCCTATTTTTCCTCTCATTCGGAACTTGCGTCTTTTGCGATCGAGCTTCGATCCAAAGCCAACTGCTTATGACCGAGCGCCACCATCACTTGTGAACTTTTTAAGTTGTGTTAAGACTTTTGCTCTTTAAAATAACGCCATGTTCAAAACAGGTTAGCAAAACCAAGCGTCTAATTAAAGTAAAAGTTACCAAATTTAACGGAAAGATGACCGAACGGCTAAGTGTTATTACTTAGAGTATGGAAAAAACGTTCGAGCAGAACATTTTAATGTAACGCCAAGTGAGATATTTAGCTAAAATTGTCTCCGAATCGAGGTAATCGCATGACCACAACCACGGCCAGCACAACGCGAGAACTAACCAAGCCACCAGAACTAGAAGTGGTGAACATGACCAAGCGGTTTGGCAGTATGACGGCACTGGATAACGTCTCGATGACCCTCAAACCGGGGACATTTCATGCGTTGCTGGGAGAAAATGGCGCGGGGAAAAGTACCCTTGTCAAGTGCGTCATGGGTTTTTACACTGCGGACAGCGGCGAAGTGTCGATCGACAATCAACCATGCACGATGAAGAGTCCTCGCGATGCCCATAAATACGGCATCGGTATGGTGTATCAGCACTTCACTTCAGTACCTGCGATGACGGTAGCAGAAAATTTGGTGCTGTCTCGTTTTGACAGTCCCAATCTAATTAAGTGGGAAGAAGAGTACGATCGCCTCACTCTATTTATGAAATCGTCTCCCTTCCAAGTAGATTTACATACCCCCGTCGCCCAGTTAGCCGCCGGACAAAAGCAAAAACTGGAAATTCTCAAACAGCTTTATCTCAAAAGTCGAATTCTGATTCTAGACGAACCTACTTCTGTACTCACTCCCCAAGAAGCAGATGAAGTTTTAGGTTTATTGCGGAATGAAGTAATTGCCGGCAACTTAAGCGTATTGATGATCAGCCATAAATTCCGCGAAGTGACGGCTTTTGCCGATGAAATTACCGTTCTGCGAAAAGGCAAACTCGCAGGTCACGGATTGGTAAAAAATCTCACCGTTCCCGAAATGGCGCAAATGATGTTGGGTGAGAAACAAGAAGCGAAACAAGTGGAGAAAACAGCACCTCCCTCCCATATTCCCGTTCTAGAAATCAAAGCGGTTCGCGCCAACAAAGATAACGGTTTAGAAGCAGTTTGCGGTGTTGACCTGACCTTACGCGCAGGCGAAATCGTCGGCATTGCCGGTGTCTCCGGTAACGGTCAGCGAGAATTGGTGGAAGTACTGGCAGGTCAGCGTCCCGCCACAGCAGGTGAAATTTTAGTTAACGGTGAAATTTACAAGGCGACGCGATCGCAAATGTACAAGCACCAGATTTTTGCCCTGCCGGAAGAACCGCTCAAAAATGCCTGCGTACCGCATATGAGTGTAGCAGAAAATCTGGCTTTACGCACATTCGATCGCGCACCCCAAGCGCAAAACGGCTGGTTACTCGTTCCCAAATTAATTCGTCAATTCGCACAAGTTTTAATTAATCAATTTTCGATTAAAACACCTTCCGCAGATACACCCGTTGGTAATCTTTCTGGCGGTAACGTGCAGCGTACAGTTTTGGCGCGAGAACTTTCATCAGATAACGTCAAATTGCTGATTGCTGCCAATCCCTGTTTTGGATTGGATTTTGCTGCGGTTGAATTTATTCACGGTCAAATGGTGTCAGCGCGAAATCGCGGTGTAGCGGTATTGCTGGTCAGCGAAGATTTGGATGAAATATTGAAATTGAGCGATCGTATTGTTGTGATCAGCGAAGGTAAATTTGTGTACGAAAGCGATATCGAAGCAGCCGATTTCGTTGAAATCGGTCAACGAATGGCAGGACACTAGAGGGCCAGTCAAGTAGAATAAATTGACAAAAATAACGAAATATGTATTTTGTAGGGGCGAACGCGACGGCGGCGCGGATGCGCTTAGCATTTGGGCGACAATCGATCGCAACCTGCAACAATTTTTCTATCCAAATGCAACACCGTCGCCGAGGTTTCTGTAGAAATACACACCTTATTTGTTTTGTCAATCTCTTTTACTGCACTGGCGCTCTAGAAACGGGTGGGTTATTTCTGCGTAATGCACTAGCCAATCCAAAATCCTCTCATCCAAAATTCTCTCATCCAGTGACGGCTTTTTTAAGGACATGATGGAGGCGTAAACGAACTACCCTTAGTCGTGACAGTAGGCGCAGACGCTATCAGCACTATTTGACCTTTGTTGTCTGTTACCCAACCAGTTGCTTCCACGATTTCAGTGTTTTTTTGGGTAGTGGATAGTGAAGAGTTAGTAGCAGTTGAAATATTGCCTTGCACCTCTGTTTCTCTACCGCTCTGCTTGTCTTCATCGCTGCTCAACCTATCAACCAATACTGTATTAAAATTAGAACTAAGTACTGGAGTTTAGACTAACCGCGCTTTAGGGCGCGGTTAGTCTAAACTCCTATACAAGGCAAAATAGCTCAGCTTTTAGCTGAGTAAAAAAAGATTGATTTAATCAGGATTTAAGAGAAAAATAAGTTAGCTTTTTGAGT
>NZ_JBHFNU010000053.1:0-12678 GCF_041929145.1 Aerosakkonema sp. BLCC-F183 | reverse complement strand
AAGTTATCGCCCGTGCCTAACCTACTCTACAATAATATAAGTGGTGGTGGGTTACGGCAGGGAGAGTTAATTATTGGTTGAAAGTTCTGAAGTTATCGCCCGTGCCTAACCTACTCTACAATAATATAAGTGGTGGTGGGTTACGGCAGGGAGAGTTAATTATTGGTTGAAAGTTCTGAAGTTATCGCTCGTGCCTAACTTACCCTACAATAATATAAGTGGTGGTGGGTTACGGCAGGGAGAGTTAATTATTGGTTGAAAGTTCTGAAGTTATCGCTCGTGCCTAACCCACCCTACAATAATATAAGTGGTGGTGGGTTACGGCACGGAGAGTTAATTATTGGTTAAAAGTTCTGAAGTTATCGCTCGTGCCTAACTTACCCTACAATAATATAAGTTTTTACGATCGCCACAAAAACTCTGTGATGATGAAATTTATCGGCATTGACCTCGGTTGGATAACAGGCGCAAGCGGTTTATGTTGCCTAAGTTGGGCAGATAACCAATTGCATCTTCTTAACTTAGATCGACGAGAATCTAATGAAGATATTCTCGCTTGGATCGATACCTATGCACCATTACCAGAATCGGCAATAATCGCGGTGGATGCGCCTACCCTCATTCCCAATGCAACGGGAATGCGACTACCGGATAAGTTGACTCACAAACATTTTCATCGCTATCATGCGGCTTGTTATCCTGCGAATTTGGGTCGCCCTTTTGCCCAACGCACGGTAGAATTTGGCTTGAGTTTGGAAGTACGGGGTTTTGTTCACGCACCAGTCATAGAAGCGCAAAAATTAGGCAGATTTCAAATCGAAGTATTTCCCCATCCCGCGATTGTAAATATATTCGGCTTAGAACGCATCCTTAAATATAAAAAAGGGAAACTTTCAGAACGCCGCGCCGAATTAATCAAGCTGCGACAATATATTTTAGATTATTTACCCACTTTACAACCCGCTCTCAAATTACCCGATTTACCCGCAGTTCCTTTAACTGGTTTAGCGCTGAAAAGTGTAGAAGATAAATTGGATAGTTTAATTTGCGCTTATGTAGGCGCTTATTGGTGGTATTGGGGATTGAAAAAGAATTTAGTTTTAGGCGATCGCACCACCGGATACATAGTAATCCCCGCCTCTCCCTCTTCTTCTTCTTCCCCCTCTTCTTCTTCTTCTTCTTCTTCCCCCTCCCCGTAGACGGGGAGGGGGTTAGGGGGTGGGGTTTACCAACTTATCCAAATTGAGATAAAACACCATCTTATTATCCGAACTCTGAATAACCTTTTCAATAGCTGCCGGCAAATTTCCCTGATGATAAAGTTCGGGAAACTCACCAAACTTGTCTTCTCCTACCTCCAAAACTGTAGGAATTTCCGGAACAGGGATCGCAAAACGCTCTCCTTCCTTCAAGGTACAAACAATCAAGTATTGTCGCTCTCGATCGTCGCGACTGGTAAGGAAAAGCTGAGACGGATATATAAGAGTAATGATTTCGTCTTTGTATTTTACTAAACTGCGATCGCGCAGCGTACCGTTAAGCATATCGCTCTCAATAACCCCATGCGGTGTAAACTCATTGAGGACGTGCAGCACACGGTCAATAGGAATAGCATATCGTTCGTTTCCCAGTTGGAAACAAAGCAGTTTTTGGGTAGGAATCCGAATGGGAATATTGCGTTTACTGCGAAATCGTCTGTTCATATTTAATTGAAATCTTTACTTTTTAATTAATTTAGCGATCGCCTCCAATAATTGACCTTCATTGTAAGGCTTAGTGAAATATTCGACAGCACCCAATTCCATTGCCAACTGACGATATTTTATCCCCGAACGAGAAGTCAACATAGCAACTGGGATAGAGGCAAAGTGAGGATGAGATTTGAGGCTTCGTAAAAGTTCAAATCCATCCATACGAGGCATTTCGATATCTGCAATTATGGCACTGCAATCAATACCTTGCTCCAACTTAGATAAAGCATCTTGACCGTCTTTCGCTTGTGCTACCCGGTAACGTGCGCGAGTTAGACTTTGCGTAAGTAATTGTCGAATAGTGTAAGAATCATCTACAACTAAAATTTGCGGTTGCAAACTAGAGGGAGGCGTCAGCAAATCAGTGCGTACACCCAGCGAAGATTTATTTTCAACTGAAATAGTCATGCTGCTGTGAGTGTGAAATTCTTCTAGCAGATCGTCCACATCTAAAATAGTAACTACCTGACCGTCACCGAGAATTGTGCAACCAACAATACCGCATGGTTTAGATATAGGAGAAGGCAGCGGTTTGACAACAATTTCTTGTTGACTGAGAATGCGATCGACTGCGATCGCGACAACTCCTTCGCTAGAAGCTAAAACGATCGCAGGAATTGAGTCTTGCGGCAGCGATTCAGCAGATGATGAGAGATCGGGTATATTGTAGTGCAATAAATCTTGCAACTGCACCAGTCGAATAAACTCCTCCTCCCACCACAACATCGCTTGATTACCCGCCATTTGAATTCGATCTGGTTGAATGTGGATAATTTCCTCGACTGCATCCAAGGGTACTGCGATCGTATTTTTTCCCACCATCACCAACAAAGCATCAGAGATCGAAAGCATTAGCGGCAGCTTCAAAATAAAACTGGTGCCTCTACCAGGACGGGAATCGACTTTAATCGTGCCGCGTACTTGCCGCAAATTGTTGCGAACAACATCAAGACCGACTCCTCTACCAGAAAGGTCAGTCACCTCTTTAGCAGTACTAAAACCAGGCCAAAAAAGGAATTCGTACAATTCGGCAATCGAAAGATCCGCTGCTTGTTCGGGTGTGACTAAACCTTTTTCTACAACTCGCGATCGAATACCTTCCGGGTCAATACCTCGACCATCATCCGTAACAGTAATAATAGTTTGTCCGCCTTGGTGACGCGCTTCAATTTCAATTTGACCGGTGGCCGGTTTACCAGCTGCAATCCGCACTTCCGGCGATTCGATGCCGTGATCGAAAGCATTGCGTAACAAATGTACTAAAGGATCGCGCAAAGCATCGAGTAAAGTTTCATCTATTTTAGTATCTCTTCCCAACAGCAGCAGATTTACATCTTTATTATATGTGCGGCATAATTCTCGCAGAGCTCTCGGCAAGCGATCGACTGCGCGACTGAATGGCACCACTCGCAATTGCATAACGCGACTGCGAAGTCGATCGGTAATGCGGCGGAGTTGGTCGGTGCTGCGTTCAAATTTTACCGCCAATTCATCTACTAAACTTGCCGACTGAGCGATCGCTTGTGTAATTTCAATTACTTCTACTGCTTTGGCGTGGAATTCTGTATATCTATCCATTTCCAAAATATCGAAGTGAGGTTTAGCAATCGGAGATTGAGAATTGCTTTTTTTTCCTATTTCCGATTTTCCATTACCCGTTCCCCATTCTCCCGCTAGACGATCGTATTCTTCTCGCAATTCGCTACCAAAATGATGCAACGAAGAAATGCTCTTGCGGATGCGTTTAGTTTCGGAACGCAATTGCGCTTCCTGGAGTTCAAAATTTGTCCGATTGATTACCAACTCTCCCACCAAATTAATCAATTCCGTCAGGCGTTCCACCTCGACTCGAATAGTCGGGTTATTTGAGAGAGAACTCCTAGAAGTGTCAGAGTTTTGAGTTGTGAGGTTTGCGTTTTGAGTGGGAACGGTTTCTCGATCCTCTGCTCCTGTGCTACTTTGCTCCTCAGATCCTTCGCGCTCCTCAAGGAGTTGCAGATCGATCGCTTCTCCTTGCAACACTTTGGTGCGAATTTTCTGCAATTTTTGGGCAATTTTCCATCCAGAGGACTGCAACTGCTCTACACTCAAGTTGGGAGTATCGATCGCATCTCTCAATTGGTTGGCAATTTCAGCTAAGTAAGATAGCTGTAACATCCCCGCCACCCCTGATATTTGGTAATAAATATTGTTGATAGTTGCTATTGTTTGAGGCAGGTTTTCCGCACTAGATTGAGAAAGTTCTGCTTCTAATTGATTAAATACAGATGGTAACTCGAATTCAAAAATCACCTTGACAGCTTCAGCGTTCACTGAAGTGTTAATTGTGTAATTTGCAGTCTCTTCTTTTTGACCGTATTCAGCTTCCAGAGTTGTTTTGATTTGAGCGATCGCCAAAAGATGAGGCTCTGTTAAAGATTCCGATTCTGCAATAGCAATTTCTTGATTTAATTGGTCACTTCTAACTCCATCGACGATAATTTTCAGACTATCTAAGCCTTGTAATAAAGCAGTAATTGTAGATGTTTCCAGTTCGGAAAGATTGACGCGATCGCGTAAAATTACAAAGCAATCTTCTAAACAGTGAGCCGCCTTTGATAAGCTATTAAATCCAAATATAGAAGACGAACCCTTAATTGAATGGGCACATCGGAAAAGCGTTTTAACTGTCTGCAAACGCTCCTCCGCAGAACTGCTACTTTCCATCGCCAAGAGATTCGCTTCCATAGTTTGCAGAAACTCTTGTGTTTCAGCTATAAATATACCGATTAGCTCATTAAAATCTTCAGGGTTCATATAGCTATGGGCTAAAAAAAGTCAAAAAGAAGGGGCTAGGAAAAAAGGGTTTAGAATCAAGGGTTTGGGGTAATTAAGAACGTCCCAACTGACTTTCATCGTTTGCCATAAATAAAAAATTTATTTGTTTTACCTTGATCGGAAAAAATAACTGTTTTGAAATCTCCATATAAAATTGATTTGCGAACATTTCCCCCGTTCGGAAAGGTCGGCATACTAAAAACTAAAGAAATTTATTTTAGTCCGCTTTTTCTGGTTCTGTCGCCTTCAACAGTTTCATTTTTGAGTTGTCCAGTTCATTTTGACTGAGGGGAAAATAGCCGACTTTTGTAATTTCTTGGTTAATATAAGTTAGGTAAAAGTTGATGAATGCTCTCACCTGCGGCTTTTTGCGAATGGTATTAACATCCGAGTACATCAAGAGCGGGCGAGTCAAAAGGTATTCGCCATTCTCCACCGTTTCAGCTTTTGGTTCGACCCCTTCGATCGAAATAGCTTTCAGGGTGTCAGCATTATGTTGATAGTAGGAATAAGGCAAAAATGTAATGGCGTATGGATTAGCCACAACAGATTGAATTATGTAATCATCATCGTCGGTGAATTGAGAGTAAGGCGAGTTCAGAAGCAGCTTGTCTTTACCATTCAAGACTTTCTCAACAAACAAGCTGAACCTTGAAGCTGTAGAACTGGGAAGTATGCGTTGAATTCTCTCGTTAGGCCATTTGGGATTTACATCCGACCACTTTT
Organism: Aerosakkonema sp. BLCC-F183; assembly: GCF_041929145.1. Lineage (NCBI taxonomy): Bacteria > Bacillati > Cyanobacteriota > Cyanophyceae > Aerosakkonematales > Aerosakkonemataceae > Aerosakkonema > Aerosakkonema sp. BLCC-F183. The sequence goes on along the minus strand of NZ_JBHFNU010000053.1, from coordinate 7,384 downwards.
CAGCGGTAAAAAGGGTAGCTAATTCTTTGGTCGTGACGTTGTTAACAAATCTATTCTTTCGGTTGATGACGACAGCGACAGCATCACTGCCGATGCGGAACTCGACTGGCGTGCGACCGTTAGCAGTGCAAGCCTTAATCTCTTCTTCTTCGATCGGACGGCTGGCATTGGTAATGTCAGATTTCTTCTCTTTACAGAAAAGATTGAAGCCAGCCCCAGTACCAATACTGTAGAGATCGATCGTACCTGCATAGCCATACGCAATGAAGCGTTCGTAGATGACTTTAGAGAGGGGAAAAACCGAAGAACTGCCAGCCACAGTCAGATTCCCCTCTACTTCCAGAGGATCGATTTCTGGTAGCCTGACCCCACTGGAGTTCTTATTTGTGCGGGCATTTACGAGTTGTGCGGTCGCTTCTGGCTTAGCGGTGAAAGGTTTTTCTTCAGATGGCTTATTTTGTGACGGCGGGTCTTGCACGCCAGGATTTGTCGGCACACTCTTGGGCGCGATTGTCGCCGACGGTTTATCTGAGCTGCTACAGCCATAGCACAAAAGAGTCAGAATGATGAGAATACTATAGCTCGATCGCTGCATTACAGGTTCCTCCAGGTTTTTATCGGTGACATACTTAGGTTTTTTCCCAGCTTTAGCATAGGGTTTTGTAACTTTTAACTTCTAAAATTTGCTACTGAATCTTGCAGCTTATTGACAGAAACCGACAGTCCGTGCAGTGAATCCTGTACTTGTAGAGCTTTTTGAGCGGTAGTTGTGGAAATACTATTCACCTGTCGCATACTGCCGGAAATCTGTTCGGCAAAAGCCACCTGTTTTTTAGCTGCACGGGTAATATTTTGAATCAAGGCATTGATTTCCCGGCTGACTTCAATAATCGCAATCAAATTAGTCTTAGCTTCCGCAGCTAGCTGAGTACCTTCTACCACTTGTTGCGTTCCTGACTCCATAGCGGTCATCACTCGACTGATTTCATCCTTAATAGTATTAACAATTTCTGATATTTCTTCTGTTGCTGAAGCAGACCTTTCTGCGAGCTTACGCACCTCCTCTGCTACTACTGCAAATCCCTGTCCGTGTTCGCCCGCTCGCGCCGCCTCAATCGTAGCGTTAAGAGCGAGTAAATTAGTTTGCGCGGCAATTTGAGAAATCGAATTGACAATTTTGCCAATTTGTTGTGAGCTTTCACCCAAACGTTTCATCATTTTCGATGTTTGGGCTATTGTTTGGCGCAACTCGTTGATTCCTTCCACAGTGCGATCGACAGCTACTCCGCCAACTTCTGCTGTTTTAGCTGCCTGTTCTGCTACTTGTTCGGCCCGTTTTGCTACATCTGAAACATCTTTAATAGAATTCAGCATCCGCTCGATTTGTTGCAGCGTTCCATCAATTTGTTCGGCTTGATGGTGAGAGCGATCGGCAAGCTGAGTCGTATCGTTTATGGAAGCGCTGGTGGCAGTACGTACCTCCTTAGAAAGGTCTTGAATACCGTTAACTACTTTGCGTAAGGAACCGATTAAAAAATTAAATGAATCGGCAACAGCACCCAGGATATCGTTGGTTACTTGCGCTCGTACTGTCAGGTCTCCCTTGGCGGCTCCTTTGATTTCATTGAGCAACTTCAGCACTTGTTGGGTGAGCGAATCTGCTTCTGCTTCGCGTTCTGCTGCCAATTTTTGCAATCTTTCTTCTACTTGTTTTCGTTCTGTAATATCATAGCGGATACTAATATATTTGATAATCCGATGATTGGCATCGAATATAGGTGCGATTGTAGAATCAACCCAATAAAATGAGCCATCTTTACGCTGGTTTTTGATTTCGGCTTTCCATACTTTACCTTGAGAAATGGTTATCCACATATCTGCGAAAAATGATTGGGGGTGATGCCCTGAGTTAACCAAGCGATGGTTTTGCCCTAACATTTCTTCATTGCTGTATCCAGAAATTTCACAAAACTTTTTATTGACATAAATAATAGTGCCATTTGTATCTGTTTCGCTGACAATTGCCGCTTCATTAAGAGCGTACTGGCGCATTTTTAATTCATTTTGCAGTTCTTGGAGTTCATGATTGGAATGAGTTAACTCTGCCGTCCGTTCATTCACACGTTGTTCGAGTTCCGCATTCAGGGCACGAAGTTGCTCTTCAGCTCGCTGGCGCTTGAGATCGAGGGTACTTAGGGTTTTGGCAGTCCACCAAACCATCGTGCCAAAAACTGCTACGTTAAAAACTGCTTGCAGGGATATGGCAAGGTCGGTATTGTAGTTTTTGGCGCGATATCCTGTTAAAATTAGCCAACCGACGATAGGAGGAATGCCGATCGCTGCCGAAGCGAGACGCCGAGCCATCATACCCCCCGCATTCTGATTTGTGAAAACCGCCATCACCCCTTTGTCCGGGCGGGCGCACAGGATACCTATGCAGAGGATCAAAAAGGTAACCGCTGTGTGCAAAGCCATTTGCGTGTAAGAATTGATGCCGTAAAGGGATGAGATGCTATAGGCATAGCCCAACAACCCTACAAAGGCTACAAAAAAACTAACTAAACTCAAGATTTGAGCTGCTTGATAGTTAGTGTAATTCCCCACTAAAAATAGCAGCGCACAGCCCAAGAAAACAAAATTCACAGCTGTATTCGCACCCATCCGACCGGGGGCAGAAGTCCCGACAGCCTTTGCTGAGTCTTTAAACAAAAGTTGATCGATGCCAAAATCTCTTTGCAAAGCATACTGTAACAATGTGAGCAAGCCGATTAACAAAACGACACCCGCACACACTTGCAGCCAGCGTCGCAGATTCAGAGTTGGGGAGTGGGAAATCTCCTGTTCGCTTCTGTCTCTCTGTCCCTCTGCCCTTCTCCCCTCCTCGTGGGACAAAGTGGAGTTGTTCCTTTCTTCCATCCTCTGAGATTTATGCCATATCCACAAAGCTGCACCTGCCAAGATAAAGCATAAGGCAGTATTGACTTTCATACTGACTAAACCGGGGAAAACGCTTTTAAAAAGAGGAATGTTAAACATCCAACCCAGCATGACTGTGCAGCCGATCGCTATAACTGCAATACTGGCTTTCCTGGACAAGTTTTGCAGCGCAGCGATACGCTCATACGTCATTCGTTCGTCTCTTACCTTTACATAGTATTCCATATCAAATGAAGCTCCTCCGCTAGGCATCCTCAAAACTAAAGAACCATTTTTCCCGAACAGCGATCGATGATGACCAAGCGTTTGGATAAACTTACACCACGATTGGACTAACCCACCGATCCCGCGTTAGCGATATCGCTTCTATATCTACAATCATCAGCAGACGACCCCGATCTTCATATAATCCACGCAAAAAAGGAGCCAATTCTTCACTAACCTCTTGAGCCGATACGATGCGATCGGTATTCAGGTGTACGACTCCTTCCACAAAGGAAACCGCCAATCCCATCCGCATCGGCAATAGTCTTACATCGTTAGGATCGGGAGCTTCCACTACTAGAATACGACAGTCGGGCGAATGCCAATCAACTGTACCGGGCTGGTGCGGCGGCAATATTTTTAAGCGACCGGACAAGCCACGATCTTTTATACCGATAAAATGACCGAAATCCATTACTGCTATAATTTCACCCCGCAGGTTGGTTATTCCCAGCAAAAAAGGGAGAGTGTTTGGTACCGGTGTAATGAGTTGTTGATTAAAAAAAAGTACTTCTCGAACTGAACCCAGAGCGAGAGCAAACAAGCTTTTATCTTGACCAAAAATAATGAATTTAGTCATCTATCGTTAGCCATTGCCAAGACAGTATGTTTTTTTTGGCTTGGATTTTGATGTGATTTATTGGCTATTGCCAATCTTTTTTACCAAAATAACCACCCAATCTTAACTATTAGTTATTCCCCATTAGCTTTTTAACGATGTTGATTAATTGTTGCGGGTCAAAAGGTTTAGTAATATAGGCATCTGCTCCCATATCCATACCCCAACTTTTGTCAATTTCAGTATTTTTTTGGGAGCAAAATACGACTGGTAAGTGTTTGGTTTTTGGGTTTTCTCGCAGTTCTCGTACTACCTCAAACCCGTTCATCCGTGGCATCACCACATCTAAAACAACAAGGTCGGGAGGCGATGACTGGATGCGGGCGATCGCTTCATCTCCATCTCTAGCTCGATCGACAGAAATTCCTGCCTCTTGTAAAATTCGGCATATAATTTCTAGCTCGGTAGCTAGGTCGTCCACAACTAATACTTTTGACATAGGAGATGGGGATAGGGGATAGGGGCTAGGGGCTAGGGCGTCGGGGCTAGGGGTTAGGGAAGAGGGAAGAGGGAAGAGGGAAGAGGGGAAGAGGGAAGGGGGAAGAGGGAAGAGGGAAGAGGGAAGGGGGAAGAGGGAAGAGGGAAGAGGGAAGAGGGAAGAGGGATTAGGGGTTAGGGGCTAGGGGAAGAGGGAAGAGGGAAGAGGGATTTTGACTTTTGACTTTTGACTTTTGACTTTTAACTCCCTCACTTTCCCTTTCTTGTTATTGTGCCCACAGAATCAATCCCAAATCGTAGGGACTGCTGAGATATTCGTGTTTCGGCAAAATACGCAGAGACATTCCCTGTAGACCGCTATAGGTGTAGGTAATGTTACCTGTGTAAATGCTTGTTCCGGACTGAGGATCTTGACCCTGGTATTCCATCACAGCTGGCACACCATTGACAATATCTCCGCTGGCGTTCACCAAACCGGTGTAAAGCTGTACTTGCAAGTCATCTGCACTTAAATCTGCGAGATCGATTCGCGCTTTGACATTAATAGTTTGGCCTACCTGGATTTGGCTTCCCTCAGATACATCAATGCTTTCGATCTTCATCTTGTACCATCGATCGAACAGCTTGTTTTTCCAATCAGCTAAATCTTTGGCTGGTCTGTATTCTTCTCTTGTCATTGTAAAGTAGCGATCGCTCGCCGCAAAATACGCCCGCGTTCCATATTCCCTCACCATCCGCGCTGTATTGAAGAAGGGACAATTTAAACGGATCGCATCTTTCATTTTGCTCACCCAACCGCGAGGGATATCTTCCGTGTCCCGTTCGTAGAACAAAGGAACCACTTCCTGTTCCAACAATTCGTACAGCGAGTTCGCTTCGACAAGATCCTGGTAGTTAAGGTCATCGTAATCTTCTCCGTGACCGATCGGCCAGCCGGTGCGGACATAATCTGCCTCATCCCACCAACCGTCCAAAACGCTCAAATTTAACAATCCATTCATCGATGCCTTCATACCGCTAGTGCCCGATGCTTCTCGCGGACGCCTGGGTGTATTCAGCCAAACATCGCAACCAGCCACCATCAACCGCCCTACGTGCAAGTCATAATCGGGGATAAATACGACACTGCGGCTCATTCCTTCTTCGCGAATAAAGTGGTTGATTTCGCGGATGAGTTCTTTGCCTGGAATATCGTGAGGATGGGCTTTACCGGCGATGATAAACTGCACCTTGCGCTTTTTGTTGGCCTGTAAAATTCGCTTAATCCTTTCCCTATCCCGCATCCACAGGGTAGCCCGCTTATAGGTAGCGAAACGACGCGCAAAGCCAATTGTCAAGACGCCTGGGTCGAGGACTTCACCTGCATGGCCGATTTCGGCTGGGGAGGCACCGCGATCGCGCAGCTTTTGGGCCAATCGCTCTCGCACAAATACTACCAACTCAGCGCGGCAACGTTCGTGATAGCGCCACAATTCTTCATCGGGAATCGAACTCACCCGTTCCCAGAGGGGGTCGGTACTTCCTGCCCGTTCCCATCGAGGGCCAAGGTAGCGATCGTACAAACCTTGCATGACTGGAGACACGCAGCTGCGGGCGTGGACGCCGTTAGTAATGGCGGTGATGGGCACTTCTTCCAAAGGTAAATCCGGCCACAATCCCTTAAACATCGATCGCGACACGACACCGTGCAGTTGGGCAACCCCGTTGACAAATGTCGCCATTTTAATAGCCAGAATTGCCATGCTGAAAGGTGCCGTCAGGTCGCCCGTTTCCTCCCGTCCTAATGCCAGAAATTCTTCTCGCTGCAAACCAAACGCATCGCCGTAATGACCCAGGTAATACATCACCTTGTCTGGGGGGAACAAGTCGATCCCTGCCGGTACGGGGGTGTGGGTGGTAAAAATGCTACTCGACTTGACAACCGCCGTAGCTTCTGCGTAGCGCAAACCCTCTTCTTGCATCAGCACGCGGATGCGTTCCAAGGATAAAAAGGCCGAGTGTCCCTCGTTCATGTGGTAGGCGGTCGGTTTCAACCCCAGCGCCCTTAACGCCCGCACGCCGCCAATTCCCAGCATCATCTCTTGGTGAATTCGCATATCGATGTCGCCGCCGTAGAGTCGATCGGTGATATCGTGGTCGTATTGGCTGGCGTTGGCATCGATGTTTGTATCCAACAGGTATAGCGGTACGGTTCCTACTTGGATACGCCAAATGCGAGCGTAAACTTTGCGACCTGGATAATCTACCTCAATCCTGATTTCTGTACCATCTGGATGGCATTCCAGATGCAGGGGCATATTATAGAAGTCGTTGATCGGGTAGTGTTCGCTCTGCCAACCATCCGCGTTGAGAAATTGGCTGAAATAACCTTCTTGATAAAGCAATCCGACGCCAACTAAGGGAAGACCCAAGTCGCTGGCAGATTTGAGGTGGTCGCCTGCGAGGACGCCCAAACCGCCGGAGTAGATGGGCACGCAATCTGCAAGGCCAAATTCCATTGAAAAGTAGACGTAGCACTCAGTTTGGGACTGGGTTGTCGGGGAAGAATTTTCCCCATCGCGGATCGGCGATGTCCGATTCTCGCTTCCTAATTTGCGCTTTTTGTGATACCAGGTTAATCGATGGTGGTAGTCCTCTAACTGTTGAACAGCTCTTTCCATCTGGGCGATAAAGCCTTCGTCTTCGGCTAGTTCTTGCAATCGCGTTTGCGAGATGGTGCCCAACATTAATACCGGATTGTGCCGACTTGATTCCCACAGGTCTCGATCGAGACGGCGGAATAAGTCTTTGGTTTCGACGTTCCAATCCCAGTGGAGGTTGTAGGCTAGCTTCCGCAGGGGTTCTAGTCGCGGCGGTAGAGAAGGTGTAACGTTAAATGTCCGAATTGGCTGCATCAGTCGCAGAACCTCTTAGTCTCTTTATGGTTATTGTGCCCACAGTTCTGTAGTGAGGGGTGCTTATCGTGAACTACTCCAACTCTCGCTCACGCTATAGTTGGAGCTTCCAATTTCACAGAAGAATGCCTCACCTTAGACTTACGTCCTCGGTTTGGTCTGACTTCCTCTCCATTGGCGTAACCCTCCCCCGTCCCAGAGGAGGAAAGCATTCTGATTCCCTCTGCTCGAA
>NZ_JBHFNU010000052.1:0-20766 GCF_041929145.1 Aerosakkonema sp. BLCC-F183 | reverse complement strand
TCAACTTATAACACTCATAAAAGTAACCAATAAAAACAAACATCAAAAACCCTTTACAAAACTAAATATAGGGATTAATCTATAAACAGGTAGAGAAAACACTACCTCGAACCTCGAAAAATACATAGCAATCATCCAATCATGACCACCACCATTCAACAGCGCTCCAGCGCTAACGTCTGGGAACGGTTCTGCGAGTGGGTCACCAGCACCGAAAACCGCCTCTACATCGGCTGGTTCGGCGTCCTGATGATCCCCACCCTCTTAACCGCCACTACCTGCTTCATCATCGCCTTCATCGCGGCACCACCAGTAGACATCGATGGTATCCGCGAACCCGTAGCAGGCTCTCTGTTGTACGGCAACAACATCATCTCCGGTGCGGTTGTTCCTTCCTCTAACGCGATCGGTCTGCACTTCTACCCGATTTGGGAAGCAGCCAGCTTAGATGAGTGGCTCTACAACGGTGGCCCCTACCAGTTGGTGATTTTCCACTTCCTCATCGGCATCTTCTGCTACATGGGTCGTCAGTGGGAACTCAGCTACCGCTTGGGTATGCGTCCTTGGATCTGCGTAGCTTACAGCGCTCCTGTATCTGCTGCCAGCGCAGTATTCTTGATCTACCCCTTAGGTCAAGGTAGCTTCTCTGATGGTATGCCTCTGGGTATCTCTGGAACATTCAACTTCATGATCGTGTTCCAAGCAGAGCATAACATCCTGATGCACCCCTTCCATATGTTGGGTGTAGCTGGTGTGTTCGGCGGTAGCTTGTTCTCCGCGATGCACGGTTCTCTGGTAACTTCTTCTTTGGTGCGCGAAACCACCGAAAATGAAAGCCAAAACTATGGCTACAAGTTCGGTCAAGAAGAAGAAACCTACAACATCGTAGCTGCACACGGTTACTTCGGACGTTTGATTTTCCAATATGCTTCGTTCAACAACAGCCGTTCTCTGCACTTCTTCTTGGGTGCATGGCCGGTGGTTGGTATCTGGTTCACCGCTCTGGGTGTAAGCACGATGGCTTTCAACCTCAACGGTTTCAACTTTAACCAATCGGTTGTGGATTCGCAAGGTCGCGTGATTGGAACTTGGGCTGATATTATCAACCGCGCTAACCTGGGTATGGAAGTGATGCACGAGCGCAATGCTCACAACTTCCCTCTGGATTTGGCTGCTGGTGTTTCTGCTCCGGTTGCTATGACTGCTCCTGCTATTAATGGCTAAGTTTGAAATTTAGCTAAGAAAAGCGCTCTCCTGCAAAGGGGGGCGCTTTTTGGTTTTTAATTGATTAAAGGGTGATGCGATCGCTCGTCTTAGAGGTGGTCGAACCCATAGATACGGTTTTAGGTAAACTGCTGTTACGGCCCTGATAAGGGTTATCGAAATTAAGAACGATGAGAATATCGCGAAAAACTTTGTTGAAATATTTTTTGTTATCTCTTTTAGGAGCAGGTTTTGTACTGATCCTGTTTGGTGGAAGTACATATTTATTCAGTTCCAAGCAAACTGTTGTTCGCTCATCCAGTTCTATAGCAGTCAATCTTTCCTCAACTTGCGGCAGTCCCAAGGCTGGGCCAACTAATAATCCTGTTGCTGCCAAGTACGGAGCCGAAGCTTATCCGTGGACTGAAAATATTAAATGGAACTGCGTTTACAACATTAATGACTTTAAGGGTTCTACTATTATTGAACAATTTAATGCCGCTCGCGATGTGGCAACAGCCAATGGCGGTGGTGTAGTCTATTTTCCTTCCGGAACTTACACTTTTACAGACAGCATTTTCTTGAAAAATGGTGTGCTTATCCGTGGAGATACCCCTTCGGGAAAAGATGCTAAATCTGATTCATACAACCCACCAACTAAGTTTCTATTCCCCAAATATGAACCTACGTTTTCTGGTAATGGTACACCTAACAATACAGCTTTTAAAAAAATATTTACAACTGCACCGGAATCAGATAGCAATATCGGTATTGTGAATGTAGATATTAATCGAGCGGGAATCAAGTTATCGGGTAATATTGATACTGGAAAGAAGCAAAATATTGTTATTTTTGGTATCCGCAGCAATAATGTTGCAGACCCTTCTCCCCAGGTACCAGATACGTCTTTTCAAGATCCGTGGATGCGGTATAGCGATCGCTTTGCTGCCAATATCACCATTAATGCTTTTGCTAATGTCTTGGTCGCTAACAATCGCCTTAATGATGCTATTACTGACAATTACGAACAACCCGGTTACAAAATTAAACCTTTAGAAGGAAACGAAATTATTACTTATGTTGAAGGTAGCAAAGTTCCCTTCCACTATGGCAATCACTATGGAATTGTAGTTAATCGCTCAAAACCGCAAGGATTTACATTAGCAGCAGACCCTAATACTGAGCCAGGATTATTTCGTAAGGGAATTGTTATCCGAGATAACTGGGTATTTCACACGATGAGAATAGGTATCCAAGCGTCTGGCGATGCTTTGGTAATTAAAGATAATCAAATATCAGATCGACCCAACAAAGAATGGTGGACAGATCCGACGGGAACTAAGCAACCTAGAGGAGCCGTTACATATGAGAATCGCGCTATTGATTGGTCTGGATATAATGTTCAAATTGAAGGGAATAATTATCAAGTTTACAGGCATCGCGTTATGGATACGCAGTATCTCAGCGTGGATGGAGAGGGAATTTTAATTCAGGAATGTTGTGGTGGGACTAAGATTAATGGTGTAACGATCGTCAAAAATGAAGGTAATGCTTATATTGGTTTGTACAAGATACTTTCTACACGCAATGTGCGTATTAGCGATAATAAAGTATTGTCTAACGTGAGCGATATAGCTTCGATTTATGTAGAAGCTAATACAAACAATCGTTCCAGTTCAATGGAAAATGTAATTATTGAAAATAATACTTTGGCTGGAACCATTGTTGCCAAAGCTAACTTGGGAGGTCAGGGGAATATTATTAGGAATAACATTGGCAATAACAGTGGAACAATAAAATATTCATGCAATATTACAGTTCAGGGAAATACGGGTTTTGCCCAGGAACCGTGTTTGAGTTTACAGTCATCCAATCAACAAACTCAGTAATATAGTAACTCAAATTGCTAGTTAGATTAAGTAGGGTGCGTCGGAAAAATAAAATTAATTATTATGGCTTTCACGTACTTCTGGTGGCCAACCCGGTTTTTTGGGAATAGGCTAGAGAAATGCCTTATTCACCAAGCATTTGAGCCAATAAATAATTCCAAATCCGGGTTATTTAGCCCTTTATAGTGTGGGGTGTAGGGGTGCATTGCCGCGATAAGTGTATTACCTTGACCCAAAGTTTTTCTACCGCAATGCTTCAGCCTTCTTCGGGATAAAGGGGGTTTCGATCCCGGATTTGGTATAAATTTTACTTATTATCATATATCCGGGAAAGCCGAATCCATCCTGGGTCTCAGGTTTCTTTACTCAGACTTGCACCAGGCATCAAAACCGGGTTTCTTGCAAATAGCTGAACCTAAAAGCCTAGATCTTTCGTTAATAAACCCGCTTTCTCAGGTCTTGTTGAGAATGGTGCAAGATATCAGGTTACGAAAATTTAAGTTTTGCGAGCTTTTGCAATAGCTCTTTTGACAGATGCGTAATTTCTGTTATTGTGCTTTAAAGCTGAGATCGCTTGTTCCTGGTTGTGTGTTTTTCAACACAACCGAAACAATTATCTTGGACGACAAACCTGTCATTATCATTAAATAGAAATTATGAGTCAGGCACTATTAGTTCCCATTCATCTTGATGCCCTCTGTTTAGCTGAAAATCAGCCAGCGCTAAGGGCTATGGCCGATTATAGTAAATTACCATATATATACCAAGGGGATACTCATGGAACGGGGCAAGAGAATCTTAGTGAACAGATACTAGCGCCCTTATTTAACCACGAATTTACCCTTAAAGCAGGCATCCATCTCCATTTGTCTTTACCCGACGCCTTAACTAATGGACAACATGATGAAACCGGAACAACTTTTCCTCGTGTTCCTAACCGTTGGCTAATTTTACGTCAAGGGGGAGATAAAGGGCAAAAACAATGGATTATAGAAAGTGACTATCTTTATCCAGAATTAGCGCCAGGGGATAATAGTCCACCCCCAGATGCCATTAATATTCTCACAGAACCCCCAGATCTGGTTAATGTTGATCCTGGTGATGCAAATACTTATCAATACCAACGTTACCGCTATATGGGGGGAACCTGGGAATTAACAGAATGGTTATCGGAAACAGAAACAAAAGAATATGCTAAGAGTTTAACAGCAATTGGTACTAAAGAAACTGTGCCGATTTTTGATGAAGTTAAAGCGACTTTTGCCGCCTTTTATCCCAATTGTCACAGTGTTTTTGGCTTTTATGACCCTGATTATCCCAGTAATAATCCACCAACTGGATTACAATACGATGTCATCGGTTGGTATTCTGATGCAGAACAAGATTGTTTAAAGCAGTTTTTAGCGGAACATTCTGGTGAAAACCAAGAACTACTCGAAGTCTTACAAGAAGAGTTTAATTGGACGATTGCACTAGGGGAAGGAGAAGAATTACCCCAAAAATCCCTTTATCATGGAAGAATTACCTTTGGTAATACTAGCGCTAGTCGTTCAGCAACAGAGCGAGTAAAAAGCTTATCTCAACCAACGATCGCAGTAGCTAATTCCGCCCCAGAAGCCCTTTCTGCCTATCTTGCTGCGAGTTTTTCTGAAACTGATGCAAAAGTTCGTCAAGCTGTAGAAGACAAGTTAAACGCTTTACAACTATCGGAAAAATTAGAGTCACGGAAACTCGACATTGATGCCAAATTCCGAGAAGGGCGACATGAATGGGGATTTAATACGGAAAATGAAGGTTTTCTCTGGTCAATTATCCCGGAAATTGCCCAACAACAGCCCGCAAGAACTAGAAATATCCAAGCTAGCAAAGTAACGATCCCAACAAATTTAGCTCAGTTACTTAATGAATTGAATGTTTTGCAAGAAGCATATAATCAAGCTTGGCTGAATATAGAATCCATGCGCCGTCATCTGTACAGCCAATGGTACTATTTTATGAAGAACCAGGGGGAAGACGACGGCAATTTTTACATAACTATCAATGAAACCAGTCTGATTCCCCTTCGGAGAGCGATCGCACAAGCAGGAGAATTAGAATTTACAGAGAATACAATCACAGGAAAAATCTTACCCTTTGGCATTGTATCTAAATTGAATGAATATTTCAGCTACTATGTTGATACAATTCAAGCAGCGACAGAGGGAACTTTTACTAACTGGGCTGATATATCCAATGAATTTGCTAACTGTGGAGTAACTTTATCTGATCGCCCAACAGTTACAACGATTATCGAGGGCGAATCTTGGGAAATACAAGACAATGGGCAAACCTATCCAGTGAAGGTAGAAGGGGGAAATTTTACCATTTATATTCCGCCTACCGAGTCTCAAATTGCGTTTAATCTGATTAATAAATTGAATCAGTTATTAGATGCGATCGCTACCTATAACAGCAGTTTAGAGAGTAAATATAACCTCAGTCAAATTCCCAGTCAAAATTACTGGCGACCAAACGATCCAGTTATTCTCTTAGCAGGAGAAGCAGCAAAATCCCCAACTCGTTTTGGACAGGATGGTAGATTAAGGGAAGACAAACTATTACAATGTCAATCCTTAGACTTCAATCTGACAACAATTATAGAAAATATACAAGTTCTGCAAGAACTAATTGAAGGACTTAAACCAGCAGCAGGGGAAGACTCCATTAATTTTAGCACCTGGAAAGAGCAACCTTGGAATCCGTTTGCCTTCCATTGGTCAGTTTTTGCTTATCCTTGTCGTAATATGGTATCGGGAGAAGTGCAAGATTACTCCCCCGCTCAAATTCTCGATTACTATAGTTTAGAATCCAATGCGATCGACCTAAAGCTCAAATCAGGTGCGGAAAGTAATTTTGTTGCCAATGCCAATAGTTATACAGGGTTTAGCATTTTAACCCCATCGGTAGCCCTCGAATTGACAGAAAGACTCACCAGTTATCTAACACAAGAATTACTCCCAGACTACTACGCGGCTAACAGTATTGCTGATGACAAGCAAACGTCAGATTACTTAAGTCAGAATTTTCAGGCGGTTAAAACTTGGTATGAGGAGCAAAATGCTCTCCCCACTGAAACAGAACAAGCTCAAGATCCCATTTTCGTCGCTTTGTGGGCTTATGGAGAAATGCAAAGCACTGAATGTCAGGCGCAAGTAATTAGTGGATTTAATGATACCCTATTGCTGGCTCAACCAACCCTACAGTTAGAAATAGACGATCCCATCTCCACTGATGCTGTAGCAAAAATTTTCCACGAACAAGTGCGTTGGACTTTGGGAAATAGCTTACAATACAAAATTCTCGATGGAGACATTTTTAACCCCATCCGCAGTGGGGGAATGTCCATCAAACAACTGTGGTTAATTGATAGTTTTGGACAACATAAAGAAGTCATTTCTTTTGACAATCCCGGAAACACTCAGATTGTCACCACTTCCGAAATGACTCCCCCCTCTGATACTCAATATCAAGTGCTTTTGCCGCCTCGTTTAGCCCAGTCAGCGCGGATTAATTTCCACTGGTTAGCGGCAGATGCACTACAGGAAGTACAAATGACCACTGTTCCGGCGCGGACTCCCGTTTGCGGTTGGATTGTTCCCAATAACCTTGATAATACCTTGGCAATTTACGATCATCAAGGCAAAGCATTAGGCTTATTGGATACTGCTGGAAATTGGCGAACAGCACCAGGAGTTGAGGTTTCTCGCGATGGAAACGATCGTCCTACCTTGCCGAATGTGCATCTAGAAAAGATGGTTCACTATCTTTTAGACCAAGGGAACGACTTTCAAAAACAGTTTATTTCTACCTTAAACAATTCTTTGGAAACCATCGATCCCGAAAGTTTCAGGGAACATTCTAGTTTAGCTTTATTGGTGGGAAGACCGATTGCTTTAGTGAGGGCAACATTTAGTTTAGAAGTCAAAGGTTTACCCGGTTGCGATCCTACAGTTAAAGTCGAAAGCATAGATCAAACCCCGGCAACTTATGGGTTTACAGAAGTTAAATTCCCCATTCGTTTAGGAGACTATCAACAACTCAATGATGGACTGGTAGGATATTGGCGAGAAACTCCTGTCGGAACTGAGGGAGATTATCAATATGAAGGAAATATCTTTTATGCACCCCAAAGTCGTCTAGTAGAGGAAAATCTCATTCAAACTGAGGCGGAAGAATTAGTCTATTTTGAGCAAACCGTAGACGCGCCGCCCCAAGGAGTGACAATGTTGATCGATCCGAGGGGTTTAATTCATGCAACCTCTGGAATATTGCCTAATCAAGAATTGCGTCTTCCACCAGAAAATTATAGCCAAGCATTAAAGTCCATTGAAGTTAATTTCCTCTCTACTCCGATTTTGTGCAATCAAGGAGAAATAGCACTTCCTTTACCACAAGTCCCCGAATATGTTTGGTCTTGGCTATTTTTAAAAGGAGAAACTTGGTCAGAAACAGAAACAATTAAATCTGTTAATCCCCAAGCAAGTTTTGCTAAACCGCAGCAACTCTATGAAGGTTGGTTGCAACTCTCTCGCGCCAAGACAGAAGAATCTTCCTCGTCGTCTTCTGCTGATTCTGAGTTACCTGCTGCTGATGGATTGCAAGTCAATCCCTCCAGAACAGCAGAATCTTTCCAGAGAAGTTTTTCCAGCATCGTGAAAAGTGTCGCAAAAAAGCCTTTTGAATTTCGCTGGTATTATGAAGACGAAGAGGAAGGAGAACTCAACGGAGTTTTACAAATAGGAAATTCTGATGAAGTTTCCCCCCTTCGCATTGAGATCAAAAATATCCTCACCGAAGACGAAAAAGATATCGTCATATATCCTATTTCTGGCGCAACCGAAGCGAATTCAGACAATTACCATTTTCAGTTGGCTTTTAACACAGGGATCTTGGTTAATCCTGAAAATATCAGCCTTGAAAGTGAGGATTGGTCAATTGGTTTTAGTGGGAATTCTGAAGCAGATAATCTCTATCTTCTCTGGAAAGGCGAAGGAGAAATTACTCTTAAACCAAATGAAGCCACAGAAGTCATCTTAATCGGAGTGGCGGCTGAATCTGCGGTGAGGACAACTACAACTAATGTCACTATTAGTTGGGAATTTAAGAAGGGAGGTAGCGATGTGATCAGCGTTAAACTCCCCGGACAAAATGACGAATACGAAAAAACAACTACCCTGGAACTAACAATGATTAAAGCAACTGGAAAATCTACTATCCCTCTGTTTGTTGGTTTTGTTGGTTCTAATAAAGTTCTCAATGTGAACGATGGAGTCAGCAATCTACAGCTACGGATTACTAATACTAATCTCCCGAATGGTGAGGAGTCTAATATTACTTTTCACTATGATAGTGACATCGCTCAATGTTCTCAATTGGTAGTGGTTTTGGAAGTGGGAACTTTAGAGGATACACCTTGGGCACTAGGAACAGTAGATCAAGTTAATGGAGTTGGTATCTCAATTGATGAAAATAAATGGGTGCAAAAGGACAAAGGCGAGATAAAAGTAGGCGACGCAGTTAAGGCATTACAGTGGACTTTTGCACCCAAAACTGCTGATGTGGTTTTAGCAGCACAGGAGACTATGTTAATTAGTTTAAGTGGTATTGTGACAGCACATCCAACAGGGGAAGCGAATCTCTATCTACGCTATCAGTATCTTCCTGGTTATAAAGATGGGCAATTTACTTGTCAAATTGAAAAAGCGCCTTTAGTTTTTGATGATAAAAAGGTGGGAATTGGTAAAACTAATCCAGCAACTGAGTTAGAGGTAGATGGAAAGATTCAAGGTAGTGAATTAGATGTCAGTGGCAATATTCAAGGTGGTCAGTTAAATGTCAGTAGCGATGCCAATTTCACAGGTAATCTGAATTTTGGCGCACAGATAAGACAGATGCTCAATTTATATCGACAAGAATATGGAATTGGCGTACAAAATCGTACACAATATTTCCGGTCAGCTATAAACTTTGCTTGGTATAAAGGTGGTAGTCATAATGATGCCGAATTCAATCCAGGTGGAGGCACAGTACAGATGGTGATTAAAGACAATGGGAATGTCGGTATTGGTAATGCTTCTCCTTCAGTTAAGTTAGATGTCAATGGCAAGATTAAAGGTACTGAGTTAGATGTCAGTGGCAATGCCAGTTTAACAGGCGCTCTAAATTTTGGCTCTACCAAAAGACAGATGATCAACTTATGGAATACTACTCATGGAATTGGCATACAAACTTCTACAGTCTATTTCCGAACAGATGGCAACTTTGCTTGGTATAAAGGTGGTGGTCATAATGATCAAGAATTAAATACAGGTGGCGGCGAATTCCAGATGGTGATTAATAAAGATGGTAATGTCGGTATTGGTACTGTTTCTCCTTCGGCTAAGTTAGATGTTAATGGACAAGCCAAAATTAACGGAGATTTGATCATCAGAAATACTACCTTAACAGAAAATGAGGTAAAAATACTAAAAAAACTAGCGGCTGGTGAGTTGAAAGTAGTGATTCAATCTGAGAAGGGTTACTATCTTGACAATTATGGCGCTAAAGCTGGTGATGGAGATATGGATCGTAGTATACAATTTTGCAAATATAATAATGGTATTCACGAGAATTTTAAGATGAAATTAACAGTAATTCAGTAAGTAAGTAGGAGGCAATTATCAAAACATTTGCCTCCCTATTATGCCTTGTGTTTCATTATGAAGACATAATACTCTTTTAAACTTAAAATCTCTTCAGTCTAGTGGGGTGCCTTAGTCGCGTATTTTAAGAAAACTTCCAGTCATCAAATAACAAGTACGCCGTAACGCACCACCTTGAGTCAGGAAAATGGTGCGTTACGCTACCGCTAACACACCCTACTTTTTCTACTTTTTCACCGTTCAAACCTTAACCATTTTTAGGATTAAAAACCATGTCAAAGATCACTGTAGAAGCAGTAGAAGCTTGTACAACAATGGAGCTGTTTATTAAATTAGTCGGCTCAGAATCAGGATTAGGTCTAGCGGATGATGTTAGTTTAACCTCAATTGATATCTTTACCCTTGATGAAGCAACTGTGGATATTGATGGTGAAAACTATGCCTTTGAGTTGGGAGTAACCATAGCAGTTGACCACGATGAAGATGGAGAAACTACTCAAGAACTAAGTGGAACACTTCTTATTGATGTTACAAGAGAGGGTCAAATATATAAAGCTGTATATGGTGGTCAAATCACCATCCCTACTTCCGATACAACTAATCTTATTTTTGATATACAATATCAAACAAAAACCGAAAACAATAAAACTACAAAATTAATTGTAGGACAATTGAATATTCAAGAAGAACAAGATATAGGTAATGTAAAGTTAGCTGCATTATTCAGTCAAATTTCGCCAGGATTAGGAAACTTAGTTCCAGAGGAATTATTAGACGGATTTAACCTGAATCAAAACTTGTTATTTGTTATTAAAGTTCCTGATGCCTCTGCTACACCTGCTAAGAAAAAAATGCTCTTTGGCATTGGCTTTAATAGCGATATAGCCTTTGGTGAAATTCCTCTAATTTCTAATCAGTTACCTCCTGATATTTCTGCCAGTCAGTTTACGATTGAGTTATTACTCTCTTTACAAAGTTTAGACCAAAAAGAGCTAAAAACCATCAACGGTTTTCTGCAAGAAATAGGATCGGAAATTAAAATTCAACCCCCAAGTTCTAGCGTCAATACCCTTTACCGAGGCGCAAGTATTGCCGCCTATTTTAATATTGGAGGATATCTCAGAGCTTGGTTAGTACCATTAAAACGCCGCAGTGGTGGCTTTAATCCCAATCCTGCTCCCCCAGGTCTTAGTTTAGCTCCAAGTGGACAAATTCCATTACAAAATCCTATTGCTAGTCCTACTTCGGAGCAGCCCATTGTTGTCAAATCATCACTCACAGCAACAATATGCCAAAAATTGCAGAGCCTTTTAAAATGGCTAAAAGGCAAATTGGGGATGCAGTCTGGTACTTTAGCCCAAACAGAAGAATTTTCCTTAAAGCCACATACTGAAACCTGGAATCCTGGTAGTCGTAGTTTAGCCCAAAGTGAAGCATTTCCAATAATATCGCGGACTGTAACCAGTAATACTGGTAATCGTTTAGCTCCCAGTGGAGAATTTCGACTGGTTGCTTCCCCTAGAACTACCACACCGGAAGAAGATACCCCCATTACGATTGCTGATAACGGTGCATGGTTAACGGTGCAAAAATCTTTTGGGACAATTCACTTAGAAAAAGTCGGACTGATTTACAAAACAGGAGAAATTCATCTCACTCCTCAATTTATCGTCCAAGTATCTGATTTTTCTTTAGTTCTGAATGGACTTTCTATCAGCACTCCCCTCAGCAATTTTAGCCCTAATTTTAATCTCGATGGCTTTGGTTTAACTTACGAAAAGAACAGCTTAAATATTGCGGGTGCATTCCTCCGCAAAGAAAGAGAAGACTATGAAGAATACTTAGGAATGGTAACACTGGGAATGCAAACCAAAGGCAGTGGTGGAAAACAAAAATCCCTTTCTTTATCTGCTGTGGGCGCTTATGCCTATGTTAATGATGAACCTTCCTTATTCCTGTATCTTGCTGTAGATTATCCTTTGGGTGGCCCTCCAGAGATATTTGTGACTGGATTGGCGGGAGGTTTTGGCTACAACCGTGACTTGATTGTACCTCCCTTGGGCGAAATTACTGAATTTCCTTTAGTAGCCCAAGCGCTTAGTGGTGTGGGCGACCTGAGCGGAGATCCGGGAGAGATTATTAATGAACAAATCGAGAGTTTAAGTACATATATTCCCATTTCTCTTGACGCAGGTTTCTTGGCTATTGGGATAAAATTTACTACTTATAAATTACTCGATAGCTTTGCTCTGTTAACTCTAGCGCTCAGTGAAAATAACTTTGAACTCAATTTAATTGGGATTTCTACATTAGTAGTTCCGCCATCAACTTCTTCTAACATCGACCCAGTAGCGGTAGTACAATTAGCCCTACAAGCACGGTTTAGTCTTGCAGAAGGACTGCTTTTAGTTCAGGCAGAACTTACACCAAATTCCTATATTCTGTCGCAAAAATGTCATTTAACCGGGGGTTTTGCTGCTGCTTTCTGGTTTGCTGGGGAACATGAAGGAGATTTTGTCATTACTTTAGGCGGCTATCATCCGAGTTTTAAGGTTCCTACTCATTATCCCACTGTACCCCGTTTAGGTTTTAATTGGCAGTTGGATAGCCATACTTCGATTACTGGAGAAGGCTATTTTGCCCTTTGTTCTCATGCAGTAATGGCAGGAGGAGCGCTCAAGTTTAGTTATAAGAGTGGTAAAGTTCATGCTTCTTTTGAAGTGGGGGCTGACTTCCTGATCTGTTGGAAACCTTACTATTATGATATTAGCGCTCGGATTAAAATTAGCGGCGGAATTGGTTGTATTAGTGTTAGTGTCCGAGTTGAATTACATCTCTGGGGACCGGAACTGGGAGGCAAAGCTAAAATCGATCTTTGGATCGCTTCAGCTACAGTTAAATTTGGCGATCAAGGTTCTCGCGATCCACTTCCTATTGCTTGGGATGAGTTCAAATCTTCATTCTTACCTGAAGCTACAGAAATTTGTAGCATTGCTGCTAGTAAGGGATTGGTTAAGCAATTAATGAGAGGGGAAGAGGAAATCTGGATTATCAATCCTACAACTTTGGAATTGGTTACAGATAGCTTTATTCCTGCTAAAAAAGCCTTTACTTGGGATGACGAGCAATCCATCTCCACTAATACAGGTTTTGCTATTAATCCGATGGGTATTAATAGTGATGATTTAGAGACAACTCATAAGGTCACAATTAGTAAAGGTGGAAATTCTGAAGATGCTAAAGGCAAGTTTAGCTTTGCACCTGTCACAAAAGCAGCGCCTACTGGAATTTGGGGAAACCCAAATCTGACGGATAAAGGGCGTTTAAAATTGCCTGAAGTGAATGGACAGCAATTTGAAAATGGCGTTTTTTCTGGTTTCCGTATTATTCCTGCCGAGTCGCCTAAAGCGGGTGAAAGCAACACGATCGGGGTTGAACATTTACAGAATGAAACCTCACTCATTGATAATAGTTATAGTTGGCAAACTTTAGAGGAATTTGTTGCCAATCCCAGTTATACGGAGGAACCACAAAAACGCGATCGCATTCGGGAAACTATCACAACTAACTCGCAACGGGATGCGTTATTGCAAGCATTAGGATTTGATCCGAGTCAGGTACAAATTGATAGTGCGATCGCTGATAGTTTTGTTTTTGCTCCCCAAGTTAAATAAAACCCTAAATGTGGGAAAGTTTTCAACTACAGTCACAGACTGAAATCTTCTCCCACATTTCACCATTGCCATCAAAATCACCAATTAATAAGGAGTCAGTTTCATGTCTACTAACACCGGAACAGTTAAATTTATTCAGTTTCATCAACCGCCTCTAGAAAGTGGAGAATACAAGATTGAAATTGAGCAAACTATTGCAAGTAAAGATAAAATTCCCTCACAAAAGTTCTCCCGCGAACTTACTTTTGCCGTCACGGGAGAACGTTTTGGGCCTCTCTCTCCTGAAGATATTTATGCCGTTTTTCCCCCATCCGATAGCTTAGGAGAACATTCTAATGTACTCCCTCATATTACGGTTAAACGGAGTACCCTTCCTTGGGAACGTTACCCAGGCACAAATGATGAAAATTTGCCTTGGTTAGTTTTACTTTTATTCCGAGAAACAGACTTTGAAAGTGAGTCCGATCGACCCAAACCAACAAGTATTACTCTTGAACAATTAATTACAGACGAACCTAACATTAAGTTTCCCACGATGGCGCTTGAAGTCGGACAAAAAGACACAGAACAAGTTACCGTAATTGATGTTAAAAAGAAATATCTAAAAGATATTTTACCTACCAAAGCAGATCTAGCTTATCTTGCTCACGTTCGCCAATTAGAAGACGCAACTCGTAATTTTTCTGGGGATGAATTTGCCACAATTATTTGTAATCGTCTCCCAGAACCTAATGGTATCAGTACAGTCCATTTAGTATCTATAGAAGGACGTTATCCAGATGAAAACAATTTTGATGATATGGGGGCAGGAGATGAGGATTTAATCCGCTTAGTTAGTTTAGCAAGTTGGAGTTTTGCTTGTGTCGATCCCGATCAAAGTTTTACCAAATTAGTTCAGAAACTCAACCGTAATCCTAGTTTCCCCAGACTTCCTCAAACTGAGCATCAAGAAGCAGAAAAATTCTTAGCAATGGGTTACATTCCCTTACCTCATTCTCTAAGACAGGGAAGTCAGACGATTTCTTGGTATCGCAGTCCTTTAATTGGAGGGTTTAACTCAGAAACATACAATTTTCCTGTCAAAGCATCGGATGAATTATTGCGTTATGATTCTGGTTTAGGACTCTTTGATACTTCATACTCTGCTGCTTGGCAATTAGGGCGAATGTTGACTCTAC
The DNA here is from genome assembly GCF_041929145.1 of Aerosakkonema sp. BLCC-F183. NCBI lineage: Bacteria > Bacillati > Cyanobacteriota > Cyanophyceae > Aerosakkonematales > Aerosakkonemataceae > Aerosakkonema > Aerosakkonema sp. BLCC-F183. The sequence continues at coordinate 6,142 of NZ_JBHFNU010000052.1, read as the reverse complement.
AAAATCAAGGATTAGCTATTGAATTATTTAATTGGAAACGAGAAAACGCCCAAAGTCTCAAACAATTAGAAGATAATGTGATTAATAATTTACCTTTGCGATCTCGGCAAATTCGAGAAGAAAAACCAATCCCAGAGAAAATAGAAAAATGGTTTAAAGGATTAGAGTTATTGCAGGGAATCCCCTTTAATTATTTAGTTCCCGACGAACGGTTACTCCCCATAGAATCAATCCGTTTCTTTTGGGTAGATTCTTTATGGGTAGACTGTTTACAAGATGGTGCTTTTAGCATTGGTCGAGTTACTGAAAACAGTGTAGAAGAAGATCGAAAAATTCGTTCAACTCGTCGTGGTTTTACTCGCGGGATAGAGCAGAAAATTACTGGGATTGTCATGCGATCGCAAGTTGTTTCTGGGTGGCCTAATTTACTGATTGATGGTTATGATAAAGCCGTCGCAGATTTAGATTCTATTGACCCAAGTGAAGCCAACCTTTTACCCCTATTACGGATGGAAAAATTAGCCAAAGATGTGTTAATTTGTTTGTTTGAAGGAGAAGTCAAAACCGTTGATATTCACCTGCAACCAGAAGGGATGCACTTTGGCTTAGATGCAAAGGAAACGGATTCTTCTGTATGGACAAAAAATTTAAGAAATATTAATGGAGAAGGGACTCAACTTTCGATTTCACCGATTCCTTGGAATAATGAAGAAAAAGAGGTGATAAATTTAGAAGGATTAGCGACAAAAATCAAAGAAAAGTTACCAGATATCGGTGAATTTACTTCCGGTCAATTTGCTTTACAAATGATTGAGGGAGTGCAAAAAGTCAGGTTTGTAATTAACGAGTGACTTTTCGATCTTTTTTGCTTATTTTAGCTTTAGCCTCAAACTTCTGTTGGGGTTGTTCGCCGTAGGCGCACCCCCTGAAGTTTTACAGACAAGGGAAATTTTTACGAAAGATTAATAATTTACTTTTAGCGACATTATCAACAAACATAATCTAAATTTAGATTGTTGATTAAAAATGTGGCTGATGGATATAAAAATAAGATGGCATTTAATAGATATAACCGCTCGGCATATAAAATGTCAAAGCTGTATTTCCATAAACTTTTTGGCGGCAAATTTTGACAGATAAAATGCCGTCATTTAGGCTGCGATCTGGACTGTGTTCTACTGCAAGTTCGCCGTCTTCATCTAATAGTTGATATTGGGCGATCGCCTCTATTACCGAATCATACAAATCGCTAGCATAAGGGGGGTCGAAATAAATGCGATCGAACTTTTCTCCTGACAGGTTTTTCAATCGCTGCACAACATCTCCTCGCAATACCTCAAAAGTTTGTCCGCCTTGTGCTACCTGTTGCCAGTTTTGTTGGATAATCGAACAAGCGCGACTGGATTTTTCAATTCCCACCACGTAACTGGCACCTCGACACAAAGCCTCCGCACCCATAGAACCACTACCCGCGCACAAATCCAGCCAGCGACAGCCTTCTATTGTTCCCTGCCAAATATTAAATACTGCCTCCCGCACCCGTGCTAAAGTAGGTCGGGTGGCTTGACCCGGTAAGGTTTTCAGTAGACGATTGCCGTAGATTCTCAAACTCATAGTAAAAAAGGAAAACAATATTAATATTTGCTGCCTAACTCGCACTAAGGTTAAATATTTTATTGGTCAGCACATAGCAAATCGATCGGGAGAGAGTTATGACTCAGACATACATTGTCAAAAAAGGTGAAACTCTGGCAGATATAGCCGAGATGTTCTACGGAACTCGCAATTGGAAACCAATTTACGATGCCAATCGCAATGTAATAGGGCCTAACCCTAACGCGATCGTACCAGATCGACAACTCCTCATTCCCGACTTGTACACTGTCCAAACTGGTGACACCCTGGCGCGAATAGCCAAAAGTTACTACGGAAATCCCTTTGATTGGCCGCGAATTTATAAGGCAAATCGCGATCTAATTGGGAACGACCCTAAGAAAATTATTCCCGGACAGCTACTTGTAATTCCCGGTTAGCGTGTCGGTCAACTATTCGCGGGATGATCGGAAACCCGGTTTCTTTACTTGAGGAAAAAATTATTAGCAGGAGTTGATATTTGCTAAAAAGAAACATATTTTTACTCCTGCTGTTTCCGCTACGCGAGAACCGGAGTTTGTACTTGCGCCACAAAATTAGAGAGAATTTGCAGTCCGGTGGAGGAAGATTTTTCGGGGTGAAATTGAACTGCCATTAGGTTATCGCGTGCGATCGCAGCTGTTACGGTTTGAGTACCGTGAGTTACACTAGCGGCGCAGACTTTGGGGTCAACTGGATCGACGTAGTAGGAGTGGACAAAATAAACCCAAGGCTGAGATGATAAATTTTGCCATATCGGGGCGTTTGCTTGGGTAATCTCCAGTTGATTCCAACCCATATGCGGTATAGTCAGTCCGGGTTCGCTGCGAAACCGTCGTACCACACCGGGAATAATGCTTAAGCCTGGTTCTTTGCCTTCTTCGCTACGATCGAATAAAATTTGCAGACCCAGACAAATGCCTAAGAAGGGTTTCCCGGAAGCAATGGCGTCTTTGATGGGTTGTACTAAGTCACGCGATCGCAATTGTTGCACAGCCGGGTCAAAAGATCCCACCCCCGGTAACACAACTGCATCCGCCTGCGCGATATCTGCTGGTGAATCCGTTATCTTAGGAGTTGCACCCGCTTTTTCCAACCCTTTGCAGACGGAGTGCAGATTCCCCATGTCATAATCCACAATAGCGATAACTGACATTTGACCCCTCCCCTTATTGAGTGCCGATCGCTGTCTTTATTTTACTTGTCTATGTCTAAAAAAATCCTGCTGACATCTTTTACTACTTGGCTACCCCATCAAAAGTCTAATTCATCCGATAATTTATTGATAGAGATTGCCAAAAGTGCAGAAGATAATCCTCGTCCTAATACATCGCATTCTTTAACTTTTTTAAGGCATTTACCAGTAGATGTAGAGAAGGCAAGCAGTCGTGCGATCGCGCAAATAGACTTAATTCAACCCGATATTATTATCTGCTGCGGTATGGCAGAAAAACGCCCAAAACTCACCGTAGAATCTAATGCCAGCTTCGATAATCATCTCATCGAAAATTGGGTTGATGTTCCTAAATTAATTTCAGATTTAAAGGTAACCGAAATTAGCCACGAAGCTGGTAAATTTGTCTGTGAAGGACTTTATTATTCTGCCTTGAAATATCTGCGCGATCGCCAACTTAACAGCCGTTGTGTTTTCGTTCACGTTCCTATTCTAACCCCAGATAATTTATCTGATATCAAGGCAGATTTGTCAGAAATTATCAACAGGTTAGCAATTTGAAAATGGATCGATACGCCTTACTTAAACTGTAACCACTTCCTTAATAACAGCTTTTGGAACTTCTTCCTGATCGGAAACAGAGATATTTTCGCCGAGCTTTTTAGGCCAAATATGAAAACCGCCCTGGTAGTAGGGAGGAATTACCCAAGTACCCCAAATGCCGTTTTGGTCAACATAACCGTCGTAGAAAACAGTATGAGAGGGATAACCTTTATTCATCCAACAGCGCAGTTTTTCCTTATCGTAATTTCCCCGCCAAGTAAAGCGGTTAACATCGTCAATACCGCTACCCCTAACGCTTCCCTTTTTAAAAGTAAGGGTAAAAGACATCATGTGCTGACGGGCGTATGGGCCAAATTCATGGGTGTAAAAGCCTTCCCACTCCCCACTTGGAAATAAGGAATGAGTTTCCAGATTTTCTTCCGCTTTAACTGAGTCGTCCCTGTCCTTTTTCATGGCCATATTCGGGGAATTTATCTTTTCTAATCTAATCCCTCAAACTCGCAAGCGGCAATAGTGGATAATCCGCTCAAAAATATCGAATTATTGCTCATACTCAACCTACATCTACCATAAGAAAGAAACATTTTTGCCAATCTCTCGACGGTGCGATCGTACTCTGTCTGCACAAATGCTTCTCTCCTACTCCATCCCTCGGCGTTAAAAACTTTTACCTCCCAAAACCCTTCCCTTCTTTCTTTTTAACCTTAGACTTTGAATTCGATTTATTCACTTCCGCTACGGCTTCTTCAAACAGATTGTGCAAATGTAAAGGGACACTAGCAATTTCTGGTAACTCAGGCTCCAGCGGTTTATTAAATTCCTTAAGCAAAGAATCTAAATCGCTTGCCAAGTTAAAATTAGGACGACCCAAAATTGTTTGCAATACCTTTTCTAACTGGTGTGGATACTGTTGAGCAAAATGATGCCACACGAACGCATTAATTGTAACTTCTTCCAAATAGTAACGAACCAATTTCTCTGCATTAGGAATGCTTTTCCAGTCTTCTGCTTCCAGAATTTGCTTGAACTTAGTGTAGGTTGGTAGCAACATTTGTCCCCAACGAGGATGAGCCAGAACAGTCACCAGTTCGGCTTTTTTCAAATTGTCAGGTAACTCAACTTTAGGCGTTATCATTTTGCTGTTTTCCTTGCTGCCAAATAGCTGAGCAACTGTTTTTGAGTCAGCCCCCGCTTCTTCTGCGGCAGCTTTAATTTCTGCTTGTGAAATGCCAGCTTCATCAGCTATCTCTTCCAGGGATTTAGATTCATCAATACCTGCTTCTGCCAGTCGTCGTTTAGTTATTACTTCTTGAAATTCAGTTAGCTTTTTGTTAAGCTGATACCCAGGTATCGTGACTTCATTGCTGCCAAAAAAATCAAGAAAATCCTGGTGATATTGCTCGACAGACTGCCACGCCTGCTCAAGCAAATCTGGCGCATCGCTGTAAAGATGTTTTTTATGATTTTGCTTAAAGTTACCAATTGCTACTGCCAATTTCGGTTTGCCTAAATTACCCATTGGCAAACAAGGCCCAGAAAACATCCAGTAGCTATCTGTAACAGGAGAAATGCGGGTCAGTAAAATTTCACCTTGTTTAAAAGAAGCCATTTCCGCTTGTGTGCGAGTATCATTTGGCTTCACTATATAATGTTTGGCTGTAAGCCAATTCATTAACTCAAAGCCATCTAGTAAAATTTGATTAACTGCAAATAACCCAAGAAAACTACGTCGCCAGTTGTTGATGAGAGTGCGATCGTTTTCAGATAATTCTGGTTGACTTTCCAAAAACAAATCCAGCGGCGTCTTATCTCCGACTTTCCCCTCACACAAAAAACTATCAATTAGCAGCTTTTTCTCGAAAGCCGCATCATAGCGATTATTTTGAGATTTTGCATTGGCGGCAAAGTAAGACTCCAGCGCAACTGCCAATTCCCCTTCAGCGTCAAGGACAAAATCAATTAAATCTTGTTTAAGTTGACGCGATCGATCTAATATGGCATCCACAAGTTTACCTCTCCGTAAAAATTATTGTATTTTGAATTATGACTCCAGAAACCCTGTTTCACAAAGAAATCTCGTTTCTTTTCTGGTGCTTATCCAATTGTATTGATGTAAAGACAAAGCGATCGTGCGTACAAATCCGCTGATTTCGCCAGCCTTTCAAATTTTTAGCATATATGATGATTTTTTCTACCACCTTTGGGTAGATTTATTTGAGGAAATCGCCCGTTTCTAAGAACGTGCAGACTTATCTGGCCGCATTTTCGCAAACGGCAGCGCAAAGGTAATATTTTTGCACCCCAAAATCCAATGCCGTGAACTAAAACAACAGTTGCGATCGTCATAGCTACTGCGTATTTAATAAGTACAAATATACCCAATGATCGTTCAACTCCCCGAATGGCACAAAAAACTTTTTTGGGAAGTTAAAAGTAAATTAGTAAAAATAACTAGCATTTGTCGCATCAAAAGTGCGATCGCATTTCAAGTAGACCCCGCTGATTTCATAACCATCTTGCCCGCCCTCTTCCATTGGCTTCCGTTCCATCCCACAAAGCGCAAACGTTGACTGAATTACAAATATATCAAAAGCCCTCTTCCTTATCATAGAAGAGAGCTTTTGATTTTATTATTAACCTGGCACCGAGCTATTTTCCCAGGCAGTGACCCACCAAGTATCTTCGCCGCAGCAGCGTTTCACCTCCGAGTTCGGGATGGAGTCGGTGTGGTTCCACCGCGCCAGCAGCACCAGGAATGAAGTCAAAACTCAC
>NZ_JBHFNU010000051.1:0-40586 GCF_041929145.1 Aerosakkonema sp. BLCC-F183 | reverse complement strand
ACGCTACCAAGGGATTGGAATGGTGCTTTCGGGATTCTCCTGAAAGCTTTGCGGGATACCGCCGCTATCACTTTCGATCGTGATAGTGCTATCGTTGCATTGTCCGGGAATGCCCGGAATGATGTCGCGTAAATGTATCAGGTTATCACCGAAGCATCAGAAAAATAAGTGGCTTTCTGGCTGAATATTGATTTCCATCGGTACAGCTTGCGGTTCGGCACGCAGAGCAAACAAAATAGCCTCAGCCGCAGTTTCCGTGCTGAGCATTTTTGACCTGTCAACCTTCAAACTCACATTATCCCAGAAGGGAGAATCGACACCCCCAAAATAAAACAGGGTGAACTTAATGCCAAAGCGCTTCAGTTCGTCCGCCATACACTTGCTAAAACCGACCACACCGAACTTAGAAGCACAGTAAGCTGCTGCCATTGCCATTGAGTGCTGGCCCAAAATGCCCACGACGTTGCAAATATGACCGGATTTCCGTTCTTTCATGGCTTCTGCTGCCGCTTGCGTGGTGTAGAAGCTGCCTTTTAAGTTTAAATCGAGCATGGCATCGAGGTCTGCTGGTTCGAGTTTGTTGTACTGTTTGAGGATACCGGCACCAGCAGCATTTACCAGGGCGTCAATTTGCCCGAAATGAGTCACCGCTTTTTCGATTAAAGTTTTTACTTGTTGCGGCTGGGTAATGTCGCAAGGTACTGTTAAAACTTGCTCTGCCTGCGTTCCCGGTAGGGAAGATGCTAAATTGGCTAATCGGCTGTTATCTCTGGCTGTTAAGACTAAACGAGTGCCCAAAGGTGCTAGTTTGCGTGTCAAGGCAGAACCAATCCCACCTGTTGCGCCTACGATAACAACCACTTTGTCCTGCATTTTTCTTTACATTTCTTTACATCACCTTAATTATATTTAATGATATTGGCGATCGATAACTCCAGTTGCATTCAACTGGTAACTTTCTCTCGTCCCATATTTCCGGTTGTGGTAGGCTAACTGCGAAGAGGAGTGTCAGAGGTATCAATGGTGAGTAAGATGCGAGTAGGGCTGTTGTTTGGCGGTCGTTCGGGAGAACACGAAGTTTCGATCGTTTCGGCAAGATCGATCGCCAAAGCGCTGAAATCGGAGCAAAATGCACAAAAATATGAAGTATTGCCTTTTTACATCCAAAAAGATGGTTTCTGGCAAGGTGGAGAAACAGCACAACAAGTGCTAGATGGGGAAGTTCCCCAAGCTGGAGAGGGAGAAGGAAAATACGCCAATCCAAAATCGAGATGGCAATTCCCCCCAGAAGCGGATTCAGTGGATGTATGGTTCCCAATTTTACACGGCCCGAATGGGGAAGACGGTACGGTGCAGGGCTTGCTGAGTTTGATGCAAGTTCCGTTTGTGGGTTCCGGGGTGTTGGGTTCGGCTGTGGGGATGGACAAGATTGCCATGAAAACGGCGTTTGCCCAAGCGGGATTGCCACAGGTAAAATATCAGACAGTGAGTCGATCGCAGATTTGGTCTAACCCTTGCGTTTTCCCGAAACTATGCGACGAAATAGAAGCAGCACTCGGTTATCCCTGTTTTGTGAAGCCTGCGAATTTAGGTTCGTCGGTAGGTATTGCGAAAGTGCGATCGCGTACACAATTGGAAGCCGCTTTAGATAGCGCAGCCAGCTACGATCGGCGCATAATTATAGAAGCTGGAGTAGTGGCAAGAGAAGTAGAATGCGCTGTTTTGGGTAACGATAATCCCCAAGCTTCTGTAGTCGGAGAAATTACTTATAAAAGTGATTTTTATGACTATGAAACTAAATACACGGAAGGAAAAGCAGATTTGATAATTCCTGCCAACATACCGGCTGGCGTCGCTGCACAAATTCAGGATATGGCTGTAAAAGCTTTTCTCGCAGTTGATGCCGCTGGGTTGGCAAGGGTAGATTTCTTCTACGTTGAATCTACAGGCGAAGTACTGATTAATGAAATTAATACTTTGCCCGGTTTCACGTCTACAAGTATGTATCCGCAACTGTGGGCATATAGCGGCGTTCCTTTTGCAGAATTAGCGGATCAGTTAATTCAAGCAGCGTTAGAACGTTCTAAACCTTAAAAAAAAAAAGGCTGATGTGGTGTATGCCTCGCGGATTATAGCCTCAAATGCTTGCCTACCTTTTGCAACAGAGCATAAAATCTTGTCATGATAAGGTGTAGGTATTGAAAAGTGGGTATGGCAGATCACCAAATTGCACAGCAGCAATCACCCCCTTCAAAAGCCCCAAAGCTTCGCCGGCGCAGTGGCAAGCCTGCACCACTAGCTGAGGAATCATCGCGCTTGAAAACAGCAAATCTCGATCGGCAACGGAAAAAACGAGCAACTCCCCTAAACCCGGTGTTGCTGGTGGTTCAGAAATGTCCGCTACTGGTGTGGAGTGCTTTTTTGGCAGCAATGCTATTGGTTGGTGGTTTGGCGATGCTGCGTTTGACTGACCCGGATTACGTGGGAAAAGAGCAACCATCAGCAGCGAAAACGGCGACAAACGCACAAAACACCGTTTTGCAGGATGAAAGCCAAAATACACAGTCTGGGTGGTTGTACGGCGCGATCGCATTGGGCTGCGCCACCGGTGCTTGGGTAATTCTCAGACAGTTTAATGGTACTCGCAAGCGTCGCAAGCTTCGCAAACCACTCAAAAGTCGTCCAATTTCCCGACAGCGAGCAACTCAGCAACGAAAAAAAAAACCTTTTTCACCCCACCGAAAAGAACCAATTTCTGAGGCTTCACAAGCAACTAACCCTTCAACAACAGGTGCTATAGGTGCAGCTACGCGGGCAATACCACCACTTATACCGAGCCTACCGGACGATCGGAACCAGGTAAAATTGGCAGAAAATATGGATATAAGAAAACGTCACCCGCTTTCTTACCTATTGCGAAATCCTTAGTTGAACGCACCCCAACTAAACTAAAGATTTTAGTTGGGGCTCTTTTTAAGAAGGCAGATTGAGCAGGAAAGAACTCCGATCGATTCGATCGACTGTTATTCCTTTTAGGATCGCTAGAATCTCACCAGTATTAGTAATCGCGATCTCCGTTCCATCAATGCTTTGGCTAATTGTCAATTGGGAAAAACTTAAATTCCCGCCTAATACTAGCAAGTCAATATTATCTTCAAAATCGAGGATAGTGTCAGTACCAAAACCAGGAGATAAAAGAAAGCGATCGCTGCCATTCCCACCCTTCAATATATCGTTACCTAAATCTCCGCTCAACCAATCGTTTCCATCGCCACCTTTGAGAGTATCGTTATCTTTACCACCATAAAGGCTATCATCTCCCCCATCTCCATTTACCCAATCCTCTCCTTCATTTCCAAACAATATATCGTTGCCATCTCCGCCACACAAACAATCTTTTTCTCCACTATTTCCAATGGGAATATTGCTACCATTTCCAGCATAAATGGTATCGTTACCATCTCCACCGCAGAGACTATCATTACCTAAATCGCCAAATATTACATCATCTCCGGTATCGCCAAGAACGATATCATCATCGCTACCACCCCGCACCGTATCGTTACCTTCATCGCCGCAGATAGTATCATTGGCTTGATTGCCATTTAATACGTCATCCCCAGTACCGCCTAATAATAAATCGCGTCCGTTTGGATCGCCAAGTTCCTGTTCTTTCACACCGCCAAAAATGGTATCATTACCTTTATCTCCCAGTAGGGTATCATCACCGCGATCGCCCCAAATTAGATCGTTATTTTCACCGCCACGCAGGATATCATTACCTTTACCACCTCGGACAACATCGTTATTTTGATTGCCGTTAATTACATCGTTCCCATCATTTCCATTAATAACATCTTCGCTTTCATTACCTGCAATCCAATCGCGATCGTCACCACCAAAAATAGTATCTTTTCCCTGATTTCCAACTAAATTATCGTTGCCTGCTTTTCCCCAAATAAAGTCGTCGCCATCTAAAGCATAAAGCGCATCGTCTTCATCGCTACCAGTCAAACGATCGTTGTCGTTTGTTGTACCACTTTGGATATTAATGATGGGATTAATTTGGGTTAAGAAATAACCTTCTGTTCCCTCAGAAAATAAATTATCTGGATTGGGATGTTCGATTTCTTGACAAAAACAATCCTCATCCTCTTCGAGATCGTCATTATTAATAGTTCCCACAGCTTGACTGTCAGCAATGACGGCATTAGCAACACCAATCAAATTAACAAAAAATGTTTCGTTCGCTTCTTTGGTAGCATCGGCTAAAACACCAACGCTAATTGTTTTACTTACTTCGTCTGGGTTAAAAGTAATTGCCGTAGTAGGATGAGGATAGTAATCTTTATTTGCAATAGTAGCAGTACCGTCAGATGTGGCATATTCCACGATAACGGCTTGAGTGGGAATCGCACTGAGGTTGATGGTAAAATTGGCTAAAGTGATGCCGTTGTTACCTTCGGTAACTGTCGCATCAGTAATCGAAACTTGGGGTAAATTATTGTTAATAGGAGTCGGAGTCGGGGGAGATGGGGGAGATGGGGGAGATGGGGGAGTCGGAGGAGTTATTGGTAACAAGTCACTAACTACGAGGTCGAATAGATTGCTAACGCTGGCACCACTGCCATCTTTTGCTGTCAATTGCAGTTTTAGAGTTCCTACATTGTTAACACTAGGAGTACCGCTGAAAGTACGGGTAATCGGGTCAAAACTTAGCCAGGTAGGTAAGGGATCTCCATTAAAAAGAATAGCCGTGTAAGAGAGTGTGTCACCAATATCTACATCGCTGAATGTATTCGCTGCAAAAGTAAAATTGAAGGGTGTAGTAGCAGTTGCCGTTTGATTGGGAATCGGAGCAACTACAATTGGCCCATCGTTAACTGAATTAACAGTAATATTGAATGAATCGGTATCGCTTAAAGCACCACCTGTGCCAGTATTGCCTAGATCGTTAGTAATAATTTGAATATTTGCAGCACCATTATAATTAGGAAATGGCGTAAATATTGTGCCATTAAGCGCAGTATTAATATTACTAATTGTGCCACTGAAAGTCATGTTGGCACTGCCATTATTACCACTGCTGAAATTTAAACCATTCGTGCCAGATAAATTTAAAATGCCGTTGCTAGCATTCAAAGTAACCTGAACTAGATTGTTACCTGCATCAGGATCGGCGATCGCAATTAGATTTCCACTAGCTGCATTGAAAGTTATAGCATTATCTTCATTCGTAGTTTGAATACCAGGGACTGTATTTACTGGTGGATTATTAACGGCATCATTATCAATAATTGTGGCTTGTCCATTCCCAACAGCTATAGTAGCATTGTTGGGATTAGTTAAGCTTACAAAAAAGTTCTCTTGCGTTTCAGTCAGACTGTCATCAACGACTGGAATAGAAATATTTTGTTTAGTTTCTCCAGCTTTAAATATGACAGTGCCTTGAGTGGTAGTGTAATCATTTGGCGAAGTAGCAGTTCCGTTGCTAGAAAAGTAATCAACGCTGATAGTTTGACCGGAAACAGCAGCAAGGCTAACCGTAAAAGTAGCATTGTTGCCTTCGGTAACAGTGACGTTATCAATAGATAAACTCGGTAGCGGATCGTTATCATTAATAATGCCTTCTCCCTTAGCGACAGCAATACTAGCTTTACTAGGATTGTTGAGAGTAACAAAAAAGTTTTCTTGGCTTTCGTTAACGGTATCGCCAACGATGGGAATAGTAATACTTTGTGCAGTTTCTCCAGTTTTAAACGTAACAGTGCCTTTACTAGCAGTGTAATCAGAAGTATCGCTGGCAGTACCGTTAGTTGTAATGTAATCTACAGCGACAGTTTGACCGGAAATAGTAGAAAGACTAACTGTAAAAGTAGCATTGCTAGTACCGCTGTCACCTTCAGTAATAGTAAAGTTACCGATAGAAAGCGTCGGTAAAGGGTCATTATCAGTAATTGTGGCTTGTCCCTTGCTAACTGCGATCGCAGCTTTACTGGGATTGCTTAAATTAACGAAAAAGGTCTCGTTACTTTCATTTAGAATATCGCCAACTACAGGAACGATAAAAGTTTTTTTGGTTTCTCCTGGTAAAAAAGTCAGACTACCTTTAGTAACAGTGTAATCATTTGGCGAGGTAGCCGTACCGTCAGCAGTAAGATAATCTACAGAAATAGTTTGGCTGTTGACATTAGAAAGAGAAACGGTAAATGTGGCGTTGGTAGTGCCGCTATCTGTTTCGTTAACAGTCACATCATCGATACTAAGTGTCGGAATAGCGCCGAGGGAATTAGCAGACCTGGGTGTACCGTGAATTACATTACCAGCAGCATCTTTGCCATTTTGGGTAATCCCATCGTTGGTGCGCCAATTAGTATCTGTATCGGCAGCTTTAGCCGAAATTCGCTCCATTGTAAACCGAGTATTGGCGCTAAAATTTACCCCAGCAGGCCATACACCGCCATCAATATTAGCAGTGTCAACTACATTACCTTTACTGTCTTGTAGGGTGAGCGACTCGCCAGTATTAACTAATGCGCCTGTGTAGATTAAGTCAGCAGAAATGTCGCTAACTGTGTTATTTACAGTGCGCTCTAAAAGGAAGTATCCACCAGCGGCAATTGTTTTCCCAGCCGGAATCGTGATGTTGGGATTGCCATCGTTAGATGTCAGCGTCCAATTGCTCAAATCGATCGCACTTCCAGTAGGATTGAAAAGTTCCATCCATTCGTCAGTGGTATCAGCCTCAGTTCCCATCCAAGCGACTTCGTTAATAACCACGCTTAAAGGCGGCGTGGGACCTACTGGGTTAACGGTGATGCTGGCTGTTTCGGTAGCGGTACTGAAGGAGAATAACCCTCCAGTCCCGCTAGTAGTAATGTTTGCTGTATTGCCATTAGTGCCAGTTGTGGCATCCCATGCACGAAAGCTAATGCCTGGGTTAATTGTGCCGTTGTAGTCGGCATTGGGAATAAAACGAATTCTGGTATTAGCATCTGATACCAACAACCGCGCCGCACTTTCTGAGGGAGTGCCGAAGGCTGTCCAGTTGCTACCGTCGTTGGTGGAAAATTGCCAAGTACCGTTGGTATTATCTACTGCCGTTACTGCAATTCCTTCTGGGTCGTTGGGGTCGCTGTCAGTAATTGGGTTGCCACCGGCACCGCTGGCAATAATTTGAAAAATTAAAGTGCCTGTGTTAGTAATATCGTCTTCGTTGATTGCTGTTAGAGTTGGCGACCCGCTGTTATCGAGGAGGGGAGCGCTGTTGATTTCATAAGCAGCAAACTGAGTAGATAAGCCAACACCCAAACCGAAATCATTATCGCTGACAAGAATGAGCGATCGCTTTCCATTCGGCAAAATTGGCCCCAATGTTATGCCTTCATAATTGGTAAATAGCCCGTTAACGACAACAGTTTTTGACGCTAATGTAATACCGCCAAGGCCAGAAGCTATCAAACTGGGATTATTTTTTACATCAGTCGCCCCTTGTAAAGATATTTGATATATTTTGCCAAAACCCAAATCAAGATGGCGGTCTATGGCGAGGAGAGTATTTCCATCCAATGCCAAAAGATCGGAAACACCATTGCTAGAATCGGAGTTATAGACAAATTCTCCTTCTACAGAGTTAGTAGATAAGTTATATTTGATGATGCGAGAAGGGCTGCCATTATCTGATGTGGAATCTTGTTCTAAGGCAACTTCTGTCGTTGTAAATAAAAATTGTCGATCGGGAGTAATTGATACGCTTTCAAAACCCCGATTATTGCGGATACCATTGCTAGTATCTGCTGGCGATACGTCATATTTAGGAGTAGGGATAGGCAGAGAAAAGTTTTGAATACCTGATGCTATATCGAACCGATTGATAAATTGGGGTGTACTTGTGGAAAACATTCCTTCTGAAGAAACAAATATATTCCCACTGCTAGCAAAGGCAATTCCTTCTGGGTCTGCAACATCTGAGACAAAAAGGTTATTAGTTGAGTCTCTCAGCAGGGTCACACCTGTGAAAGTAACTGGCAAAGTCGCCGAACTCAGATCGATATTCAGGGTGTAAAAGCGCACATTGCTTTTATCGTCAGAAATAGTATAGAAATTGCTGCCATCAAAGGTAAGACCCGATAAACCACCGATATTCGTTCCACCAAAAGTTGCAGCTGAATCAACTGTTGACTGCCCTATCAGAGTTGCGATCGCCATATAATTCCCTCACCCAAAAAGCCTTAAATCTGAAAATTATAGCGATTTTAGCGTTTCATTTGAAGTAGCGATCGCCAATCTTCTACCGCCTGCTTACTCCACAGCCAGTTAGCTTGCAGTGCAGAAGGTTTAAAATTGGTGGGATCGTCTTGCATCACCTTTGTACGCAGCTTGAGCGCTTCGTCAAGCAAACGCGATCGCTCATCAATTGGCTGATTTTTAGCTGAGTGATTTAATACTAATGCCAACCCTGCATATGCCGTTAGAGCATCGTGACTGACAACTGATTTGGTTGGTATTTGCGCGAAGTTTTCCGATCTTTCTCTGCTGGCAGATTCCGATTCGGCAACTTTTTGTTCCTCAGCTCGATAAAGAGCTTCAAACCAAGTTTGATTGGCACGAGTTAAGTTACCTTGGGCATAGTAAGCAAAACCGAGAGCGTTGTAGTAAAGCGGCGATTTTTCACGCCCTTTGACAGCAGTTTCCCAATACCGCCGCGCATCATCTAAGCTGTAACTTTTGTCTCCAACTCGCACTGATTGCCAAGCTAATCTGCCGAACAAAAAGCTGATATCGGGATTACTTTTTTGCTCTTTTGATAAGGTAGCTAAGGCAGCTTTTGCTTGTTTAATATCTCCTCTATCTAGCAATACTTTTACCATGCGTTGCCCAACCAATAAGTTGCCTTGCTTAAAATGTTTAACTGCCATCGCGCTAACAGTTACCGAACTGGTTTTTTTAATATCCAAGGCAGAAGTTTTTGCTGAAATTTTAGGTTGCGGACGCGGCGTAGCGACTTCTTCATATATAAAACTTGCCGATCGCGATCCGACTTGAGACCACCGTTGGCGGAAAAGCCAGAAACTCAAAGGTGTCAAAAGTAATACAGCAAGAGGCAAAAGTAGTACGGCTTTGTTCCGGCTCGGTAACAAATTACGAAGTCGGCGATCGCTTAGAACCGTACTATACCATCTTTCGCTCGAATTCTTCACTTTTAGATCGGAATTTATCGCTTCTATTTCTTCTCGGTCTTTCGTCTCAGTTACGATAGGATGAGAAGTTACATCTCTAGCAGATTCCGATCTCGCAGTAATGGGAACTGAAATCGATCGCTCCTCTATTGGCTGAGCGGGAAGTTTGGCATTGACATCCGCTCCAGTAACAATTTGGTTTGCTAACTCTGGAGTTAAATTTGGTTTCGAGATTTGACCGAGCAGACCGGAAATGAAAGCTGAGTCTTCATCATCATCAAAATCATCACACATCGACTCATCTCCAAATTCCGACCACGCCTGAGTATCAGACCGATCGAATTCCCCAACTTCTAAGGTTTGCTGTGGGAGCGCGACGAATCCATCAAATTGCGGATGAAGATAAACGATAGGTAAAACCCAGTAAAAGCGATCGAAGCCGTAAATCGAGATTAACTCCTGTCGTACCAGACTCAAACTAATCTCGACTGGGTAAACTTGACTGATGTGGTCGTAAACTAACTCAGTGAAGGTAGAAGCAACTTCGTTTGGAATTTCTGGTGGGATAGTTAGCACGCAGGGAATACCGCTTTCGTGCAACTCAGTTACGCGATCGTCGTTATCGAGTTTATCAGAGAAATTAGCTTTGAAAATTTGCAGCGTTCCTTGCAGATCCCCTTTGAAATTTTGGGCGCTATCTGGAGAAGATTGTTTGGCGACGCAGCGAGAAAAAGCCACACTGGTGCTAAGGACGAGAAAAGAATCTGGAGAAACTGTATCTGTTTTTCCCAAATCGCCAATATAAAGCAGCTCCCAAGGAAGACGCGCCAAACGATCGTCTTCCAAACTCAGTCGCAGTCGCAATACCTCTGGCTTCGATCGAGCGATTTCTTGAGCAGTTGTCCAGCTACTGAGCAGAGTACCTTGAAACAGCGCACTGTAAAGCTGTTGGCCCAGTGCTGCTAGAGACTGGGGAGTTGACTCTGCTGGCGAAGAATGCAGCAGTTTTGCGGCTTGGGCCAACCAATTTTCTACGGGCCAAACTACCTGCGCTTGTGTCGATCGCACTCCCAGCGCTAGCGATTCTGCTCGCACCAAGTATTTGTCTTCTTCTATTGGTGTAACGCATACGTAAAATTCCTGAGTCATTGCTACCCTTCTCTCCCGCTCAACTCCTCAATTTCGTTGGCTTGAGAAATCGCCAACTCCAAAGCGAAGGATTCGCTCTTATACTAAGTAGATTAATTTAACTGGTTAAAGTTTCGATTTTTAGAGATGTTTGCTGCGGTTATCGAGAGATCGTCTCCAGCCGGCGTAAAATCAGCACCTAGAGCGGCGCTCGCGGGATGAGAGGATTTTGGATTGGCTGCTTAGCAGTTCTTGTTGCCAATTTAGCTGAGTTTTATCCCGATCCGAAGGCTTGCCGATCGAACAAAGAGATGGTAGATGCACCCTGATAAGACAACTTCCCCCGCCTCCAAGAGGCGGGGGTTTTTTGATCGAGGCAGTTTTTCGTGGAATAAGAATTTTATCTGAAGCTATATTAGTCCCCCAGCACAGCCAGATTTTTCCAAGGTTCCTTCTGGCAAATCTTATCGAACGAGGTTTTAGTTGCTTCGCTACTACCGTCTTGAATAAAGTATTTTTGCTTGTTAGGGTAAGCCGCCCAACTCGCAGTTGCCGGATAATTTAAGATAAAAGCATAACCCGCATCCGCGATGTCTTGTGCAAACAAATCGGTAAAAGAATTCCCTTGAAAGTAATGAAAGTCGGATGTCGAGTTCATATAATAATTCCAGTCTCGTTTGTTTCAAGACTCACTCTCGTAACTACCTGAAAAACAAGGTATTAGTTGCCCAGTTTTGATTCATCTATCTGCAAGCAGAGTAGTGAGCCTTGTATCCTTCAGCACTTAACGCTTTAATAAGGAAGGAAATGCCTTTTGCAAAGCGAGGAGAATTCTACCGATGGATAGAGCCGTAATCAAATTTTCTTCTGAAGACTGCGGCATTTGCCATAAGATGTCGTTTTATGACCAGAAAGTAACTGAAGAACTGGGTTTGCAATTTATCGATGTGAAAATGCAGGATACCGCCACTTACCGCAAGTATCGCAAAATTCTTTTAACCCAGTATCCGGATAAAGCAGAAATGGGATGGCCAACTTACTTGATCTGCGATTCTCCAGAAGGAGAGTTTAAAATCTTGGGAGAGGTTAAAGGCGGCCATCCCAAAGGAGAATTCAGAAGTCGGCTGCAAGCAGTTTTGGATACAGCCGCTACCAGCTAGTTTTTTGTTTGGAGGTGAAGTGCTGTAGGGTGCGTTAGCTTTGAGCGTAACTCACTCTACTAAACTTTGTAAGGACGGCGCTAACTCAATAAGTTGTTCAATGTAAGATAATTTTTTCAGTCTGCTATCGGGTTTGGTTTAATAGTCCTATCTAGGGCTTTGACTGGATCTGAGCGATCGCACCGTTCCCGCATAGCAATCCCGCAACCAAATTTCGATCGCCTGACCGATAACTCCATAACTGCTATCTCTCGGTGCAGTCGGAGGTAGCCCCGCCGGATAAGGCCCGGTCATAGAAAACATCATCGCCAATCGCCAACCACTTTCAGTTTTTGTCAGAAATAACCAGTGATAATCCTGTATTTGAACTGGTTTTTTGCTTGTATATCTGCGTTGCAATGTAGTGAAAAAAACCTGCTGAATATTGTCTCCCCCCTGCGATGTTGTGGGGTTATATTCGCCAGGGCCAAGTGTTAGGGGTGAAAATTCAGCTTGACCTGCCACTATAAAATAACCGTACACATCAAGGCTGCGATCGCGAAGTCTTGCACGCTGAGTTACTCTATTAGCATAACTCGGTAAATCGCGCAATAAAATAGTTATTAATGTTTCCACATCCGCAGGACAAGAAAATCTTTCTCTTTTTGCTGCTACAGCTGAAGTGACGGGAAAAAGCCAAAAGTAAAAAGGTAAAAGCAAACAGATAAAACTGTATATTTTGACTTTACCTTTATTCCTAGAAATCTGTCTGGGAAAGTACTTTTGGCTTTTCACTTTCAAATCTCGTCGCAAATGCGTTCAAAAGCAGCAACAGGATCGGGTGCAGCAGTGATGGGACGACCGATCACCAGATAATCGGCTCCTGCTTGAATAGCTTCTGCTGGCGTGAGATTTCGCTGTTGGTCTCCAGCTTCAGCCCACTTCGGTCGTACTCCCGGACATACTAACAGAAAGCGATCGCCGCAAGTTTGTCGCAATTGCGATACTTCTTGGGGCGAACAAACTGCCCCATCCAAACCCGCCTCTTGAGCTAACAGCGCCATCTGTAAAGCATACTCTGGCAATTCTAGGGGAATTTTGAGGTCAAAAGCTAAATCCCGCGAATTCAAACTTGTTAATAGCGTGATGGCAATTAACTTTGGCGGTGAATAGCCAGAAGCAGCCGCACCTTCCGCAAGCGCCATTTTAGCTTCCTGTAAAGCTTTACGACCGGCAGTGGCGTGGATAGTGACTAAATCTACTCCGTACCTACCAGCAGCGCGACAAGCACCGGCGACGGTGTTGGGGATATCGTGAAATTTGAGATCCAGAAAAATACGCTTTTGTCGCTCTTTCAAGATAGTCAGAATTCCCGACCCGGTACTGACAAATAGCTCCAAACCGACTTTCCAGAATGTTACCTGGGGCAGTTTTTCAACCAGAGCGATCGCTTGCTCTTGAGTTGGTACATCCAGGGGAACGATAATCTTGTGATTGTTGGCCATTACTTCATTTACCGATCGCCAATTTCTCGAACAGCTAATTGGGATTAACCAAGCGGACAAACTTATTTTTGCCAACTTGTAACACCCGTCCTTGCAAAGAAGCTGGAGAATCAAAGGAGAGATTTACATCTGTCACCTTTTCGCCATCCAGTCGCACTCCTCCCTCTTGAATCTTCTGTCGAGCTTCCGAACTGCTTTTACACAGTTGGCTGGCACTGACGATATAGAACAATTTAGCGGGAAACTGGATATTTTCCAGGGAAAATTCGGGTACTGCTGCGGCTTGTTCCGTCTTACCGCGAGCTATTTTCTCAGCATCTTCTTTAGCTTTTTCGGCAGTTTCCTTACCGTGATATTGGGTAACGATATCCAAAGCGAGAAGAATTTGGCGATCGCGTGGATTTTCTGGCAATGTATCCAAAGGGATATTTGTCAATAACTCAAAATACTGCTCCACTAAAATATCTGGCGTTTGTCGCAGCTTTTGGTACATTGTCAGCGCATCTTCCCGCAAACCCACATAATTGCCCAGAGACTTCGACATTTTCTGCACGCCATCAGTCCCGATCAAAATCGGCATCAACATTCCAAACTGAGGCGATAAACTGAAATATCGTTGCAAATCTCGTCCGACAGCAATATTAAACTTCTGGTCAGTTCCTCCCAACTCCACATCCGCCTCAATTGCCACAGAGTCATAACCCTGCATCAACGGGTAGAGGAACTCGTGCAGATAAATAGGGCTTTCTTTCTCGTAGCGCAGGGCAAAACCCTCCTTCGCCAACATCTGTCCCACAGTCATCGTGGATAGCAAATCCATAATTTCCGGCAGATCCAGCTTAGATAGCCACTCCGAGTTATAGCGAATTTCCAGTCGTCCTGGCGTATCAAAATCCAGAATTGGCCGTACTTGTTCAAGATAAGTTTGGGCATTCTGTGCCACTTGTGCCGGTGTCAGTTGCTGACGCACCTCCGATTTACCGGTAGGATCGCCGATGCGAGCGGTAAAATCACCAATGATGAGGACAGCTGTATGACCGGCATCCTGAAATGCCCGCAACTTTCGGACTGGGATACTATGGCCTAAGTGGAGATCTGCACCTGTGGGATCGATCCCCAACTTGACTCGCAAGGGCCGATTTGTCTGCGCTAACCGTTCGACCAAATTTTCATGAGGATTTTGAGAATCTGTAAGATTGGGAAAAATTTCACTCACGCCTCGGTACAACCAGGCGAGGTTTTGGGTAATACTAGGCGATTGATGGGAGGCCATACTTTGCCAATGTCCAGTTTGGTTCGCAATAAAACTGTCATTTCTCAAGGCGCAAAAGTGTTTTTGACTTTTGCGCCTTTACTGATGACTGATAACCGATGAGGGTTGACAATAGAAATGCTTAACAGCCAGACTACTATAACTGTAAAAGCAGCCAGAATATCTGTAGTCGTTTAATCAGCTTTGTCAGGGGCAGGTTTATCCATGTATTTCCAAAGGCAGATGAATCAGTTTTACTGGCTCTCTAACTTCTCGCCAGAAGCAGTTAATCCTCTCAACTCCTATAGGGGTGGGTTGTATGACAAACCACGACCCAACGGCTAGGTGTACAGACAGTTTCCTACTTAGAATCTTCCTGTCCCCATAATAAGTAGTTGGAATATAACAATCATAAGGACTATCCAGTCGCCGTTTTTCTTGTTCAGTTTGTTTTCTTTGAGGAAGTCAAATCGCCGTGTCCTCCAACACACTCCGACAAAAGCCATCCACAACGATCGCACCAGGATTTAACTTTGTTCAGACGATCGCTAAAGTCACTGGCGGAACTCTTCTGAGCGTCACCATGCTAACCAGTTCCATTGTAGCTGGCGGGCTGGTTGGCCTAGCGATTAGCTTCCGCAACCTCCCAGATGTGAGGGTTATGGGCACCTACTCTCCGTCAGAAACAACTCACATCTACGATATCAAAGGCAAGTTGCTTGCCAGTATCCACGGTGAAGCAAATCGCGAAGTCGTCCCCCTGGACAAAATTTCTCCCGAACTCAAACGAGCTGTGATGGCTATTGAAGATAGCCACTTCTACCTGCACCACGGCATTAACCCAAGCAGTGTCGGTCGCGCCATCAAAGCCAACTGGGAAAAAGGTGGGGTCGTGGAAGGCGGTTCGACGCTGACCATGCAGTTGGTCAAAAATATATTTCTCAATCACAAGCGGGCTTTTAGCCGTAAAGTAGCAGAAGCGGTGATGGCCATACGCTTGGAGCAAATCCTTACGAAAGACAAAATTTTAGAGCTATACCTGAATCAGGTCTACTGGGGTCATAACAACTATGGGATTGAAACCGCTTCGCAAAGCTATTTTGGCAAGCACGCTGCCGATTTAAACCTGGCGGAAGGAGCGATGTTGGCAGGTTTAATTCAAGCTCCTGAAGAGTACAGCCCTTTTTTGAACTACAAGAAAGCAAAAGCCCGACAAGCACAGGTTTTAGCTCGGATGAGGGAGCTCAATTGGATTACGCCTGAAGAAGAAGCCGCCGCGAAGAAGCAAGTGCTTAAATTAGGTAAACCTACCTCCTTCCAGAAAAGTTTGCTTCCCTACGTCACCGATGCTGTCACTCAGGAGTTGATCCAACGCTTTGGACGCTCTACGGTGGAAAAAGGCGGGATGCGAGTTCAAACTACTATTGACCTCAATTTCCAACGTATGGCGGAAGATTTCATCGGTCGCGAACACGCTAGATTGCAACGTCGCGGATTGTGGGGTACGGAACTGGCACTGGCAGCAGTCGATCCGCGCACCCATTTTGTCAAGGCGATGGTGGGAGGTTCCGATTACAGCAAGAGCCAGTTTAATAGAGCTACTCAAGCTCGCCGTCAGCCAGGATCTGCGTTTAAGCCGTTCGTTTATTATGCGGCTTTTGCTACTGGTAAATATTCGCCGGAATCTACTGTCTACGACACTCCTGTTCGCTATCGCGATGGCAGTCGCGGCTACGCTCCCAGAAACTACGACAATACTTTTGGTGGGGCGATGAGCATTCGAGCCGCACTACAAGTATCGCGTAACGTTCCCGCAGTCAAGATGGGGCGGGCTGTAGGATTGGATAAGGTGATTGAAGTTTGCCGGACTTTGGGTATTAAAAGCCCAATGGAACCTGTAATTTCTTTACCTTTGGGAGCTATTGGTCTGTCGCCGATGGAAATGGCCAGCGCTTATGCGACCTTCGCCAGTACAGGTTGGCAATCGGATACTACCTTCATTGTGCAAGTGACTGATTCCAGCGGCAATGTGTTACTGGACAACACGCCCAAACCTAAGCTAGTTCTCGATCCTTGGGCAGCTGCTTCCATTACCAGCACTATGCAATCGGTAATTAATAGCGGTACAGGAAAATTAGCTCAGATCGGTCGCCCTGCGGCGGGGAAAACGGGTACAACTTCTTCAGAAAAAGATGTTTGGTTTGTCGGCTTTGTACCGCAATTGTCTGTGGCTATTTGGATTGGTAGAGATGATAACAGACGTTTGGCATCTGGGGTAACTGGCGGTCATTACGCTGCACCGATTTGGCGCAATTTTATGCTTAAAGCGATGAATGGGGTACCTGTGGAATACTTCCCATCGGCTTCCAAGTTTAAGCGCCCTCGTCCCTAAGAAATTTTAGATTTTGGATTTTAGATTTTAGATGGGTAAAGTTGGTGAGAAGGGAGCAATTATAAGGAACTGACAAGCCGCCTAATCATCTAAAACCTAAAATCTAAAACTCAATGGGACTAGGGCTGCTTTTCCAGTTCTGCCTTCATACGCTGGAGGGTAAAACTCATTTGGTCAAACATTTGCTGGGGCGTAATCCCAAATTGACCCAACTGAGTTTTCAGTTGCTGCACGGTCATTTGAGCCATGAAATCTTCGGAAAGCTCAAAGCGCTTCATAAAAATGCGATAGCGCTCCATCATCGCTTCCCATTGCTCGATGAACAGCTTTTTGCCCTCGCGGTCAAATTTGCCGTAGTTATTACCAAGTTGGATGAGGGATTGATAATCCTCAGCTAGTTGCTTTAGTTCTTGCTGAACAATTTCAGAGTCAAAAAATCCCATTGCGCTTCCATTCAATCGAAAATTTGGATTAGTGGCTAATTCGATCGCATCTGCTACAATTCTAGTCCAGTCTGTAATTATCTTTCCAAAAATTTGCCCAAAGGTCGATCGCGATCGGTGTTTTCGATCGACCAAGCTTCAGATGGAGGAAGCAAATTAATATTATAAGATCGTAAAACCACAAGTTCTAGAGGCAACAGGATGTTGAGTCAGCCGAAAAGTCGAAAAGTGGCGGCGATTTTGGCTTTTAGTGGGGCTGTGATACCTGTTTCGGGGCTCCACAAGTTTTATTTGGGACAACCCGTGTGGGGTATTCTCTATTTGGTGCTATCGTGGACTCCCATTCCCCACGTGGCTAGCGCGATTGAAGGATTTTGGTATTTAGTTCAAGATCGAGATCAATTCGATCGCAACTTTAATCTCCATACAGCAGCGACAGTAAAATCGGCAGTTGACCCCAAGCAAGTGGCTGCTTATGCGGAAGCTTTGCGTCAACTCGAACAGTTGCGCCAAGATGGACTGATCACAGAATATGAATTCGAGCAAAAGCGCCGCAAGCTACTTGACGGAATGGTGTAAGGTATATGGGATTTGGGGACTGGTTCATCTCGCGGCAAAAGCAGAATTCTCTCCGCCAGCGAATTCTCAGCGATCCTTACTATCGGCTGCAATCAAGTGAAGAAATCGCTGTGGCGGCGTCGCTGGGAATTAAAATCGATCCGAATCGCGCTACTGTGGATGATTGGTTAAGGCTGCCGGGACTATCTATTCACCAAGCGCGATCGCTAGTTTCTCTGTCTCGCTCTGGTGTACAGTTTCATTGTCTGGAGGATGTCGCGGCAGCGTTAAGCTGGCCCAGCGAGCGATTAAAACCTTTAGCACCGATTCTCAGCTTTTGTTACTACGACCCTGAGAGTGTTTATACGCTTCAACAGATTAACCCGAACGCTGCTTCAGTAGAAATGCTGAGTAAAATTCCGCCGATCGATACTTTTTTGGCAGAATCGATCGTACAGAATCGTCAGTCTGGCGGTTATTACCGAGATTTAGCCGATTTACAGATCAGGTTATCTTTACCGGCAGAGACGATCGCTCAATTGATGCACTACTTAAGGTTTTGAGTTGAAAATTCCAGATTTATAGGTTGGGTTGAGGCACGAAACCCAACCTACCAAAAATGGCTAGTCCTAATCGATCATTTCACAAAGCCAATGCGCTTTAGAGGCCAAAAACGAAAAAAAGCGCGACCGATGATGTTTTCTTGCGGTAAAAATCCCCAAATGTGGGAATCATTGCTGTTATTGCGGTTATCTCCCATCACAAACAGTTCGCCTTGGGGAACTGTTCGCGGGCCCCACTCATAGGCGGGAGGTTCGGCAATGTAATCTTCTTGGAGAGGTTGGCGATCGAGATATACTTTGCCGTTAGCGATCGTGACCAGTTGACCGGGTTGGCCGATCGTCCGTTTGATGAATGCCTGATCTTTGGCATATCCCTGAATTTGCAGTTGTGGGGGAGGATCGAAAACCACAATATCGCCTGTTGTTGGGGGATGAAAGCGGTAACCGATCTTATCGACTACCAAGCGATCGCCCACTTGTAAAGTCGGTAGCATAGAATCAGAGGGAATGTAACGCGGTTCGGCGACAAAAGTCCGCAATAAAAGAGCTAGAGTCAGCGCTATGGCCAAAATCGCCAGATTTTCCCTTATTTGACGCCATACTCTCCACCCAAATGAAGAATCTGCCAAATCCTTTTCGTGATAGTCCATAGAAGTTTTTTTAGCAATAGAGTGGCTGTCAGCCCGTTTTTTGTTGAACTTGTTTAAGTCCAAATTTATCATTCTCTCACGGATCGCACGATTGCTACGCTTCTTTGTGCCCTAAGACAAAATTCCTTCTTTAGGGGGAAGCAATCAGATGATCTGCGTCACAGCCGATAACTCAGCCGATCACCTAAAACAGATTGTGGAGTCACGCGCTAGTTTCAGGGAACATCACAGGATCTCTGAGAGTCGCGTCAACAAGCAATTTACCTAAAAGTCCGATACTGACAGTAGTCAGTCAGTGAGTTAAGAGAGTTGTATGATTCTGATCCGCGATGTGGTACAACAAGCTATAGCAACGGGTTATCTAACCGTAGAAGCCGAAAATCAATTGCGGCATCTTCTAAGCAGGAAGTACGATTTAGAAGACATGAATGCCTTTGTGACGTTGCAGCAGGCAGCGATGTCCGGTTATGTTAAACAAGAGTCTCGTGAATTGATTGCTGCCAAAGCCACAAGCTGTTAATCTTGCAACTAATCTACTACCGAATCTCTTTTTAAAATTAATCGGGGTGTTTCGGTTAACAGGAAAGCGAAAGGCAAAAGCCCAGGCCAATTTTTGATTTGGCACTGGGAGTATTATCGAAATCCTGTTACTGAGGTTATATTAGGAAATTGCGATCGCCATCCCTTCAGTAGAAGCTTTGTCGAGTTGTTCTACTTGTAATGGTTCTACAAACAGTTTCATTTCTGCCATTTGTACCGAACCAAACAAAGTAGCAAAAGCGACATCTGCTGCATCGCGACCCTTTCCAATCCGGATGATACTATTTAACGGCACCAAACGGGTAGCGTCAAACAGATACCAGCGATCGCCCAGATAAGCCTCAAAACAAGCGTGAAAATCGGGGGGATTGAGACCGTAAGCATAGGCGCTGACAAAACGCGCTGGAATATTCAAAGCGCGGCAGAAAGCAACGCCTAGATGGGCAAAATCCCTACAAACGCCCGTGCGTTGCATCGCTGTGTCGTAAGCCGAAGTCTCAGAATTGCTGCTACCGGAAATATACGTAACTTTGTGATAAATCCAGTCGCAAATCGCACTAACCCTAGAATAACCGGGTTCTAATTCTCCAAATTCACTCTGCACCAAACCCATCAGTCGATCGGATTCGCAGTAGCGACTGGGATAAAGATATTGTAGAGTTTCCATCGGCAAATCTGCGATCGGCACTTCCGGAATTGTGCTGGGGTCTGCCAAAAAGTCTGACAATTCTACTGTCGCTTCATACTTAACTTCCAGTGTGCCAACAGGTGCGTTAACTCGTACATACCGATTTTCACTTACAGGTGCAGTATATTCGTCAAATTTTACACCTGGTTGTAAATTTAGCTTTTCGTGGGAAATGCTTTGGTAGTTGCTATTAACTACCTGGATATTGAACACGAGAGTGCTGGGTGTGTTGATGGTGTAACGTAATAAACAGCCAAGGTTAAATTTCATACTTATTGTCTGAGAAGTTACGTAAATGCTACAGCGATCGCACTTTTGCGCCCAGCGGTTGAAATCGCGCTTTGTCTAACAAAACGCCTCGCTTTGAATCGCTTGATTACCTGAGAACTTTGATTAGTTTTCCTTTCTAGTCTAAATTTTTCTAAGGCTGAGTGTTACCCTTCTTCCGACAGATGTCAGACATTTTTTATGTTATAAATTAGCCAATATGAGCGAATTTAGAGAATGGGTATCAAGAAAAACAAGCAGCAAAACAGCAAACAGGGGTGAGTGTTAGAAATTAAAATAGATTGGCTTATGTTGTAAATATAAAAAAGAGGAAAACGGTAGAACTTGTTTCTACCGTTTTCTCATAGAATTAATTGGTTTTATGTGAAAACTCAACACTCAGAAAACATTACTTTTCAAGAACGCTGGGTGTCAAAGCTTTCTTTTGACCTTGTAAAACCTTAACCTGACCTTGTTCGTCCACATCCACTACAGCAGTATCGCCGCCGTGGATGCGTCCGGAAAGAATTTCTTCGGCGAGAACATCTTCCAACAAACGCATAATTGCGCGACGTAAAGGTCTTGCACCGTAGCTGGGATTGTAACCTTCTTGCACCAAACGATTCTTGAAGGCTTCTGTTACTTCCAGCGTGATTTCCTGTTCGGTCAGACGAGTAAATACTTCGCGCAGCATGATGTCGGCGATGCGTTTGATTTCTTCGTTGTTGAGCTGGCGGAAGACGATAATCTCGTCGATACGGTTGAGGAATTCTGGGCGGAAGTACTGTTTGAGTTCTTCGTTAACCAGGGTGCGAATGCGGTTATACTGAGCTTCAGCTTGACTTTCGGAAGCGCCATCGAAGAAACCGAGTTGGCTACCGCCTTTCTCGATTACCTTCGAGCCGATGTTGGATGTCATGATCAGCAATGTGTTCTTGAAGTCCACAGTGCGTCCCTTGGCGTCAGTCAAGCGACCGTCTTCCAAGATTTGCAGGAGCATATTAAACACATCGGGGTGGGCTTTTTCGATTTCGTCGAATAACACCACGGTGTAGGGACGACGGCGCACTGCTTCTGTGAGCTGACCGCCTTCGTTGTAGCCGACGTAACCGGGAGGGGAACCGATCAACTTGGATACGGTGTGGCGTTCCATGTATTCCGACATATCGAGTCGGATCATAGCTTCTTCAGAGCCGAAGAAGTAGGAAGCCAATGCTTTAGCTAATTCTGTCTTACCTACCCCAGTTGGGCCAGAGAAGACAAAGCTGGCGATCGGACGGTTGGGGTTCTTCAGACCGACTCTGGCGCGACGGATAGCGCGAGAAACAGCGGTGACCGCATCTTCTTGTCCGATCAAACGCTGGTGCAGGGTATCTTCCATGTGCAACAGCTTTTCGGATTCGGATTCGGTCAGCTTGTTGACGGGAACGCCAGTCCAGGATGCCACAATTTGGGCGATATCTTCCTCGGTGACAACTGGCGATAAATCTTTGTCGGTGGAGTCTGTCTTTTTGCTTTGAGAAATAGCGCGAATTTGAGCTTTGATTTCCATTTCGCGATCGCGCAATTCCCCAGCTCGATCGAAATCTTGAGATCTCACTGCATCGTCTTTTTCTTTAAGTACCTGACGCAGTTCTTTATCGAGTTCTTTTGCTGCTGGTGGCAATTGCGAGTTAATCAGACGCACCCGCGAACCGGCTTCATCAATCAAGTCAATCGCTTTATCTGGTAGATAGCGATCGGAAATATAGCGATCGGATAATTTCGCCGCCGCTGACAAAGCTTCGTCAGAAATTTTCAGTTTGTGGTGCTGTTCGTAGCGATCGCGCAAACCATATAGAATTTCGATAGTTTCTTCTACCGTTGGTTCGCCCACCATCACCGGTTGAAAGCGGCGTTCCAATGCGGCATCTCGTTCGATGTGCTTGCGGTATTCATCGAGGGTTGTCGCACCGATGCACTGGAGTTCGCCTCTAGCGAGTGCGGGTTTGAGGATATTGGCGGCGTCAATGGCACCTTCTGCGGCACCAGCACCGATGAGGGTATGCACTTCATCTATTACGAGGATGACATTGCCGGCTTGACGGATTTCATCCATGATTTTCTTGAGGCGTTCTTCAAATTCACCGCGATACTTGGTGCCTGCAACCAACAAACCGATATCCAGAGTCACGACCCGTTTTTCTTCCAAAATATCGGGTACGTCGTTGTTAGCGATGCGTTGTGCCAAACCTTCTGCGATCGCCGTTTTCCCTACACCCGGTTCCCCAATTAATACGGGGTTGTTCTTCGTGCGGCGACCCAAGATTTGGATCACCCGTTCGATTTCGCGCTGACGACCCACTACAGGATCGAGCTTACCTTCCCCAGCCATCTGAGTTAGGTTTGAGCCAAATTCATCGAGAGTTGGTGTTTTCGTGCGCCCTTGAGTTGCGCCTGGGGTTACTTCGGTATTTTCGCCCAGCATCCGAATCACTTGCGTCCGGACTTTGGAGAGGTCAACGCCTAGATTTTCCAGGACTCTTGCTGCCACGCCTTCCCCTTCCCGGATTAGGCCCAAAAGCAGGTGTTCCGTGCCGATGTAGTTATGCCCCAGTTGACGTGCTTCTTCCAGGGATAACTCCAGAACGCGCTTTGCCCGTGGAGTAAAAGGAATTTCGACAGCAACGAATCCAGAACCCCGACCAATAATTTTTTCTACTTCAATGCGAGCATCTTTTAAATTAACGCCCATTGATTTAAGTACTTTGGCGGCGACGCCGGTTCCTTCTCCAATCAGACCCAATAAGATCTGCTCTGTACCTACAAAGTTGTGTCCCAGGCGACGTGCTTCTTCCTGGGCCAACATGATTACTTTAATTGCTTTCTCTGTAAAGCGCTCAAACATGGCAGCCTTCCATCACCTGCTTAGTTCCGGTAAGCTTGATTCTAGCATAGGCAATTTGTTCGGCTGTCACACTCTTGGTGTAGAGAATTAGTACGGATAGCCGATGAGACCCTTGAGGGATTGCCAATTTTAGATTTTAAATTGGGACTCGATCCAAATAAAATTCAGTCTGAATTCTCATATCTGGAATGTCTAAATTTTTTTTATTTCTGCTGAGCTTAAATCCCAGCCATGTGCAATCAGGCGAGAGCGAACTTGCCGATCCCAGTCAGCCAAAGTTTGCTCAAAATCCGGATGTCCGAGACCGCTAAGCCAGAGAATGAGAGCATCTTTACCCGAATCCTGGTAGTAACCCCGTCGCCGTCCGGCGATCTGAAACCCAAACTTTTGGTAAAGGGATAATGCTATTTCATTATTATCTGCCACTTCCAGAGTTACTCGTGACAAAGAGCGCTTTTTAGCTGAGGATAACAGAGCCGCGAGCAGCACCATACCAAAGCCTTGAGCGCGATAGTTTGGATGTACCGCCAGAATGGTGATATGAGCTTCATCTAAAATCGCCCATAGACATCCTAGCCCCAAAAGTGTAGGTTGAGAAAGTAAGGGGGGGAGTGGGAAAGTAGAGGAGTCGGGGGATTCATTTGCAGGTTTTGCCTCGCTGCGATCGTCTTCCAGAAGAACAATAATATCGCTGTTTGGACTATCTAACTCTTTTTGATAGCCCTCCAGAGTCCAAAGTCCACCAAAACACAGTCGATCGAGTTCGACTACTGCGGGTAATAGTTCTGCGGTCAGCGGTTTTATGTTTAAAAAGTTAAGAGCCCTCAATTGTACACTGATTAACGAGACGCACTCACGCCTGTCATTCTAACGTTGGATCGTTCCCACATTATGGTATCAACTCACCCGGTAGAGGTTCGCAATTCTGGCAGTCAGTATTTGCCACCTACCACCAATACATCAGAAACTGTTTCGCCCAATCAACAACTTCTACCGCTTACAGCCAAGGTAAACAGCCGTGACTGCCTGGAAATTGGCGGTTGTGATGTAACTACTCTCGTTCGGCAATTCGGATCGCCGCTGTATATTTTGGATGAAGAAACACTGAGGACGGCTTGCCGTCAGTATCGGGATAATTTTAAGCGCTACTATCCGGGTAATTCTCAGATTGTTTATGCTTCTAAGGCTTGGAATTGCCTTGCTATTTGCGCGATCGTGGCCAGTGAAGGTTTGGCCATAGACGTTGTATCTGGTGGCGAATTATACACTGCTATCTCCGCCGGTGTCAATCCGGAATGGCTCTATTTTCACGGTAACAATAAATCCCGTGCCGAACTTGAGTTGGCCGTAGAGTCCGGCTGCACGATCGTGGTCGATAATTGGCTGGAGCTAAAAACTTTGGCTTCTTTGGCAAATACCTCCTCAGCAGTTAAAATAATGCTGCGGCTGACCCCCGGTATTGAATGCCACACCCATGAATATATCCGCACTGGCCACCTAGACAGCAAATTTGGCTTCGATCCTAACCAAGTCGATGAGGTGCTGAATTTTGTCAGCCAAGCTGCTTCGCTTTGTTGTGTGGGAATACACGCTCACATCGGCTCTCAAATCTTCGAGCTGCAACCCCATCGTGATTTGGCTGGGGTAATGGTGCAGTGGCTCGATAAAGCAGCCTCTTTGGGATTACCGGTGACGCGCTTGAATATCGGTGGTGGCTTAGGAATTTGCTACACGGAAGCAGACGATCCTCCCAGTATCGAAGCGTGGGTAAAAACGGTGAGCGAATCGATCGTCGCAACCTGCCAAGCACAGCAAGTACCTCTGCCGACACTGATGTGCGAACCGGGTCGGTCTCTGGTTGGCCCTACTTGCGTCACAGCTTACACATTGGGTAGCCGCAAAGAGGTTCCGGACATACGCACTTACCTGTCGGTTGATGGTGGTATGTCTGACAATCCCCGTCCGATTACCTACCAATCAGTTTATCGAGCTGTAGTGGCAAATCGGATGTCGGCTCCTTTAACGGAAACGTTAACAATTGCAGGGTTACACTGTGAATCGGGAGACATTCTGATCAAAGATATCCAGCTGCCTCAAACCGAACCGGGAGACATCCTCGTAGTTATGAGTACTGGTGCTTACAATTACAGTATGGCCTCCAACTACAATCGCGTGCCCAAACCAGCAGCGGTTTTAGTGAAAGATGGGGAAGCTAACGTGATCTTGCAGCGAGAAACTTATCAAGACTTGGTGCGACAGGATCGTCTCCCAGAACGACTGAAGCTAAACAGTTGATAGCAGTTATGTAGTTAGTAGTTAGTTGGCAATCACCGCTAATTGCTAACTCCTGTATAGGCGGGGAAAGCTTTCCCTGCCCCTAGCAATAGCTGTACGGGCAGATTGAGAAACCCGCCCCTACTAACCACTAACGATTAGCAAATCTAATGGGAGATGCGCTTGAGCGACTGCTGACAAACCTAAGCTGGACTCATTCCTTGCTTGATGTCGGTTTGGTTCTAGCTCTCACTTATGTGGTGCTTGTCATCATTGGTGAGCGACGCACCCTTTGGGTAGTTAGGGGATTTATTGTCCTTATGCTGGCAACGGCTGTGAGTAACAGTCTGAAGCTGGCTCTGTTGAATTTTGTGCTGGAAAAGTTGGTGGTGGGCTCTGCTGTGGCGATGGCTGTGATCTTCCAGTCCGAATTTCGTCGATTTCTCGAACAATTAGGTCGGGGGGAAATCGCGCAGCTGTTTCACTCCTCCGGGAGAACTACGGCTCAGGCAGATAGCGTGATCGATGAAATTGTCGATGCGGTTAAGGAACTTTCGCAAAACCGTATCGGTGCGCTAATTGTGATGGAAACCAGCAGTCCGATCGACGAACGAGATTTTTCTGTTCCGGGTGTAAAACTCGATGCGGAAGTGTCGAAAGAACTTTTGCAAACTATTTTCCAGACGACTACCCTATTGCACGATGGGGCGGTTTTGATTGGCGGTTCTCGGATTATGGCGGCTGGGGTGATTCTGCCGCTTTCGGAACGCACGGCTTCGCGGCAACTGGGTACGCGCCACCGGGCGGCAATGGGAATTACCGAGCGCGTCGAAAACTGCTTGTGTATTGTTGTATCTGAAGAAACGGGCTCTATTTCGCTAGCCGAAAGGGGTACTCTAAATAGACCTTTGACCAGCAGCAAACTGAAGGAACTGCTGGAGGCGCGATTCTCTTCATCGAGCGATGAGAGAGTTGTGGCTCCAAATCTGCGAACTTTAGGCCGTCAGATCGGTTCTAGGGCTCAGCTGGTCTCGCGTTTACTCCGTCTGCCATCATCGGCTTCTAGAGAAAAAAAATGACTGCTAAGCAAACTCTCTTACAAGAACTGCCTGCCGATCTAGACCGAGAACGATTGCCCAGGCACGTTGCGGTGATTATGGATGGAAATGGTCGGTGGGCTAAGCGACAGGGGCTACCTCGGATCGTGGGCCATCGCCGGGGGGTTGATGCGCTTAAGGATTTATTGCGCTGTTGTAGGGATTGGGGCGTGGAAGCGCTGACTGCCTACGCTTTTTCTACAGAGAATTGGGGACGCCCGCTGGAGGAAGTTGATTTTTTGATGACTCTGTTTGAGCGGGTGTTGCGGCAGGAGCTGCGGGAGATGATGGAGGAGAATGTTCAAATTCGGTTTGTGGGTAATTTGAATGCTCTGCCTCGATCGCTCCAAGCAGAGATTGAGCGATCGATGAACGAGACTAAGGACAATCAAGGTATTAAGTTTACTGTAGCTACTAATTACGGTGGACGCCAGGAAATTGTACAGGCAGCTCGGGCGATCGCGCATCAGGTGCAACAAGGTCTCCTGCAACCGGAACAAATTGATGAAGCGTTATTTCAAAAGTATCTTTATACTTCAGGCATTTGCGACCCGGATTTATTGATTCGCACGAGTGGGGAAATGCGGATTAGCAATTTTCTGCTCTGGCAAATGGCTTATGGGGAAATTTATATTACTGAAACTTTGTGGCCTGATTTTGACCGAGCGGAGTTTCATCGAGCTTTGTGCGATTATCAAAAACGCGATCGTCGTTTTGGGAAGGTGAAATGATTTCTGATTGCAGATTTTAGATTTAAATTATATCTAAAATCTACAATCTAAAAATCGGATTAGGGGCCAGAGAAAACCGCTGCTTCAATATCGCGACGAGTGAGGGAGTATTTGAAGGCGCGTAGGATGTCTTTACCGTTTTCTGCTGCTTCTATGTAACGCACGGTCAGTTGATCTATATCTAGACACAGTTCGGCTTTCCAGGTCGATCGCTCGACTCGCCAGCAATGCAGTTCGTTGCGGTCTTGTTCGCATCCCCGATCTCTTAGCCATTGTTCAATTTCTGGGAGGGGATGGTTATACAAAGGGGTATCGGCTGGAAGCATAGTCATGTGCAAGTGAACTACCCTCAATATAGTCGGTACTCCGACTTAGTGGGAGCTTACTCCTATGTTTGGAGTTGCACGGAATTGTCAAATTTTCAATTCTGGCGATCGGATCGATTTCTCAGTTGTGGGGTTACTGGGACTGACTTGCTGTTGTACAGTTTGATTCGACGGCGATACGGGTTGGGTCAGTCCGATGGCGATCGCTAATAGCAGACATCCCACAAAGGTAACCAGCATGATAAATAGTGCAAATATTTCGCCGGGGGAGAGGGGTCTGTCTGTGGGGTCGAGATAAGCGGAGGAAGATTCGTATCCTTTGTCGGAAACGGGTCGGTTGAGGTCTGCGGGTGGTTGAATGACGGTGACGCGGGAATAGCCGATTTTAGTATCGTAGTGTAAGCGTCGCTCTGGGTTACTGAGGGTGGCGTAGGCTTCGTTGAGTTGTTGGAATTTGGTAGTGGCGATCGCTTCTGGCAGTTCTGTAGTATCGGGATGGTAGCGTTTGCTCAGTTCTCGATACGCTCGCCGGATTTCTACTGCGGATGCAGAAGGATGTAGCCCCAGCAGGGCGTAATAACTAGAACTTAGGGGTATTCTAGTTGAAAACTGACGATTCTCTTGGTTGTGAGTTGCTCTGTTGCTTGTCACCTGAGCTTCCCTCTCCCTAGTTCTCAAAGCATCTTAACTATTTTAACTAGGTCGCGGACACAGGTTGTATGAGAGCATCTGCGACCGAGTTAAGGAACTGAATTTAGGATTAAATTGCCTATCAAAGGATGACTGTGAGGCAAATTTTCTCTCATCCTTAGACTGGGTATATTGATTTATAGAGGTTCATATCTGAGATCGGATAAGCAGATGAATGCAGGTGTAGAGTTAACCAGTACAATTGCCGGATACCGTGTGATCGAGCAACTTTACTCCGGTTCGAGAACCCTTGTTTACCGAGCCATCCGAGAAGCCGATGCCGAAGACGGCTCGGCGAAGCGCCGACGGCAGCCTGTTGTCATCAAAATTTTGCGTCGAAATTATCCTACCTTTAACGAATTGTTGCAATTTTGCAATCAGTATACCATTGCCAAAAATTTACGTCAACTTGGAGTCGTCGAACCTTATAGTTTGGAGTTTTACCGTAACAGCTATGCCCTAGTGATGGAGGATTTTGGCGGTATTTCGCTGAAAGAATACGTCCAAACTTATGACATTGAATTAAATGAGTTTTTGACAGTTGCTTTCCAGTTAAGTGAAATTCTCAACGGACTCTACTGCAAGCGAATCATTCACAAAGATATTAAGTCAGCCAACATCCTATGGCGATCGCCCGTCAAATCGTCGAAAAGCATAGCGGTTCCATTCACGTCAATTCTCGACTAGGAGAAGGAACAGAATTTATCATCACTTTACCCATTAAAGCCGAACAATAAAGTTAATTTTATTCTAGAAACCATACATAGTTATTTAGCCAACGACTCGTAGCACAGTAACCATAAAAAACAATGGCCATGAATAACTCTAACAAAAACAGCAATCCTCACGCATACATTCAAATCCCGAACTATCAAATTTTGGAAACCATTTATTCCGGAAGTCGTACTTTAGTTTATCGAGCTATCCGTACCTTAGACCAATTGCCTGTCGTCCTCAAACTACTGAAAAACGAGTACCCCACCTTCAGCGACCTAGTGAAGTTTAGCAATCAGTATACAATTGCTAAAAACCTGCATCAACCGGGAATCATTCAAACTTATAGCCTAGAACCCTATCAAAATGGCTACGTATTAGTCATGGAAGACTTTGGGGGTATTTCTTTAAAAGAATGGGCTTTGAAAAGGAAAAATGCACCATCTTTGCAAGATTTTTTAGAGGTCGCGATCGCGCTATGCGATACCTTAGACATTCTCTATCAAGAACGCATCATTCACAAAGATATCAAACCTGCAAACATCCTCATTCATCCCGAAACCCAACAAATCAAACTAATTGACTTCAGCATCGCATCTTTACTACCCAGAGAAACTCAAGAAATTCAAAACCCCAATGTATTGGAAGGTACTCTCGCTTATCTTTCTCCAGAACAAACGGGACGGATGAATCGAGCTATTGATTATCGCAGCGATTTCTATTCGTTGGGAGTGACATTCTACGAACTGTTAACCGGACAACTGCCGTTTCCAACTAACGATCCGATGGAGTTGGTGCATTGTCATATTGCCAAACAGCCTCCCTCCGCCTGCGATATCAGAACAGATATCCCCCTGATGTTAGGTGAAATCATCCGCAAACTGATGGCAAAGAATGCGGAAGATCGCTATCAAAGCGCGATCGGATTGAAGCATGACTTGCTCAAATGCCAGCAGGAGTCGCAAGCTACAGGTCAGTATACTTGGTTCGAGTTAGGAGAGCGAGATTTCAGCGATCGCTTTGCCATTCCCGAAAAACTCTACGGACGGGAACGAGAAGTACAGACGCTACTGGAAACTTTTGGTAGGGTTGCTAATGGAGCCTTGGAGCTAATGCTGGTGGCGGGTTTTTCCGGTATTGGTAAAACTGCCGTCGTCAACGAAGTTCACAAACCGATCGTGCGTTGGAATGGCTACTTCATTAAAGGCAAATACGAGCAGTTCAACCGCAACATTCCCTTTTGGGCTTTCGTGCAAGCCTTTCGGGATTTAATGGCACAACTGCTCAGTGAAACCGACGAGCAACTGCAAGTATGGAAAGAGAAGATTTTATCGGCTTTAGGTCAAAACGGGCAAGTCCTAATCGAGGTGATGCCAGAACTCGAACAAATTATCGGTAAACAACCGCCCGTACCCGAACTTTCCAGCCATGCCGCCCAGAATCGCTTCAACTTGCTGTTTCAGAAATTTATTAGCTTATTCGCTACCCTAGAGCATCCGCTGACGATCTTCCTCGATGACTTGCAGTGGGCAGATTCAGCTTCCCTTAACCTGATCGAGTTGCTGATGAGTGAAGGCGATCGCGGTTATCTATTTATTATCGGCGCTTATCGGGATAACGAAGTTTTTCCCGCCCATCCCCTGATTTTGACCTTAGAAGAGATTAAAAAAACTGGCGCTACGATCGATACTTTAACTCTGGCACCCTTGAGCCGATCGGATATCAATTATCTGATTGCTGATACTTTAAGTTGTGCGATCGAACTAGCACAGCCGCTGGCAGAATTGGTCTATCAAAAAACTCAGGGCAATCCCTTTTTTACCGCCCAATTTCTCAAATCCTTACACGAGGAAGGCTATATTACCTTTAATTCGCAAGTGGCATACTGGCAGTGCGACATGACCGCAGTGCGATCGCTTTCCCTTACAGATGATGTTGTAGAATTCATGGCGCAGCAACTTTTGAAATTGCCCTCGGAAACTCAAAATATTTTGAAATTAGCAGCTTGTATCGGTAACTCTTTTGATTTAAATACTTTAGCGATCGTCAATGAAAAATCTCAAACCGAAACGGCAGCAGATTTGTGGAAAGCACTGCAAGAAGGCTTGATTTTACCGATTACAGAAGTATACAAGTTTTTCCAGCCAGGGGAAAAGACCCAAACGCAAGTTACAGAATTACCTTCGATTTCTTATCGTTTTCTGCACGATCGCGTTCAACAAGCCGCTTATGCGCTAATTTTAGACGATCGAAAACAGACAACGCACTTAAAAATTGGGCAACTGCTACTAAACAATAGAGCCAGCGCAGAATTAGACGAAGATTTGTTTGAAATTGTCAATCAACTTAATATCGGTAAATCCTTAATTGTCGAACCATCGCAAAAAATCCAACTAATCGAACTCAATTTGCAAGCAGCACGCAAAGCCAGAGCCGCCACAGCTTATGCAGCCTCGTATCAGTATGCCACGACAGGTATTAGCTTGCTAAATTTCCCCAACGTTGAAGAGAACTCAGGCTGGCAAACACACTACAACCTCACTCTAGAACTACACGATCTAGCAGCGGAAACCGCTTACCTCAACGGTGATTTTGCCGGGATGGAGCGATGGGCAGATATCGTTCTCAAACAAGCGAAAAATACCGTTGAGAAAATGAAAGTTTATGCTGTCAAAATCCAAGCTTATATGGCGCAAATTAAAAATCTAGAAGCCGTCAAAATTGGATTAGAAGCTCTAGAACTATTGGGGGTGAGTTTACCTGAATCCGCCGAGCCATCAAATATTCAGCAAGCACTCACTCACACGGCAACCAAATTAGAGGGTAAGAAAATCGAGGATTTACTCGACCTCCCGTTAATGACAGATGTCGAAAAGCTAGCAGCTGCCAGGATGTTAACAATTATGTTTACTCCTACCTATCAAGCTGCTCCTACATTGTTACCGTTAGTTGTATGTGAATTGATGAATTTATTGCTCGACTATGGTAATTCACCCTTTTCTAGTTCGGGTTTTGCTTTTCATGGTTTGCTGTTAAATGCAGTATTTCAGGATATTGATTCGGGCTATAAATTCGGCAGGTTAGCTCTCGGTATAGCGAAACAATTCAATGCTCCCGA
Source organism: Aerosakkonema sp. BLCC-F183 (assembly GCF_041929145.1). Lineage (NCBI taxonomy): Bacteria > Bacillati > Cyanobacteriota > Cyanophyceae > Aerosakkonematales > Aerosakkonemataceae > Aerosakkonema > Aerosakkonema sp. BLCC-F183. Next base: position 8,445 of record NZ_JBHFNU010000051.1, on the reverse strand, counting down.
TATCAAAGCATTTGTATTCCATTTGGTAGGAGCCTGTGCGATTTACGGCAAAGTTCACCTGAGCGAAACATTACCAATTCTTCGGGAAGGTTACGAAAGCGGACTGGAAGGTGGCAATTTTGAACAGGCTGGCTATGCGGCAATGGTTAAATACGAACACGCCTATTTTATGGGAAAAGAATTAGGCATCATAGCACCTGATATGGCACGTATTAATGACGCTCTAACTCGGCTCGAACAAGAAATTTCTTTAGGTTGGCATAAAATCACGCAACAAGCAGTCTCAAATTTGTTGAATATCTCAGAAAATCCCTGCTCTTTTCAAGGGGAGTTTTATAACGAAGAAACATCTTTATTACGGCAGGAAGAAACCAGCGATCGAGTTGGAATTGGTTATTTTTACATTAACAAAGTAATTATTTGTTGTTTATTTGAAGACTATCAACAAGCCAGAGAAAACGCTTTGAAAGCCGAACAGTATTTAGAGCGACTGCAAGGAAGTTTTTCAGTTTTACTATTTTATTTCTATGATTCTTTGGCTCACTTAGCCATCTATCCATCTGTACCAGATGCTGAAAAAGAAGACTTTTTAAATCGAGTCGCAAACAACCAGCAAAAGCTGAAGAAGTGGGTAGATAGTGCGCCGATGAATTTTTCGCACAAATTTCTTTTAGTCGAAGCACAAAAAGAGCAAGTGCTAGGTAACAAAGCCGAAGCAATTAACTATTACGATCGCGCGATCGCTCAAGCCAAAGCTAACGGCTACATCCAAGAAGAAGCTTTAGCCAACGAACTCGCTGCCAAGTTCTACCTCGACTGGGACAAACAGCGGATTGCGAGAGAATACATGATTGAAGCTTACTACGGCTATACCCGATGGGGCGCTAAAGCTAAGGTTGCCGATCTGGAAACTCGCTACGCACAACTGCTGACACCCATCCTTCAGCAGAAGCGTTCTACCCTCTCCGTTAACGAAACTGTCTTTGCAACGACAAAGGTAACTTCCACCAGTTCCTCTAGCAGCCTCTCTGATTCTCTCGATTTAGCTACCATTCTCAAAGCTTCTCAAACTATCTCAGGTGAAATCGAACTGGAAAAACTACTTTCATCATTGCTGGCGATCGCGATCGAAAACGCGGGGGCTGATAAGTGCGTATTAATGCTTTCCGAATCCGGTAATTTACTGGTGCGGGGATTAGCCAAACTAGAGCTAAATAACGATGAAAATTCCGAGGTCGATCGGTTTTCCATCTTGACTACTCGACAGCCAGTTGAAGAGTTGATCGACATCCCAGTTGGGTTGATTAATACCGTGAAACGCTCCTTAAAACCCGTGGTGATTTCTGATGCTAAAATTCATCCGCAATTAATTAGTGAACCATATATTCAGCAACAACAAACCAAGAGTATTTTGTGTAGTCCGATTTTACATCAAGGGAAGTTGTTGGGAGTTTTGTATCTAGAAAATAATTTAGCAATGGGGGCGTTTACTGAGGAACGAGTGCAACTACTAAACTTACTGTGCGCTCAAGCTGCTATTTCTCTAGAAAATGCGGGACTGTACGAGCGATCGCAGCAATATTCCCAACAGCTAGAACAAGCTTTACATGACTTGCAGCAAACCCAATTGCAAATGATTCAAAGCGAAAAAATGTCAGCATTAGGCAACTTAGTTGCTGGTGTCGCACATGAAATTAATAACCCAGTCGGCTTTATTTCCGGCAATTTGAACGAAACTAAATCCTCGGTGCGAGACTTAGTGGAACATTTAAATTTGTATCGCAACCAAGCATCTGCTACCGAAATTGCCGACCATGCAAAAGAGATCGATCTAGAATATCTGATTGAAGACGTAACTAAAATAATTGATTCGATGCAATTGGGTTGCGATCGCCTCCGCAACATTAGCACTTCACTCCGCATTTTCTCGCGCTCTGACAAAGATTACAAAGTACCATTTAACGTTCATGAAGGTATTGATAGCACGATTTTAATTCTCAAACATCGTCTGAAAGCAAACGAGCAACGTCCGGCAATTAAAGTGATGACCAACTATGGCGATTTACCTCAGATCGAGTGTTTTCCCGGACAATTAAATCAGGTTTTTATAAATATTATAGCTAATGCTATTGATGCTATAGATGAATCAAATATCGGTCGAAGCTTTGCAGAAATTAAAGCCAAACCTAACCTGATTACAATTACCACATCTGCTGAAAAAGAGCGGGTAAAAATCGCGATCGCTGATAATGGTCGGGGAATGTCAGAGGAAGTTAAAAGCCAGATTTTCGACCATCTATTTACTACTAAATCCGTGGGGAAAGGGACGGGATTGGGATTGGCGATCGCGCGTCAAATCGTAGTAGAAAAACATGGCGGTTCGCTCGATTGTTCTTCTCAGTCAGGAGAAGGTACTGAATTTATAATTTATCTGCCAATTAAAACTAAAAATGCTTAAATTAGGTGCAGGTAAATAAATGTGAGCATAATTTAAATCGACATTAAATAACTCAATAACTATTCAACCATTAAGTTTTGATGTAAATTGTTTGCCTGCAATCCGCTATAATACCAAATCCGCTTCTATGACCCCCGTTCCGTTATGCCGAAATGCTGTAGGGACAATTCATGAATTGTCCTTACAATAAAATGACCAAAGATTAAAGGGGGTAGCAAACCCGGATTTGGTATAAAACAGCTAAATTCACTACTTTTTCACCAAACTTTTGTATAATAGTTATTCATCCAGGTAATCAAGAAAGAAATGTTAATTTATCTTCATAAATTGTTAGACAAATATTTTTTAACAGAAGAAATTTGTCTAGGCAATTTTACTCTCCTATATTGGTTATTGGCAGAATCCAAAAATACTGAAACATCAACTGTAATCCATAATTTACTGCGATTAAACTTTAATAAAATAATCTTATTTCGCGCTCGATATAGCCGGAATAACGTATAGGCGATCGAGCAATAATACTCCGCACACTCGATCTCCTTGACATGGAGAAAGAAAAATAATTGTAGTCGAAAAATATCAGAGGAGTATCGAAGTTTAGTCAACTGTTGGTCGCGGAACTCAGTTCTGCATCCGACTGCCAATTTAACCATAGCTATCTTCTCAAATCAGTAACAACTTCAAGCCAAACAACCAAACAAGTAAGTAACAGGGAAATCATTATGAATCTGACTGGATATCAACTCAAGACAGAACTATATAACGGTTCGAGAACTTTAGTTTATCGTGGTGAACGCGAGGCGGACTCGCTACCCGTGGCGATCAAACTAATGAAAAATTTCTATCCTAGTTTCAGCGAATTAGTGCAATTCCGCAATCAGTATACGCTCGCCAAAAATCTCAATTCACCGTTAATTATCCAAACCTATAGTTTAGAAACTTATCAAAATGGTTATGCTTTGGTAATGGAAGATTTCGGCGGAGTTGCCTTATCGAATTATTTCAAATTACGAGAAAAATTACCACCCCAATTGCTGCCAGAATTTTTGTCGCTCGCTCTAGTTCTGTGCGATGCCATAGATTTATTGTACCGAGAACGAGTAATTCACAAAGATATCAAACCTAGCAACATTTTGATTAATCCCCAAACCAAAGAAGTTAAATTAATTGACTTTAGTATTGCATCATTGTTACCCAGAGAAACCCAAACTCTCTTAAACCCCAATGTACTCGAAGGCACATTAGCATATATTTCTCCCGAACAAACTGGCAGAATGAATCGGGGCATTGATTATCGAACAGATTTTTATTCATTAGGTATAACTTTTTACGAAATCCTGACGGGAGAGTTACCGTTTCAATCAAACGAGCCGATGGAGTTGGTGCATTGTCACATTGCTAAACAGCCCAAGTTAGTGCATGAAATCAATCCAGATATTCCGGCTGTTCTATCAGAAATCGTCTCGAAATTGATGGCAAAAAATGCCGAAGACCGCTATCAAAGCGCATTAGGACTGAAATGGGATCTAGAACAATGCTGGCAGCAATTGCAAACAAAAGGTTGTATTGAAGCTTTTACTATTGCACAAAGAGATTTGTGCGATCGCTTCATCATCCCCGATAAACTCTATGGTAGAGAAACCGAAGTAGAAATCCTCCTCCAAGCATTCGATCGCGTAGCGTCTCCGAAGGAGAATCGAGTCAGCCAAGGCGCAACAGAAATGATGCTGGTGGCTGGGTTTTCTGGGATTGGGAAAACCGCAGTTATTAACGAAGTACATAAACCGATTGTCAGGCAACGTGGCTACTTCATCAAAGGCAAATACGACCAATTCAAGCGCAACATTCCTTTGAGTGCTTTTGTGCAGTCTTTTCGCGACTTGATGTCACAACTATTAAGTGAAAGCGATACTCAGCTAACGCAGTGGAAACAGAAAATCTTAGAGGCTGTTGGTGAAAATGGGCAAGTTTTAATAGATGTGATTCCCGAACTCGAACAAATTATTGGCAAACAACCACCTGCTGCTGAACTCTCTGGGAGTGCAGCTTTAAACCGCTTCAACTTGTTATTTAGCAAATTCATCGCCGTGTTTGCGACAGTCGAACATCCGTTAGTCATTTTCATAGATGACTTGCAGTGGGCAGATTCCGCTTCACTCAACTTAATACAGGTGTTGATGAGTCAAAGCGAAGTCGGGTATCTGTTCATCATCGGAGCTTATCGAGATAACGAAGTTTCAAAAGCACATCCTTTGATGTTGATGCTAGAGGAGATTGAAAAAGCTTCAGCAATTGTCAATACCCTGACTTTAAATCCTTTGAGTCAAACCCATATTAATGATTTGGTAGCTGACACCCTCAGTTGTTCGCTAATCACAGCACTACCACTGACAGAGTTAGTCTATCAAAAAACCAAAGGCAATCCCTTCTTTGCCACCCAATTTATCAAAGCTTTGCATGAGGATGGATACATTACCTTTGACCCCCCTCAGTCCCTCCTTGCTAAGGGGGGAAGAGAAGGGGGGTGGCAGTGCGATATTGCAGTAGTAAAAACACTGGCGCTCACTGATGATGTCGTGCAGTTCATGGCTCTTCAATTGCAAAAGTTGCCCGATGAAACTCAAAATGTCCTCAAACTGGCTGCCTGTATTGGCGCACAATTTGATTTAGAAACCTTGGCGATTGTCTGTGAACGCTCACTCTCAGAGCTTGGAGTAGATTTGTGGAAAGCACTGCAAGAAGGATTAATTCTACCGATTAGTGAAATCTATAAATTTTATCAACCCTCGAAGCTCAGTTCAGAAGTTGCCGAACACAATACCTTTAACTGCGCTTACAGATTTTTGCACGATCGCGTCCAACAAGCGGCTTATTCTCTAATTCCTGACGACCAAAAAACAGCAACTCATTTCCAAATCGGACAGTTACTGCGAGAAAATTTATCCGAGCCAGAACTTGAAGAAAAACTGTTTGATATTGTGGGGCATTTGAATTTAGCAATTGAGTTAATTACTCAACCACAGGAACGCGAGGCATTAGCAAAACTGAATTTGCAAGCAGGAGTCAAGGCGAAAAATTCCACAGCTTACGCCGCCGCCAGAGTTTATTTGCAAACGGGGCTAAAGCTACTCCAAACAAACTGCTGGCAACATCAGTATGAATTGACTTTGAATCTGTATGTGACGGGGGCGGAAGTTGCTTATTTAAATGGTGATTTTGAGGGTATGGAACAGCTTGCCGCATTGGTATTGCAGCAAGCACAGACAATTTTCGACAAAGTGAAAATCTCCGAAATTCAAATCGCGGCCCAAATGGCCCAGAGCCAAATATTAGAGGCGATCGCAATCGGAAGAGCTGCACTGAGTCAACTAGGGGTGGATTTCCCCAGTACAGCAGATGAAGCCCAAATCGCCAAAGTACTAGAAGAGCTTGCCAGCCTTGAGGGCAGCAAAAATCCATCTGCCCTAGTTAATTTACCCAAAATGAGCGATCGCACTGCAATCGCTGCGATGCAAATATTAGGAATGTTGTATGCACCCGTGTTGCTGGGAATGCCAGGGTTACTGCCCCTATTGAGCGCAACGATGGTGAAGTTATCGCTCTCCTTTGGCAATGCCCCCGCCTCAACGGTAGGATATGCACTGCATGGCATGGTGCTGTGTGCCTTTTTCGGCGAAGTCAAAACAGGCTACGAGTTTGGGCGATTAGCGCTGTTGTTGCTGGAGAAGTTGAATGCTCGGGACATGAAGTCCGTCACTCTAAACTTGTTTGGAGCTTCCATCCAACATCACCAGCAAGCGCTTTTGGCAACGCTACCGACGTTCAAAGGTGGCTACACCAGTGGCATAGAAACAGGCGATTTTCTCTACGCGGGCTACGACATAGCAGGTTACGCTTATAGTGCGTTTTTCGCGGGTGTAGAGGTGGAGGTGTTGTCATCAGAATTGACTGCTTACAATGCTTTCCTAGCTCAGATCAAACAAGAATCCGCACATACTTATTCGGATATGGTGTTGCAAACGCTCTTGCATTTGAGAGAAACGGTGAGCCAACCCGATTGCTTAACTGGCACTATCTACGATGAAACGGTGATGCTGCCAAAGCACCACCAGGATAACGATCTTACCTCGATCGCTATGGTCTACACCTACAAACTGCTGCTTGCTTGCTACTTTGGCAATTATCAAGCCGCTGTGGACTACATCATCCAAGGCAAGTCCTATTTGATGGGAGTATCAGGATCGGTTTTTATTCCGATTTTCCATTTTTATGCCGCCCTCACTCATCTAGCAATCTACCCCAGCCAACCAGAATTAGAACAAGCCGAGCTACTTGCTAGTGCCGTAACTCATCAAACTACTCTCTATCAATGGGCGCAAAATGCCCCAATGAATCATTTGCATAAATGGTATCTCGTGGAAGCTGAACGTCATCGAGTTTTAGGTGAAAAAGCCGCAGCTAGTGAATGTTACGATCGAGCCATCAGTCTTGCTCAAGAACATCAGTTCATCAACGAACAAGCCTTAGCCAACGAACTAGCAGCAAAGTTTTACCTGGAGTGGGGCAAACAGCGCATAGCTGGGGAATATCTGATTGAAGCTTACTACGGTTATGCCCGTTGGGGAGCCAAAGCCAAAGTCGCAGACTTAGAAAAACGCTATCGGCAATTACTCGCCCCCATATTACAGCAAAGCCGTTCTGTTATTTCTACTAATGAAACTATCTTTACCTTGGGGACTGTCACCTCCACCAGTTCCGCAACTTCCAGCAGTAGTGTCTCAGATACCCTAGATTTAAAAGCGATTCTCAAAGCTTTTCAAACTATCTCAAGTGAAATCGAACTCGAAAAACTGCTGGCATCGTTACTGAGAATCGTCATTGAAAATGCTGGGGCTGATAAATGTGTATTAATGCTGTTGCAAGACAGTCACTTGCTAATTAAAGGCTCAATTACTCAGGAAACACAGCCAGTTGTGTTGCAGAACCTTCGAGTTGAAGAGAGTCAAGATATCCCCCACAAACTCATTTACAAAGTCAAGCACAGTAATCAAACTGTTGTGTTGATTGATGCAACAGCAGATCCGATTTTAGCGAATGACCCGTATATTGTGCGCCAACAGCCTCAGAGCATCTTGTGCAGCCCGATTTTGCATCAGGGTAAGTTAATGGGTATTTTATATCTGGAGAATAATTTAACCACAGGTGCATTTACCAGCGATCGCGTTGAACTCCTAACTTTACTTTGTACTCAAGCTGCTATCTCCCTAGAAAATGCCGGACTTTACGAGCGATCGCAAGCTTATGCTCACCAGCTAGAGCGAGCCTTACATGACTTGCAGCAAAGCCAATTGCAAATGATTCAAAGCGAAAAGATGTCGGCTTTGGGTAATTTAGTTGCAGGGGTGGCTCACGAAATTAATAACCCTGTTGGCTTCCTTACTGGCAATATTACCCCAGCCTTAGATTACATCAACGATTTGTTTGAATTGCTCGATTTAGTGCAACAAAAATATCCCCAACTACATCCAGAGATTCAAGAGGAAATAGAAACCATTGAACTTGACTATATTCGAGAAGACTTACCCAAGTTAGTTGAATCGATGCGAGAAGGTGTGAAGCGGATTCAAGACATTAGCGTGAGTCTCAGAAATTTTTCTCGTGCTGATAGCGATTATCCTGTAGCTTGTAATATCCATGATGGGATTAATAGCACTATATTAATCCTCAAACATCGTCTGAAAGCTAATGAATTTCGCCCGGAAATTCAAGTGATTAAAGACTATGGCGCTCTCCCCGAAGTGGAATGCTATGCGGGACAGCTTAATCAAGTATTTATGAATATCTTGGCTAATGCGATCGATGCTTTAGAGGAATCAAATCTGGGACGCACTTTTGCAGAGATTAAGGCAAACCCCAATCAAATTAGCATTCAAACATCCTTAGTAGATAACCAGGTAGAGATTCGGATTGCCGATAATGGTAAAGGC
>NZ_JBHFNU010000050.1:0-8177 GCF_041929145.1 Aerosakkonema sp. BLCC-F183 | reverse complement strand
TAATGCGATCGATGCTTTAGAGGAATCAAATCTGGGACGCACTTTTGCAGAGATTAAGGCAAACCCCAATCAAATTAGCATTCAAACATCCTTAGTAGATAACCAGGTAGAGATTCGGATTGCCGATAATGGTAAAGGCATGACTGAATCAGTCAAAGAAAAGATTTTCGACCATTTATTTACTACCAAAGCCGTCGGGAAAGGGACGGGATTGGGATTGGCGATCGCGCGTCAAATCGTAGTAGAAAAACATGGTGGTTCGCTCGATTGTTCTTCTCAGCCAGGAGAAGGTACTGAATTTATAATTTCTTTGCCAATCAAAACTAAAAATGCCTAATTAGGTGCAGGTAAATAAATGTGAGCATAATTTAAATCGACATTAAATAACTCAATAACTATTCAGTTATTAAGTTTTCATGCACATTGTTTGCCTGCAATCTGCTATAAAACAGCTAAATTCACTATTTTTCACCAAACTTTTGTATAATAGTTATTCATCCAGGTAATCAAGACAGAAATGTTAATCTATCCTCATAAATTGTTAGGCGAATATTTTTTAACAGAAGAAATATTTCTGGGCAATTTTACTCTCGTCTATCGGGTATTGGCAGAATCCCAAAATACTGAAACATCAACTGTAATCCATAATTTACTGCGGCTCACCTTTAATAAGATCATCTTATTTCGCGCTCGATATAGCCGGAATAAAGTATAGGCGATCGAGCAATAATACGCCTCACACTCGATCTCCTTGATATGGGGAAAGAAAAATAATTGTAGTCGAAAAATATCAGAGGAGTATCGAATTTGAGTCAAAATTTGGTCGCGGAATTCAGTTCTGTATCCGACTGCCAATCTCACCCTAGCTATCTTCTCAAATCTAGTAATTTCAAGCTAAACAACCAGGCAAGTAAGTAACGGAGAAATCATTATGAATCTGACTGGATATCAACTCAAGACAGAACTATATAATGGTTCAAGAACTTTAGTTTATCGTGGTGAACGGCAGATAGACTCGGTACCTGTAGCGATCAAAATTCTGAAAAACTCCTATCCCAGCTTCAGTGAATTAGTGCAATTTCGCAATCAGTATACGATTGCCAAAAATCTGAATTCTCCCCGAATAATCAAAACCTATAGTTTAGAAACTTATCAAAATAGTTATGCCTTGGTGATGGAAGATTTCGGCGGAGTTTCTTTATCTCATTATTTCCAAAGTCGTCAAAAATTACCAGCCCAGTTGCTGGCTGAATTTTTATCGATCGCCCTAGTCCTGTGCGAGGTTCTAGATCTGTTGTATCGAGAACGAGTAATTCATAAAGATATCAAACCTAGCAACATTCTGATTAATCCCCAAACCAAAGAAGTTAAATTAATCGACTTCAGTATTGCATCATTATTACCCAGAGAAACCCAAACATTAGTAAACCCCTATGTATTAGAAGGTACATTAGCTTATATTTCCCCCGAACAAACTGGCCGAATGAATCGAGGCATTGATTATCGCACAGATTTTTATTCTTTGGGGGTAACTTTTTATGAATTACTGACAGGAGAGTTACCATTTTCATCTAATGATGCGATGGAATTGGTACATTCTCATCTGGCAAAAACCGCACCGTTAGTAAATGAAATTAATCCGGATATTCCTTCAGTTCTAGCCAAAATTGTTAGTAAACTGATGGCAAAGAATGCTGAAAATAGGTATCAGAGTGCGTTCGGATTAAAATTTGATTTAGAAAAATGTTTAATTCAGCTAAGAGAAACTGGCGAGATTAGAGACTTTGAAATTGCGAGTAAAGATGCGTGCGATCGCTTCATCATCCCCGATAAACTTTATGGCAGAGAAGCCGAAGTTCAAACCCTCCTAGAAGCATTTGAGAGAGTTAGCCTTGGCACTACAGAAATGATGCTGGTAGCTGGGTTTTCGGGAATTGGGAAAACCGTCGTTGTCAACGAAGTGCATAAACCAATTGTCAGACAACGGGGCTATTTTATCAAAGGTAAATTTGACCAGTTTCAACGGAATATTCCTTTTTCGGCATTTGTGCAAGCATTTCGAGATTTAATGGGGCAATTATTAACCGAGAGCGATGCCCAAATTCAGGAATGGAGAAATAAAATATTAGAGGCTGTGGGCGAAAATGGACAAGTAATTATTGAAGTAATTCCCGAATTAGAAAACATTATTGGTCAACAACCACCAGTTACAGAACTATCAGGAACAGCCGCGCAAAATCGCTTTAATTTATTATTTCAAAAATTTCTGCAAGTCTTTACCCAAAAAGAACATCCATTAGTGATTTTCTTGGATGATTTACAATGGGCTGATTCTGCTTCCTTGAATTTGATTCAATTATTAATGGTAATTGTAAACCAGGGATATTTACTATTAATTGGAGCCTATCGAGATAACGAAGTATTTCCCGCTCATCCTTTGATGATGAGATTAAAGGAAATTCGTAAAGCCGAGGTACTTGTCAATACAATTACTCTCGCTCCTTTGAGTCAAGTCAAATTAAATCAACTGGTCGCCGATACATTAAAGTGTAGTGAGGATTCAGCTTTTTCTTTGTCGCAATTGATTGATCGGAAAACTCAGGGAAATCCCTTTTTTGCCACACAATTTCTCAAGTCACTACATCAAGATAAATTGATTGAATTTAATTTATCAGAGGGATGTTGGCAATGTGATATTTCTCAGATAAATCAGCAAACACTCACTGATGATGTGGTTGAGTTTATGGTAGTTCAATTACAAAGATTACCACAATCAACCCAATCGGTATTGAAACTAGCTGCTTGTATTGGCAACTCCTTTGACTTGCCAACATTAGCGATTGTTTGTCAATTATCAGAGGTGGAAGCCGCAACTGATTTATGGGCTGCTTTACAGGCAGATTTGATTTTACCTCAAAGTGATATTTATAAGTTTTATCAGGGCGAAGATAACGATAAATTGCGGCGGGAAAATCAAAGCACCAGAGAGCATATAGCCAAGTATAGATTTTTACATGATAGGGTACAACAAGCTGCTTATTCTCTCATTCCCGATCGGCAAAAACAGGCCACTCATTACCAAATTGGACAGCTACTTCAGGAAAAATACTCACAAATAGAAAGAGAAGAAAAGCTTTTTGATATTGTTGGGCATTTGAATATAGGGCAAGCTTTAATCATCCAATCTAATGAGCGAGAAGCATTGGCTCAACTTAATTTAGAAGCTGGATTAAAGGCTAGAAATTCCACAGCTTATGTGGCAGCAAAAGTCTACTTGCAAATGGGGATTGAGCTACTAAAGACAGATTGTTGGCATTGCCAATATGAATTGACTCTCAATCTTTATGTTGCTGCTGCCGAAACTGCCTATTTAAATGCCGATATTAACAGCATGGAACAGATGGCAGGAGTGGTGTTGCAAAATGCTCAGACAATTTTTGACAAAATCAAAATTTACCAAATTCAAATCTTAGCACTGACAGCCCAGGGCAAGCCATTAGAAGCGATCTCCGTGGGAAGTAACGCAGTCGGACAATTAGGGGTGGAATTCCCTACTACAACTGATGAAGCCAAAATTAGCAAAGCTCTAGAGAATCTCGCCAAGCTTCAAAACGGCAGAGAAATTGAAGAATTAGTCGATCTACCTGTAATGAGCGATCGCCATACTTTGGCTGCTATGAAAATTTTAGGAATTTTATTTCCAAGTATTATCCAGGGAATCCCTCAATTGCTGCCAATACAGAGTACGGTAATGGTAAGTTTATCAATCCAGTTTGGCAATGCGCCAGCATCATCGGTTGGGTACATGATTTATGGGATGGTACTGTGTGCCTTTTTCGGAGAAGTAAAAACGGGCTATCGGTTTGGGAAATTGGGACTGAACTTACTTGAGCAATTTAATGTCAAGGAGTTCGCAAGTTTGCTGATGCACCTGTTTGGGGCTTTTATACAACATCATCAAGAAGCTATTAAGTCAATCGTGGTGACGCTGAAAGAGGGGTATGTAGTTGGGATGGAAACTGGTGATTTTATGGATGCTGGTTATTCGGCAAGTAATTACATTAATGCCTCTTTTATTAGTGGAATAGAAATAGACAATTTGAAACCTGAAATCGCTAGTTACAAGGCTGTTTTAGTCGAAAAAAATCAATATTCTGCTGGTAATTATGTAGATATAGTACATCAGACCGTACAAAATTTGATGGAACGAGCTATTCTGCCAGATCGCTTAATTGGTAATGCTTATGATGAAACAGTGATGCTTCCTCAGCACGATCGGGAAAAAGATTTTGTTTCGATTTCTATTGTTTACATATACAAACTTTTCCTTGCCTACCTTTTTGGCAATTACAAAAATGCCATAGACTATAGTACGGAAGCTAAAAAGTGTTTAACGTCTTTACCCGGATTGATTTTTATTCCCATTTTCCATTTCTATACAGCTCTGACACATTTGATATCATTCCCCACTCAGCCAAAGTTGGAGCAAGCTAAAATTCTTGCCCAGGTAGAAACCCATCAAACTGCTTTACAGCAAATGGCACAAAATGCTCCCATGAATTATCTGCATAAATGGTATTTAGTTGAGGCAGAAAAGAATAGAGTTTTAGATAATAAAATTACTGCGCTGGAACACTACGATCGCGCTATTTATAGAGCAAAAGAAAATGGTTATCTTCAAGAAGAAGCCCTCGCCAACGAATTAGCAGCAAAATTTTATCTTGATTGGGGGAAAGAGAATTTCGCCGCTCTTTATATGCAAGAAGCATACTATTGTTATACCCGTTGGGGAGCAAAAGCCAAAGTCGCCGACTTAGAACAACGCTATCCCCAATTACTCGCTCCCATATTACAGCAAAACCGTTCGGTTCTTTCTACTAACGAAACTATCTTCACTTTGGGGACTGTGACATCTACCCGTTCTTCCAGTTCTAGCAGCAGTGTCTTAGACACACTAGATTTAACCGCAATTCTCAAAGCATCTCAAACTATATCTGGTGAAATCGAACTAGAAAAACTGCTTTCATCATTACTTTCGATCGTGATTGAAATTGCTGGGGCTGATAAATGTGTGTTAATGCTGTTGCAAGACAATCATCTATTAATTCAAGGCGCAATTACCCCAATAACGCAACCGATTGTTTTACAAAGTCTTCCCATTGCAGACAGTCAAGATATTCCCCACAAGCTGATTTACAAAGTCAAGCACAGTCAACAGACTGTTGTCTTGTTGGATGCAACCGCAGATCCTACCTTAGCCAATGACCCCTATATTATCCGTCAGCAACCTCAGAGTATTTTGTGTAACCCAATTTTACACCAAGGCAAATTACTGGGCATTTTATATCTAGAAAATAATTTAACAAAGGGAGCATTTACGAGCGATCGCATCGAACTATTCAATTTACTTTGCGCTCAAGCCGCCATTTCTCTAGAAAATGCCCGACTTTATCAACGTTCTCAGGAATACAGCCAACAGCTAGAGCGATCGCTCCATGAGTTAAAAATTGCCCAAACCCGCTTCTATAATCTAGTAGATAACGTTCCTGGAGTGGTGTATCAATTTCTGATGGCGACCGATGGTTCGGTGTCAATGCCTTATATAAGTAGCGACTGTTACGATCTCTATGAAATCACTGCCGAGGATGCGATCGCCAACGTGCAGATCCTCATAGATATGGTGCATCCAGAGGATGCTGAATCTCATCGTCAATCCATTGCAGATTCAGTTCAAAGCTTAACTCCCTGGCAGTGGGAAGGGCGAATTATTACCCCCTCTGGAATGACTAAGTGGATTCACGGCGAAGCACGGATCGAAAAACTTGTTGATGGCACGTTAATGTGGGATGGCTTATTGTTGGATATAAGCGATCGCAAACGAGCAGAGCAAGACTTACAACAAGCGCAATTACAACTTATCCAAAGCGAAAAAATGTCGGCTTTGGGTAATATGGTGGCGGGAGTAGCGCACGAAATGAATAATCCTTTAGGCTTTATTGCTGCTAGTCTCCAACAAGCTAAACCCACTGTCGTCGAGATTGTCGAACACTTAAAACTCTATCAAGAAACTTTAACTCATCCGACAGAAGAAATCCAAACTCATGCTGAAGAAATTGACTTGGAATATAGCTTAGAAGACTTGCCCAAAATGCTAGATTCCATGTCGGTAGCCTGCGACAGACTAAAAAATATCAGCACTTCTCTACGCACGTTCTCCCGTGCCGATCGAGAATATAAAGTGCCATTTAATCTTCACGAAGGGATTGAGAGTACCCTATTAATTCTCAAACATCGTCTGAAAGCCAACGACCAACGTCCGGCGATTGAAGTGGTGACTAACTACGGAAATTTACCTCAAATTGAATGTTTTCCCGGTCAATTAAATCAGGTATTTATGAATATTCTCGCGAATGCGATCGATGCGCTGGACGAATCAACCTTTGAGCGAAGTAGCGCAGAAATTAAGGCGAATCCCCATCGAATTATCATTCAAACTTCTCTGGTAAATGAGGAGGTAAAAATCGCGATCGCTGATAATGGTCGGGGAATGTCAGAGGAAGTTAAAAGCCAGATTTTCGACCATCTATTTACTACCAAAGCCGTCGGGAAAGGGACGGGATTGGGATTGGCGATCGCCAAGTCGGTCGTCGTCGAAAAACATGGCGGTTCCCTACAAGTCAATTCTATACTGGGATCGGGTACGGAATTTATCATCACCTTACCCATCCAGGGACGATAAAACAGTTATAGCGCTACGCGCAGGAAAAAGTGAAAAGGGAACGGATTGCATTGCCATATAAAGGTTTGAGCCATTTCCGAGCGCTTGAAGACAGTAAATATACCAGCGCGTATCGCTATAAGTGGTTTTCGTTGATATTTGTACTCGTTTAAGTAGTCGGACAAAAGTAAAGGATACTGTGTTAATTTTTGTAAATTTTACGTAATCTTTGCCAGTAGGCCGATCGAAAATCTTCATAAAACTTAAGACAGTTAACATTATTTATGTCCAACTACTTAACAAAATTGTCATTAATTTTTTGCCAAAGCTCGCTATGAATAAATCCTTCACAACCAATCAAATTCTCAACTATCAAATTATTGAAACTATTTATTCAGGAAGTCGTACCTTAGTGTATCGAGCTATCCGTACTTCAGACCAATTACCTGTGGCGATCAAACTCATCAAAAATCTTTATCCCAATTTCAACGAACTGGTACAATTTCGCAATCAATATACTATTACTAAAAATCTGCGATCGTCCTCGATTGTCAAAACCTATAGCCATGACCCGTATATTGTGCGTCAACAGCCTCAGAGCATCTTGTGCAACCCGATTTTGCATCAAGGTAAATTATTGGGCATTTTATATCTAGAAAATAATTTAGCCAAGGGAGCGTTTACGAGCGATCGCGTGGAACTCCTAACTTTACTTTGTACTCAAGCCGCTATCTCCCTAGAAAATGCCGGACTTTACGAGCGATCGCAAGCTTATGCTCAGCAGCTAGAGCGAGCCTTACATGACTTGCAGCAAAGCCAATTGCAAATGATTCAAAGCGAAAAGATGTCGGCTTTGGGTAATTTAGTTGCAGGGGTGGCTCACGAAATCAACAATCTAGTTGGGTTTATTTCTGGCAATGTTCAAGAAGCAATCGCGGCGGTTAAAGACTTGACCGAATTCCTCCAACTCTACCAAGAAAAATTTCCCAATCCCGGTCAAAAAATTACTGAAAAAGCTGAAGAATTAGACATCGAATATTTGCTAGAAGATTTACCTAAAATGCTGTCTTCGATGCAGGTAGGTTGCGATCGCATCAAAGGAATTAGTACCAGTTTAAGAACTTTTTCCCGTGCTGATAAGGATTACAAAGTGCCGTTTTATATCCATGAAGGTATTGAAAGTACCCTATTAATTCTCAAGCATCGCCTGAAATCTAACGAACAACGTCCGGCGATTAAAGTTGTGACTAACTACGGTAATTTACCTCAAATTGAGTGTTTTGCCGGACAGCTTAATCAAGTATTTATGAATATTCTCGCTAATGCGATCGATGCTTTAGAGGAATCAAATCTGGGACGCACTTTTGCAGAGATTAAGGCAAACCCCAATCAAATTAGCATTCAAACATCCTTAGTAGATAACCAGGTAGAGATTCGGATTGCCGATAATGGTAAAGGC